>JAYPFZ010000085.1:0-7981 GCA_038126555.1 Betaproteobacteria bacterium
TCCCACAACCATGGCAGACAGGGCACCCGCTTTGGTCATGCCCTTCCAATGGATGGACAAAAACAAGACCGGAAAGAAGGTGGACGCAGCCAATGAAAAGGCACAGGCCACCCAAAACAAAATGTCGACGGGGCGATTGGTGGTGATCCAGGCCACCAACAAAGCCACGGTCATCAAGGTCAGTTTGCTCACCATCACCCGGCGCAAAGGGCTGACTTCACGATGGGTCGAATGAAAATAAAAATCATGCACCAGGGTATTGGAAATGGTCAACAACAGACCATCCGCCGTCGACAAGGCAGCAGCCAGTGCACCAGCCGCAATCAACCCCGTAAAGATCGGCGATATGTTCAGGATTTCTGGAATCGCCAAAATCAGGTGGTCGTTGATCAACCGAACATCGCCCAATTGAATCCACCCATCGTGGTTCCAGTCGGTCATCTTCAACATTTCGTTGGCCGATGAGCGAAGCTGATCGACCCACAGTGGCAAGTCCGAAAAAGACCGACCGACCAGATCGGACAACACCAAGTCTTTGATCATCACCGCCAGGGAACTGGCGCAGCTGTAGACCAATACAACCACGACCAAGGTCCAAATCATGGAACGCCTGGCTTCGCGAGGATTGACTGCTGTTCCGGAGCGAATGAGCAAATGGGGCAATGAAACCGTGCCCAGCGCCAGACATAAAAACAAGCCGACCGAATTCAAAGGGTTGTGCCGTTCACGTGGCTCGTAAGAGGTAAAGGCCGTTGGCTGGGCCAATTGGCGCTCCAATTGCAACAGTTCCTGGCGCCAAGCACGAACCACCTCTTCGTAGCCATTCGCCCTCAGATAAGGACTCTTTTGCAAGCGATGAATGTCACGCAGTGGCGCGTTGATGGCCCGTAAAAATTCAAGCCGAATTGCGGCGCTCTCACGCTCTTGCTGGTAGGCCTGCTCGGGCTGTTCGAGCTGGCTTCTCAACTTCTCGACGCGCTGCATCATGAACGACCGAGTCCCCAACTCGTCGTCTAATTTTTGTTGCCGCAGCGTGAGTTGCTGCAAGTTATTGATCGAAGCGTCGGCGGATAAGGGATAAATGAAATGACCCGTGGTTTTCCAAGATACCGCCATGGCCAAGCCCATCATGGCGACCACGATCACCAGTGACTGCACCACTTGCGTCCAAGTCACCGCGCGCATCCCACCTAAGAATGAGCACAGCAACACGCCGCCCAATGCCAGCAAAACCCCCAACTCAAACGTGAGCCCTGAGAGCATCGAGGCCACCAAGCCAATGCCATAGATTTGTGCAATGAGGTACACCAAGGAGCAGCCGATTGCACCAAGCCCTGAAATCCAGCGAATGGGGCGGCTGTCGTAATGCTTGGCTAAAAATTCAGGAATGGTGATGGCTTCGCTGCGTCGAATGGCAGCTGCAAATAAAAAAGCCAACAAGCAAAAGCCCGCAGTCCAACCCATCAAATAGACCAAACCACCCGCACGCTGCTCGTCCCCCACATACCCTTCCGTGAGCAACAAGCCTGACAAGCCAATCACAGAAGCTGCTGAAAGCCAATCGGCAGCGGTCGCCAAACCATTGAATCCCGCAGGAATCGAACGACCTGCCATGTAGTACTGGTCGGCATTGGTGGTTCGACAAATCAACCCCACCGTGGCATAGCCCAGGATGGGTACGCCCAAAAACAGGAAATTAATGGTCGTGCGCTGCAAGCCCAGTTGATCCAACAAAAACAACGCCAACACCATCAGGGCCATCAGCCCTGCGATGTGGAACGGGTTTTTGAGGTTCATCTAGTCGTCCTGTTCATGGTTTTCGATGTGCCGAATGCCCAGCAGGGTCAGCAAGATATAAAAAACCGGAATGAGGATGCTGAGCCAATAATGAAAACGCGAGGCGTGCGCGTAGAGGCCAGCCAACCCTAGCGCGGTCACTGACACCCCTCCCCAAAGCAACACCAGCGTTTTCTTGTTCATCGGCTCATCTCCAGCGTCAGGCGTTGGCCAAACCATTCCAAGTGTCGACCACCGTATCTGGATTCAGCGAGATCGACTTGATGCCTCGGTCCATCAACCATTTCGCAAAATCGGGGTGATCGCTGGGGCCTTGGCCGCAAATGCCAATGTATTTGTCGCGTTGCAAACAAGCTTGAATGGCCATGTCCAGCAGCACGCGAACGGCTGGGTCACGCTCATCAAAGTCTTTGGCCAATAACTCCATGCCCGAATCGCGATCCAGACCCAAGGTCAACTGGGTCAAATCGTTGGAGCCAATCGAAAAGCCGTCGAAATGATCCAAGAACTGCTCGGCCAGTAAGGCATTGCTGGGAATCTCGCACATCATGATGACCTTCAAATCATCTTGGCCTCGCACATGGCCATGTTGCGCAAGCAAACTCACCACCGATTGGGCTTGGTCCAAGGTGCGCACAAAGGGCACCATGATTTGCACATTGGTGAAACCCATGTCTTTGCGCACGCGAGCCAACGCTTCGCACTCCATGGCAAAGGCTTGCGCAAAATCGTCACTGATGTAGCGAGCCGCGCCTCGGAAGCCCAACATCGGGTTCTCTTCCTCGGGCTCATAGCGACTGCCACCAATCAATTTGCGGTATTCGTTCGACTTGAAATCAGACAAACGCACGATCACCGGCTTGGGCCAAAAAGCCGCAGCAATGGTGGCCACGCCTTCAGCCACCTTGTCCACGTAAAACGATTTGGGTGAAGCATGGCCGCGGGCCACCGATTCCACGGCTTTTTTCAAGTCTGGATCAACAGCTGGATAGTCCAATATCGCCTTGGGGTGCACGCCGATGTTGTTGTTGATGATGAACTCCAGCCTGGCCAGCCCCACGCATTCTTTGGGCTATTGGCAAAAATAGAAGGCCAGCTGAGGATTGCCCACGTTCATCATGATCTTGGTGCCGATTGCGGGCATTTGTCCTCGCTGGACAGTGACCACTTCGGTTTCTAGCAAGCCCTCGTAGACATAGCCGGTATCGCCTTCTGAACAGCTGACCGTGACCAAAGCACCATCCACCAAATCTTCGGTCGCGGTAGAGCACCCCACCACAGCCGGGATCCCCAATTCACGCGCAATGATGGCTGCATGACAAGTTCGGCCCCCTCGGTTGGTCACGATGGCGCTGGCCTTTTTCATGACCGGTTCCCAATTGGGGTCGGTCATGTCCGTCACCAACACATCGCCGGCCTGAACTTTGTCCATCTCCTGGGGACCATGAACCAAGCGAACACGCCCTGTTCCAATTTTTTGTCCAATGGCACGCCCATGGGTCAGCACATCACCTTTGCCGATGAGCTTGTAGCGGTGCTGAACCTGCGTTTGGCGACTCTTGACCGTCTCTGGCCGTGCTTGGAGGATGTAGAGCTGTCCGTCTTGGCCATCTTTACCCCACTCAATGTCCATCGGACGACCGTAATGGCCCTCGATGATGACGGCAAAGCGTGCCAAATCCAAGACATCCTGATCGGACAAGCAATACCGATTGCGGAGTTCTACGGGGACGTCCTGGGTTTTGACCCAATGCCCCGATTGCGCGTGTTCATCTGCTGAGGCGAACACCATTTGCGTCAATTTCGAACCCAAGTTGCGTCGAATGAGGGCCGCCTTACCCTGCGCGAGCATGGGCTTGTGGACGTAAAACTCATCGGGATTCACGGCCCCTTGAACCACCATTTCGCCCAGGCCATAGCTGGCTGTGATGAACACCACTTGGTCAAAGCCGGACTCGGTGTCCATGGTGAACATCACACCAGAAGTGGCCAAGTCCGAACGAACCATTTTTTGAACGCCAGCGGACAAGGCCACATCGGCGTGCGCAAAACCCTGATGAACGCGGTAACTGATGGCCCGATCGTTGTAGAGCGAAGCAAAAACGGTTTTGATTTTGCTCAGCACCTGTTCAATGCCACTGACGTTCAAAAACGACTCTTGCTGGCCCGCGAATGAAGCGTCAGGCAGGTCTTCGGCCGTGGCTGATGATCGAACCGCGTAGGAGCCATTGTTGTTTTGATCGAGGGTGGCATGGGCTTGCCGAATGGCAGCTTCCAATTCCGGAGGGAACGGTTGCTGTTCAACCCATTCGCGAATGGCAGCGCCCGTTTTCGTTAACTGCGCAATGTCATCCACGTTCAAGTTGGTCAAAGCACTCTGAATTCGTTCTTGCAGTTGCTCATGCTGCAAAAACAAACGAAAGGCATGGGCCGTGGTGGCAAAACCAGTTGGCACCCTCACCCCATCGGGCAATTGAGAAATCATTTCGCCAAGGCTTGCGTTCTTACCGCCCACGATGTCCACGTGCGACATGCGCAGGCTTTCAAATGGAATGACCAATTCATTCGCAAGTTTGGGGTCAGACATAAAGGCTCCGAAAGTTAAAAATTGGGTGGCAGGGGTACGTCAACGGCATCGCGGCTACGCCACGTCGCCCAGGGGCCCGTAAGACCTGCAAGCCTGCGTGAGCAGACATAATGTTTGGATTCTAAAAGCTGAAAAAACGACACCTCATGGCCAACCGCACTGTCTTTTTTGTCTCAGATGGCACCGGCATCACCGCAGAAACCTTTGGCAACGCCATCTTGGCTCAATTCGGGAACGAATTCAGGCACGTTCGATTGCCATTCATCGATTCGGTCGACAAAGCGCACCAAGCCAAGCGTCAAATCGAGCACACGGCCCAAACCGATGGCAAGCGACCCATCGTTTTTTCCACGCTGGTGAATGAAGAAGTATTAAGCGTTATCCAATCGGGCAACGCCTATTTGTTGATGGACATGTTTGGCACCTTTGTCAGCCCACTAGAGGACGAACTCAGGATCAAATCCAACCATCGCGTGGGGCGCTTTTCGGACGCCAGCAAAAGCAAGGCCTATACGCACCGCATCGATGCCATCAATTACAGTTTGTCTCACGATGATGGGCAAATGAATGTGGACCTTGAAAGTGCCGATGTCATCCTGGTGGGGGTGAGTCGCAGCGGCAAGACCCCAACGTCGCTCTACTTGGCCATGCAATATGGCATCAAGGCTGCGAATTACCCGCTCATCCCCGAGGACTTCGAGCGTCAAACCTTGCCCAAGTCCCTTCAGCCCCACTTGAAAAAACTATTCGGTCTGACGATTCACCCAGATCGTTTGTCTGAAATTCGTCACGAACGACGGCCAGGCTCGGTATACGCGAGCCTACAAAACTGTCATTACGAAGTCCGAGAGGCCGAGAGCTTGATGCGTCGATCTGGGGTGAAATGGCTGTCCACGACGACCAAAAGCATTGAAGAGATTGCCACAACCATCCTTCAAGACATCCAGCCCGAGCGCCTGATTTACTGATTACCTGCAAAAACCTTGGGGTTGAATCTCCAACACTTGTTTTGCATGCGTGAGTTCTTAAAATTGTGAAACCAAAGGAGGGACTTCACCATGTCCAATCAAGCACAAACCGTTTCCTATCGCACTGCTGACCAGCACTTGGTCGAGCGCAACAAAGTATTGCGCAACACCTACATGCTCTTGGCGCTCACGCTCATTCCCACTGTCGTGGGTGCGTGGCTGGGTGTGGCCACAGGCATCAGTCGCTCGCTGTCTGGCGGTTTCGGATTGATCGTCTTTTTTGTTGGCGCTTTTGGCCTCATTTACGCCATTGAGAAAAACAAAGATTCGGCGCGCGGCATTCCCCTGCTGCTGGCCTTCACCTTCTTCATGGGGCTGATGCTGTCCCGTCTGATCGCCATGGTTCTTGGCTTTTCAAACGGTGCTTCACTCGTCATGACGGCTTTTGGTGGCACGGCGGCCGTATTTTTTGCCATGGCCTCACTGGCAACCACCATCAAACGCGACCTCTCCGGCATGGCCCAATGGCTTTTTGTGGGTGTGATTGCGTTGTTGGTGGGCAGTGTGATCAACATCTTTGTGGGCTCAACCGCCGGCATGATGGTGATTTCCACCCTCAGCATCCTGATCTTCAGCGCCTACATGCTCTACGACATCAAGTCGGTCATCGATGGCGGAGAAACCAACTACGTGAGTGCAACCTTGCGCATTTACTTGGATTTGGTCAACGTTTTCCAAAGCCTGTTGGCCCTGCTTGGGATTTTGGGCGGCGAGCGCGATTGAGGGTTCAACCCTTTAACCTGAAGCCCTCTGATGGAGGGCTTTTTTTATGTCCGTTCAAAAACGGCCATGCTCTCCACATGCGCCGTATGCGGGAACATGTCCATCATCCCCGCGCCAACGCACCGGTATCCTGCTTGATGAACCAATAAACCGGCATCTCTGGCCAAAGTGGCCGGGTTGCAACTCACGTAAACGATGCGCTCGGGCGCTCGCCAACCAGACGACATCACCGAAGGGTCAAGGCAAGCTTCTGACAAGGCTTTGCACAAAGCAAATGCGCCCTCTCTGGGCGGATCAATCAGCCACAGCCGGGCCTGAGGCAAGGCCTCAAAGTCGCCCGTTGAGAATTCGAACAAATTTCGGGTTTCAAAGCGTGCTGGCGCCAGGGGTGTCAGCTGACGTTGCGCACGCAAGGCTTGGTTGTGTTCCCAATTGTCATGCGCCCGCGCAACCAAGGCCTCGCTGCCTTCAATGCCCATCACCGTTTGACAACGCGTGGCCAGTGGCAGGGTGAAGTTGCCCAAGCCACAGAACCAATCCACCACGGTGTCGTCCTGCTTCGGGTTGAGCAATTGAATCGCCTGAAGCACCATCCACCGGTTGATGTTGGGATTCACCTGAGTGAAATCGGTGGGTTTGTAGGGCATGTGAATGCCAAATTCTGGCAAGTCATAGCCCAAACCCGAGGGCACTTGTTCGTCCAGCAGGTGAACCGTTGTCGGGCCTTTGGGTTGCAACCACCACTCAATGGAATGGGTTTGTGCAAAGGCACGCAGACGCACCAAGTCGTCTTCGATCAAAGGTTCCAAATGACGAATCACCAAGGCCAAGGCACGATCACCCAAAGCAAATTCGATTTGAGGAATGGTGGTTAACGCGTTCAAACCTCGAATCAGCTGACGCAATGGCAACAGTAAGTTGGACAGTCGAGGCGGCAACACCTCACACCGAGCCATGTCGGCAATGTAGCGGCTGTTGCGCTCATGAAAACCGATGAGGACTTCATCTCGCTTGGCCACATAGCGAACCGAAAGTCGGCCGCGATGGCGGTAACCGGAAGTGGGCCCAGTCAACGGTCGAATGATGGTTTCAGGCCTGCATTTGCCCAAATGCCAGAGTTGATCCAACAAGCTTCTTTGCTTGAAGGACACTTGTGCCACCGGATGAACGTGCTGCATTTTGCAGCCCCCACAGGCCCCTTGGTGGAAACCAAAATGAGAACAAGCTGGGTTGATGCGCAACGAGGCATCGTGACTTCGTTCGACGGCCAGCGCTTTGGCCCATTTGGCTTTGGAGCGTTGCAACTGCACTGTCACCCGCTCACCCGGTAAAGCGTTGTCAACAAAAATGACTTTACCGGTGTGATCGTGCGTGATGCCTTGCGCTTCCAAATCCATGGATTCAATGGTCAACAGGCCATCCGCGATGGGGGCAGCGGTATTCGTCATCGACTGCAATTCGGCTTAACGCGTTTTTAACAAGGGTGCAGGGTCGACGGGTTTGCCGGTCTTGCGAATCTCAAAATGCAACTTGACGCGGTCTGACTCACTGTCGCCCATCTCAGCGATTTTTTGCCCCTGCTTCACAAACTGGTCTTCCTTGACCAGCAGTTTGTCGTTGTGCGCATAGGCTGTGAGGTAAGTGCTGTTGTGCTTGAGAATGACCAGATTCCCATAGCCCCGCAAACCGGACCCTGCATAAACTACGCGCCCATCGGCAGAGGCCACCACGGGATCCCCTTTGTTCCCCACGATGTCAATGCCTTTGTTTTTCACACCATCAAAAGCATTGATGACTTGTCCGCGAGCAGGATTCACAAACAAGAGTTCAGACAGCGCGGCTGAGG
>JAYPFZ010000085.1:7991-9570 GCA_038126555.1 Betaproteobacteria bacterium
GGCTGGTGCTGGGGCGGGTGCCGTCGAAGTGGCTGCGGGCGTGGCACTAGGGGTTGGCTGAGCGATGGCACGCTCACTCGTCGGCGGTGTCTGAGACGGAGCCACCTGAATGGCTGGACGCGCAATGGGCTGAACCACAACGCCGTTGTCGGTTTCCACAGCCGCTGCGTTCACCGGAGGTGCAATGCGAAGCCGTTGCCCGACCTCGATGCGATCGGGGTTGTCGATGTTGTTCCAACGCGCAATGTCCCGCCAATTTTGGCCATGCTCCAACCCAATCTTGATGAGGGTGTCGCTGGGGCGAATGGTGTAGTAGCCCGGAGGATCTTTGATGGGGGTAATCGCAGATTTGGCCGATGAAGCGGTGCGATCTTCGACAGGTGCAGGAACATGCTGATAGCCAACAGCACACCCAGCGAGTGCCATCAACAACAAAGACGAACCAATCAGGCGATGGGAAATGCGTTTTTGAGTCATTCTGTGCCGGATTTTAAAGGGACAAACTGAACGTCCTCGCAAAGGCTGGTCTCAAAGCCTTGTCGGGTGCGATCGACCACCACCAAACTTTGTTGGCCTCGCTCGTTGCTCTGGGGTGCCACCAAGCGACCGCCGATGGCCAATTGCTCATACCAAGAATTGGGGATGACGTCGGCCCCAGCGGCTGAAATGATGCCCGAGTAAGGCGCACCTTTGGGATAACCCGTGGATCCATCTTGGAAAATCAAGTGCACATTGGGAAGACGAAACGGGCGCAAATTCGATTTGGCGCGAAGGTGCAACTCCTTGATGCGCTCCACCGAGTAAACCTCCTTACACAGCAGGGACAGCACCGCAGCTTGATAACCACAACCGGTGCCCACCTCCAAAACCCTGGCCAAACCCTCCCCGCGTTGGCACAGCGGCGCTTGAAGCAAAAGCGCAAGCATGCGAGCCACCACATTGGGCTTGGAAATGGTCTGGCCCGCGCCAATGGGCAAGCTCGTGTCCTCGTAAGCCTGCCCCTGCAAGCCGGAGTCGACAAAACGATGGCGTTCAATGCGGCCGATGGCCTGCAGCACGCGCTCGTCGTCAACACCCTGTCGCTGGATGGTCTGCATGAGCTTGTGGCGATAAGCCTGCGTGCTCACTGACAGATCTTGCCCCCAGGTGGGCAACGGCTGCGGCACCTCACCCAATACGCGCTCGCGCGCCTTTGCATCGGGTTGACTGCCCAAGACTTCCACGGCGGTAGCCAGCGAGCGCTTGGACGCAAGCTCTGCCAGTGGCGTCAGGCGAGCAGGAAATCGAGGGCGTTGACTCATGGCAGCGCCATCAGCCTTGCAAACCCTGCCACAGCGGCAACGCCGTGTGGTCGGTCAAGTCAATCATGAGGGGCGTCAGGGCAACATGCCCATGGGCTGTGGCATAAAAGTCCGTGTCGGGCGCATCGTCCTTGGCAGGCCCGGCCCCACCGATCCAATACATGGTGTCCCCTCTTGGGTTTTCCTGAACATGGACTCGCTCGGCCGCATGTCGACGACCCAGTCGGCAGACCCGCTTCGACTTGAGCTCGGACAGCGGCAAATTGGGGATGTTGACA
>JAYPFZ010000086.1:0-6687 GCA_038126555.1 Betaproteobacteria bacterium
GTGAACCCCCCTTCGGCATACAAAGACACATCTTCGTCAGCAGGAATGGAGGCAATGATTTCGGCCTTGTAGTGTTCGCCCTGAGCTTTGAAAAATTCAATGGCGTCATCGCGTGGCACAACGCGGCGCTCAACGGCCTCGTTCTTTTGCGCCAAGGCGCGCATTCGCTCCTCGATTTGAAGCAGGTCTTCAGGCGTAAAGGGACGGCTGTAGGAAAAATCGTAATAAAAGCCGTTGTCAATCACGGGCCCAATGGTCACTTGAGCCTCGGGGAACAACTCTTTGACGGCATAAGCCAACAAGTGCGCCGTCGAATGACGAATCACCTCCAAGCCTTCGGGATCTTTGGCCGTGATGATGGCCAATTGGGCAGGCGCGTCAATGCGAGTGGATAAATCAACCAGCTGCCCATTGAGTTTGGCGGCCAAAGCGGCTTTGGCCAAACCCGCGCCAATGGATGCTGCCACTTCAAGGGCGGTAACGGGTTGCTCAAAGGAGCGAACCGATTGATCAGGCAGGGTGACTTGAATCATGGGTGGTCAGATGGTGAAGGCTCAAAAAAACACCCAACAGGTCAGGTGTCTGAGCCGAAAATTTTCACACAAAAACCATGTCGCTCCACCGAGCCCCCGCAACTCGCGTGGGGCACGGTGAACCATCAAACCCCTGCGGCTTGTCTGAAAAAGTCAGGCCCGCCCATTTGCCCACCTTTGAGCACCAACTCGAAAGCCGGCGCAGCGTCCCCCTTTCGCCAGGCCTCACACAAGGGCGCACCAGGCACCAAAGGCGCTTTGACGGTGAGCGCATCGAGATTCAGGGCCGTGACGACCGCGCCAGAGGTATCACCTCCCGCCACAATCAAACGATCAAAACGCCCCATTTGCATCAACAAGGCACTGGCTTTGGCCAAAGTGCTCGCAATTCGCAACTGCCACTGGCTGGTTTCCAGTGGGTCAACTGAGGCTGCGGGATCCGCCGGACGAAGGCTTTGATCGTCAGGCCCCATGGCCGAATAAATCAGCGGAATTTTTCCTTCACTGATTTGCTCCAACACTTGCGCACACCAGGCAACCAGAGCCCCAGACTGATCGAGGATGAGGTCGTGCGTGAGGCCAAAGCAAAAAAAACGATCCTCGGGCGCCTTCCGAATTTGCTCTGCAGTCACCGGGGAACAGCTGCCACTGATGACCAGCGAACGATGGGCTGAAGTGATGGCAGGCCACACGGGCGCTGACAAGCGTTGTTGATGTCGCCAATGTGAAGCCAAAGCGTGATTCACGCCCGAAGACCCCACGACAAACCGACGATGACGGGTGGCGCTTGACCACAGCGCCTCCCCCACGCGGGATTGGGTGAGCTCATCCATGACATCCAAGAAAACTGCCCCCGATCGATTGGCCTGCTCCCTTTCCTCCCAATCGGCCAGAAAGTCATCACGCCGAATGCTCAACCAATCGACCAATGCCATGGGCAACTCGGTTTGCTGTCCCAAGTGCACCAACAAATCGGCCTCAGCCATGGGCGTCACGGGATGCCGGCTCATGGTGGGATGCCGGTCCAGCCGATGCGTTTGTTGGCCAACCGTTGCGAACAAGTGCCCAAATATTTGATATCGACGAAGCTGAGGCACGCCCACCACCACCGGGGCCCATGCGGTTTGCGTTTTCGACAAGCCAATTTCCATCGCACACCCAATGCTGCCGCAGGTTGGACTGGAGTCGAAGGTGGAGCACACCTTGTATTGCAAGATGGGCGCACCCAACGACCACAACTTGTCAAAAATGGCAGGCAGATGCTGGCGCATCCATTCCGGGGACTCTCGCCTGGACAGACCCGCCCAGCCCACACATTGATAGCCAGCGAACCGAGCCAGCAAGTCGTCAGTAGGAACAGATAAAAACAAAACGGTCGACAAGCCAGCACCAGCCATGGCATCCATCACATCGGTGGACCCCGTGAAATCATCACCGTAGAAGGTGAGCCAAGGGGCCTGGCTTGACGGCGACTCCCCAGAGGTGTTCGAGTTGGCCATGTCACTCACCAAAACGTCAGCGCTGTTGCCAAGTCGGCGTGGTTTTGGGCGTGGGCGTGCAGTTCAATGCCTTGCTCCGCAGCCACCCACGCTTCGCGCATTGCGTGAACCCCAGCTTTCAAGCCCGAGGGATGACCAAAAATGCCACCACCCGCAGCCACGATCAAATCGTTGGTGTGTAGGGCCTCGTAAGTCGCCTGGGCCACCCGTCCCGTTTGACCAGAACTGAATACGGGCATGGCCGCCATGGGGGCTTCAGCCCACAAGGGCTTCAACACCGATAGCGCCGACCGAATGACCGATGCATCAGGCTCACTGAATTTATTGGCCAAACCATTCACGTGCAAATGGTCTGCCCCACCCAAGCGCATGAGCATTTGCCAGGGCTCGTAATCCCAACCCAGCCCCGGATGCCGATGCCAGTAACCCCAGCCATTGCGATGCGCGTGAATGGGCAATACCGCGTGGCGACGCAAGGCCTCAAGCCCTGCCCACCCCACACTGTTCAAGGACACCATCACACAGCTGCCCCCTTGCTCAAGCACCCAGTCGTGCCGACGCTTCATTTCATCGACGGTTCCCGTCAAATTAAAGGCATACATGGGCAACCGCCCCAGGCGGTCTGCAGCTCGCTTCAGGACCGACATGACGGCTTGAACGCGGGCCTCAAATGGGCAGACCACGCCATCGGCCTGCAATTCATCGTCTTTGATGAAATCAATCTCGGCCCGTGCCAACTGCTCGACTTCGTGGGCGGTTTGCTCTGGATTCAAACCAATGCTGGGCTTGATGATGGTCCCAATCAGAGGGCGATCCTGCACACCCGTCAAGCGGCGCGTGCCCTCAATGCCAAAAGCGGGACCAGGAAGCCCACTTGCAAATTCAAGCGGCAAGTCCAGCTGCTGCAATCGAAGGCCGCTGACACAGGCGAGTTCATACAAATTACCAGCCACCGTGGCCATGAGGTTGGGCACGCTGCATCCGATGTTGTCCATCGGCCAAGACAAGGTCAGTTCTGCGCGATGAAAGCGTTGTGCTGGACCATATCGACCCGGCAAGCTGGGTTGGTCCACGTCTTCAAGCGGCGTTAACGCCTCGATGCTGGCCCCAGATCTCGCCAATAACTCTGGCGTTTCATTGGCCAAAGCCACAAACGTTCCACTGGATTGCTCTCCAGCAATGATGCGCGCGGCTTGCTCAATGGGTAAAGGCGTCTCAAGCCAATAGCGCGCTTGGAAACGCAACGAGGGCTTGTGCATGATCAGGTGATGCGTCGAATGCTGTCCGTGATTTCTGCACGATCAAACACTTGCTTCCAATCTTCACGCATCAGCCGAGGTTTGCCATTGGCAATCGCTTTGTTGCAAGCGTCTGAAAATTGCCCTTGAATCTGGCCAAACGTCACCGCGCTCAAGATGGTCATATGACCCAACAAGAAATCCCTTGCGGCCTCCCTGGGCACCCCTTTGGCGATCACCTCTTCCATGGCCTCGCGCATCACATCCAACAAGGTGGCACAAACCGTTTCTGACAGCCCTGGCTCCAACAATGCCATTTGATCCACCGTCACACGATAGGCGGCTGACACGGGCTGATAGATCACGCGCGCAATCGACTCACCCAAGGCATACAAGGCGTCGTCACCCTGCATGAGCGCACTCACAATTGACTGCGGGGCGCGGCGTCCCCCGAAATAATCAGGGTCTTGAGCGTCATGCACCAAGGGCTCAAACAGCGAGGGATGACAGGGATGCGTGACGAAATAGACCAGATCGGACCGTTGCGGCAAATGGCCAGCAAACGGGGCCGCCGCGTCCAGGGTGATCACCATCGTGCCCGGCTTCAACAGAGGCTCTATCCGATGCGAAACCTGACCAATCAGGGTGTCTGGAATGGCCAAGATGACCACATCGGCGCCATCCAACGCCTGTTCAGCCGCCATGCACACCAGCCCCAGTTCTTGCTTCAACCGGTGTTGACCCGCCTCACTGGGTTCCACATGGCGAACAGCGAACGGTGAGCCTTTGAGGTTCTGGCTCAGGCGAAAGCCCATCTTTCCACCTGCTCCAAACAAGGCAATCGTCGCAACGGTCATGGTCGTTTCCTATGAAATTTCAAACATCATACGATTGAAATATGCAGCAACTCACTAGGGTTAGCGCGCAAAAAAGCCACCTGACACCTAAGCATCAGATGGCTTGATCTGAAAGCCTCCTCTCGGAGGCCCTCAAGGGCAGATCAGTGGAACTGCTCTTCTTCGGTCGAACCGCTCAGCGCTTTCACGCTGGAAGAACCACCCTGGATCACGGTGGTCACATCATCGAAGTAACCAGCGCCCACCTCTTGCTGGTGTGACACAAAGGTGTAACCCTGCTCACGGGCCTTGAATTCAGGCTCCTGCACCATGTTGACGTAGTGTTTCATGCCTTCGCCACGGGCGTAAGCGTGTGCGAACTGGAAGGTGTTGTACCAGTTGACGTGAATACCAGCCAAGGTGATGAATTGGTACTTGTAGCCCAACGCAGACAGCTCGTCTTGGAAGGCGGCAATCGTCTTGTCGTCCAGGTTTTTACGCCAGTTGAAAGACGGCGAGCAGTTGTAAGACAGCAATTTGCCGGGGTGAGCGGCATGAACAGCTTGTGCGAATTCGCGGGCAAAGCCCAAATCGGGGGTGCCGGTCTCGCACCACACCAAGTCGGCGTAAGGGGCATAAGCCACGCCACGGCTGATGGCTTGCTCCAGGCCGTTGCGAACGCGGTAGAAACCTTCTTGGGTGCGTTCACCCGTGAGGAACGGCTTGTCGTTGGCGTCGTGATCGCTGGTCACCAAGCTCGAAGCTTCTGCATCGGTTCGCGCCAACACGATGGTGGGCACGCCCATGACATCGGCTGCAAAACGGGCAGAGACCAGCTTTTCCACGGCTTCTTGCGTGGGAACCAGAACCTTACCGCCCATGTGGCCACACTTTTTCACGGCTGCCAACTGATCTTCAAAGTGAACACCCGCTGCGCCAGCAGAAATCATGTTTTTCATCAATTCGAAGGCGTTCAACACACCGCCAAAACCGGCTTCAGCATCAGCCACGATGGGAAGGAAGAAGTCGACATAGTCTTTGTCGGCAGGACCCACACCCCGTGACCATTGAATTTCATCGGCACGCTTGAAGGTGTTGTTGATGCGGCGAACCATGGTGGGAACGGAGTCGTAGGCGTAGAGCGACTGATCGGGGTACATGGTTTCCGATGAGTTGCCATCAGCAGCCACCTGCCAGCCCGACAAATACACGGCTTCCAAACCCGCTTTGGCTTGTTGCATGGCCTGACCAGCGGTGATCGCACCAAAAGAATTCACATAACCTTTTTTGGCCTCACCGTTAATCAGGCGCCAGAGCTTTTCAGAGCCACGACGAGCCAAGGTGTGCTCGATGTGAACGCTGCCGCGCAAGCGAACCACGTCCTCGGCAGAGTAATTGCGCTTGATGCCTTTCCAACGGGGGTTGGTGGCCCAGTCTTTTTCGAGTGCCGCAATTTGCTGTTCACGGCTCAGTTGTTCGGTGAGGTTTTGAGGCATGGTTTTCTCCTTGTGCGAGATTGAATGAATGGGTGCAGTCTATCTCTTCTATAAGACTTATTTCATTGAAATATCTTATAGAAGATTTATTTTTTTATGTTGATTTTCAATAACTTATTGAATGTGTTTTGTATTGCAGAACAATTATTCATAGTTCAACAAAAGCCAGAGGTAGGCCGTCGAGAGTTTTTTTGCATTGCGAAAACAGATTGCAAAAAACCAAATCACCCGTTGAAGCACGCACGTGATACGCGGAACATCAGAACGGTGAAAGCGGGGAAATTAGCGGCTTCAAATACAACAAAAAATGAACGCCAACCCGTGGATTCACTTGGAAACCTGTCAAAACTCCATTAGCATCGCGCAGACTGTGAACCAACGTTGATCCAGTCACAACCAAAGAAAAGGAAACAACATGGCAACTGCGAAAAAAGCTCCCGCTAAAAAGGCTCCCGCCAAAAAAGCGGCCACCAAGAAAGTTGTAGCCAAGAAGGCCCCCGCCAAAAAAGTGGTCGCCAAAAAAGCTCCAGCGAAAAAAGCCCCCGCCAAAAAAGTAGCAGCTAAAAAGCCTGCAGCCAAAAAAGCGGCTCCCGCTAAAAAGCCCGCAGCCAAAAAGCCTGCAGCCAAGAAAGTCGCTGTCAAAAAAGTAGCCGCTAAAAAGCCTGCTGCCAAAAAAGCCAAGGCCCCGGCCAAGAAGCGCACCCCGAACGCAGCGTTCATGAAAGCCATGACGCCCAGCTCAGCATTGGCCGCCGTGATTGGCTCTACCCCCTGCCCCCGCACCGAAGTGGTGAGCAAGCTGTGGACCTACATCAAGAAAAACGGTCTGCAAGACAAAGTCAACAAGCGCAACATCAATGCCGATGACAAGCTCAAAGCCATCTTCGGTAAATCCCAGGTCACGATGTTTGAACTGGCTGGCCTGATTGGCAAGCACCTGAGCTGATCAGCTCAAGCCCCAAAAAAAGGCCGATTCATCGGCCTTTTTTTATGGTTTTTTGCGCTCACCGTTTGAGCGCGTTGGCTCGCACCTGCGAGAGTCGAATGCGAGAAGAAATCACATCGGGGTTTTGCATCACCTCGAT
>JAYPFZ010000086.1:6697-9204 GCA_038126555.1 Betaproteobacteria bacterium
CGTGCCGCGTTCCGAACGCAATGCCGCTTCAAATGCAGCTTCGAAGGCTTCGGTGTGTTCGATGCGAACACCCTCATAACCATAAGCCTTGGCCAAGCCCACGAAATCAGGATTCGACAAACTGGAACCGCTGACGTGCGCTGGATATTCCCGTTCTTGATGCATGCGAATCGTGCCGTACATGCCATTGTTGAGCAGCACGATGATGCTCTTGGCACCGTGTTGTGAAGCGGTCGCCAACTCTTGACCTGTCATCAAAAAATCACCATCGCCAGCGACGGTGATGACACATCGACCGGTGGCAATCGCCGCACCAATGCCGGCTGGCACACCATAGCCCATCGCACCCGAGGTCGGAGCCAACTGTGTTTTATGCCCATGAGCCAGCCCCCGGTAAGTGTGGAATCGGTGGAGCCAACCCGAGAAATTACCAGCGCCATTGGTGAAGACGGCATCCTTGGGGCTCAGCCGCGAAATGCAAGCCATGATGGCGGCAATATCGACAGGCTCATCGGTGGGAGCAGGCACCAGGTTGCTCAGGTAGTCTTGATGCGCCTGAGCAGACCAAGCGGTCCATGCGCAAGTCGACGGGGGGGCCAGTTCAGCCAGGGCTTGCGCCAATGCAGACAAATCACAGGCCAGAGCCAGCCGAGGCTGGTAGACCCGGTTGAGCTCATTGGCATCGACATGCGCATGCACCAGTGTTTGATTGGGCATGGGTGCCTGAAGCAAGGTGTAACCGCTGGTGGTCATTTCCCCCAAGCGCGGGCCCAGGGCCAAGATGAGGTCGGCTTCACGAACGCGTTGTGCCAGTGCCGGGTTGAGGCCAATGCCCACATCACCCGCATACAAAGGATGCGCGTTATCGAACACATCCTGGAAACGAAACGCGTTGGCGACCGGCAAATGCCACTGCTCAGCAAAGCGTTGCAAGTCCATGGCGCCTTGAGGCGTCCAGCTTCCCCCTCCGGCAATGACCAAAGGCCGTTGGGATTGGCTCAGCAGGTTCGCCAAATCCGTCAATTGGTGGCGCGTCGGCGCCGAGGAGACGGGCTCGATTCGGGGGAGCGGTGCGGCAGCGGTCATTTGCACCAGCATGTCTTCAGGGAGCACCACCACCACCGGGCCGGGACGTCCATTCATGGCTTTGGCAAAAGCCCGAGCCACATACTCTGGGATTCGGTGGACGTCGTCAATTCGCT
The DNA here is from genome assembly GCA_038126555.1 of Betaproteobacteria bacterium. Taxonomy (GTDB): domain Bacteria; phylum Pseudomonadota; class Gammaproteobacteria; order Burkholderiales; family Burkholderiaceae_C; genus Limnohabitans. The sequence goes on from JAYPFZ010000086.1 coordinate 7,900, forward strand.
CCACATGCTTGGCCAAGCCTTTGGCATTGGGGCCAAAAAAGCTGTTGTAGTCGACCTCTTGAAAAGCCTCGCGGTCACGGAAATCTGAACCCACATCGCCCACAAACAAAATCATGGGGGTGCTGTCTTGATAGGCGTTGTGCAAGCCAATGGAGGCGTTGGTCGCGCCCGGGCCGCGCGTGACCATGCAAATGCCAGGACGGCGTGTGAGCTTACCCACCGCTTCGGCCATGAAAGCCGCCCCACCCTCTTGGCGGTTGATCACAAACTGAATTTGGCCCTGATGCGCATGGAAGCCATCGAGCACCGCCAAATAACTTTCACCAGGGACACCAAACACATGGGTCACCCCTTGTTCAATCAAACACTCCACCAGCAAGTGTCCACCTGCAACGGGTTGCCGCTCACTCATTTTGATCTCCTGCTTCTACCTTAGAAAGTTCAGGGGGCGGCTTGTCTGAGCTTTTGCCCCACACCCAAAGCGAACCCAATGCTGATCAGCAACGTCAGTGCAGCCAGCATCAAGGTTTGTCCATACCAACCCCGGTCCATCAGCAACCCAAACACCAGCGGTGCGATGGCAAAACCCACATCAAGCCCCGAATAGACCGTGCCATACACACGCCCCGTTGCCCCTTTGGGGGTGGACTGGCGAATCAACAAGTCCCGCGAGGGGCCGCCAATCCCAATCGCCAAGCCCGTCAATGCCAAAATGGCCATGGAACCCCATGCACCCAACACCCCAGTGCCACTCACAAAGATCAACACGGCACCAGCGGCCATACACGCGGCAACGACCCGGTCACTGGAATCTGGCCAGCGCGAGGCGACCACCCCGCCCACCAACATCCCCGCAGCGGCAAAGAGCATGTAGCCAGTCAGGGCCGAATTGGCATCCAAGAGCGAAACCTGGTGCATGTGCTGCATGATGCTGACCGAAAAACTTTGCACCACAGCCAAGGTCATGGTCGAGAACATGAAAAAGGCGAAACACCACCAGATCACGGCCTCACGCAAAAACGACAAAGGCGGTGAAGCCGTTGTGCTGGATGACTGGGTTGGCTGAACAGCCAGTTCGTGCCGGTATTTGGCGATCAGGAAGAACAAAGCCAAGAAAACCAATGACGCCAGCACATAAGCCCATCGCCACCCCAGCAGGTGACTGGCCGTCAGCATGAAAACGGGGGCAATGGCCCAACCCAAGTTGCCAGCAAGGCCATGGGTGGAATAGGCATAGCCCATCCGTTCATTGGATATGTGGTGATTGAGGATGCTGAAGTCGATGGGATGAAAAGCGCAATTGCC
>JAYPFZ010000087.1:0-2782 GCA_038126555.1 Betaproteobacteria bacterium
GTATTGCAATTTCTCTTTCTTCCTACGCTTTTGCGGGGAAAACCACCACTTACCGAGACAGCAAGGGCCGCATCACGGGCACTGCCCGTCGCAACTGAACGAATACGGCGATGTGAGGCCTTCTGCAGGATTGGTCAGACCGATGGTGGAGGCGTTGCGGCTGGAGCTCCAACCAGGGCTGCTTTTTCCAAGCCACCATGCTTGGCAATCAAATCATCTTGGTCAGCGAAAGCTTTCGCGTCGGTCTGCTTGGGATCACAGATCGCATTCAATGCCACGTAAAGCTCTTCTAACTTGCTAACGCAATCTGCGTCAGGGGCCCGATTGAATTGCTCTTCCGGGTCTTGCGCCAAATTGAAAAGCTCAGGTTCAAAGCCGTGGTAATGAATGAGCTTCCAATCGCCCTTTCGCACCATGTAACAACCCGATACGGCTCCAACCGCATGGTATTCACTGAACACCACTCGGTCAGCCTGCGTAGGGGATTGGGCAATGGAATACAGCGATTCACCTGGACGCTCACCGTCCAAATTGGCGCCAAAGTGATCCAAAATTGTTTCAGAAACATCCATGAGGGTGACCGGCGTGTCGCAAACCGAGCCTTGCTGAGCATCTGAGGTCATGATCATGGGTATCCCCACAGACTCCTCATACATATTGGACTTGCCCCATAAACCGCGAGCGCCCACGTTATCTCCATGATCGGTGGTGTAAATGATGGTGGTGTCGTCGAGCAGTCCATTGGCCTCGAGACTGGCAACAATGCGTCCAACGTTGTGATCGAGCCAAGACACCAACCCGTAATAGCAGGAGCGCGCCAGCTGTCTTTCATCTTCGTCACGCATGGCTTCATCACCAGCTAAGGACGCCGCTTGCTTGGCCACCCACGGATGCTGTTGATAGCCATCGCGAGGATGCAGCTTGATGGGCGGCAAACTGCCAGGGGGATACAAATCCAAAAATTCTTGAGGCACGATCAACGGAAAGTGCGGCGCAACCAAACCAACATAAAGGCACCACGGTTGACGACCCTTTGCCGCTTGATGAAACCAATCTTGTGCGCACTCCACGATGGCGTTGTCATACCGGGTGTAATTACTTTCACCTGGACCTATGTAGGGGCCAAGCATTCGTGAATCCTTGTAGACACGTTCATCTTCCCGACGAATTGAGCCCCAGACCATGCCATGACCGCCAACAACTTGCATGGGGATATGTTCAACATCGAAACCTGCATCGTCGTCCTCATGGCGGTAATGCAATTTGCCAATGGATTCAACACGAATTCCTTTGGCTTGTAAGGCGTGCCCCCAACCTTTGGGATTGCCAATGTAGGGCATGGCGTTGTCCCACAGGCGAATGTCATGGACATAACGGCCAGTGGCAAACGACGCGCGAGCTGGTACGCAAATGGGAGACGGCGTGTAACCCTTGGTGAAGCGAATGCCACGCTTGGCCAATGCGTCCAAATGAGGCGTTTTAACAAAAGGATGGCCGGCACAGCCCAAAGCCAAATTTTGATGCTCATCTGACATGATGACCAATAGATTTTTTTCGCTCTTACGCATGAATGATGAACTCCGAATGAAGAAATTACTGATCTAAAAAAGAGATTTCGTTGGCAACAGCCCCCAATTTTTTAAGGGCTGCAAAGAAACAACGTTGTTCACTCGCGGTGAGTTGGTCAAGCAAGAATGCATTTCGCTTGCCTATGTCTGGAGCAATTTTGTTGTGTAAGTTTTGTCCTTTTGTAGTCAAACAAAGTTCCAACCGACGCCTGTCCTCTGAATTAACGTTGGACTTGATGAGCCCTTTTGCGACCAGTGAGCTCACGGTTTTTGAAAACTGTCCTTTATCTAGCGCAATGATGTCGCGAATCTGCTTACCCGTAATGCTGTGATCCAGTCCCAGCATACGAATCACACGCCACTCTGCCAAGCTCAAATCGGAATACCGAACTAGGATGGCACGCGCCTGTGCGTTCAATTTGCTGTTGAGTTGCATCACCTGGTATGAAACCAATTGATCAATGAAATCGGTGGGTTTTGGCATGGTGTTGATAAGGGTTTACACGGTATGGAATTTAGTTGATTTATCAACCAAAATGGTAGAAATGTCAACCATTAATGAGCAAATTTTAAAAAGGGAATTTTGATGAAGCCGAATTCAAAGTTTTTAAAAACAAGCCTAATCACAGCCACCCTGGTCTTTTGCGCAAGCTGGGCACAGGCACAAGACTGGAAACCAGCTGGCCCAGTCAAAATGATCATTGCGTTTGCTGCAGGTGGTGGTGCGGACACTCAGGCACGATTGGTTGCACAAACGATCTCTGAAAAAACAGGCTGGAAAATTGAACCCCAGCAAGTGCTTGGCAAAGGTGGGCTCAATGCCGCTGCAGCATTGAAAAAAGAGCCCGCAGATGGCACGGCCATCGCCATGGTCGTCTCAGAAACTTTGGCTTATGACGCGATCAGTTCCAAGGCCAAAGGTCTGCAATTAGAAGACTTCACGCCACTGGCCACCACGGCTGAATTTCAACTGGGTCTGGTCGCCATGGCCAAAGGCAAATTTGCCAGTTGGGAAGCTGTGAAAGCTGCGAGCAAAGCCGGCACCCCCATTCGATTCGGAACAGCATCTCAGCGCCAGGCAGACATGGCTTACCACCTGTCGCGCCAAACTGGCATCAAATTCAACATCGTTTCCGTTAAAGGTGGTGCGGCCATCATGAATGGCTTGGTCGCTGGCGATCTGGACATAGGCTGGGTGGCAGGCGCTCAAACCA
>JAYPFZ010000087.1:2792-9137 GCA_038126555.1 Betaproteobacteria bacterium
TAAGTGGGGACATGGTCAACATTGCTCGCGGAATTGCCACGCCTTTGGCCATGAGTCCGAACGCCCCTTCTATCAAAGAACTGGGGGGTAAGTTCTACTTGGATGGCTATTTCATGTTCATTGCACCCAAAGGCATGCCTGCGCAGGTACGTGAGGCATGGGGTAAAGCCATCCGTGAAGCTTTAGAAACCAAAGACACACCGGCCAACAAACTGGTTGTCAAAGGATTTGGTAGCCCAGCGGTGATCACAGGCGCCAAACTTGATGCCTACATGCGCGGCGCGGTGAGTGATGTCCGGGCACTCATGGCCGACGTTGCCAAGTAACCCGCTGTTTGAACAGCAGTGTCTTTGTCATGACCCTGAAACCAAGCAACGCTGACCGTGGGTTAGCAGCCCTCATGCTGCTGATTGCGGTGGTTGGAATTGCTTGGTGGGTGCCCGTAGACACTGGCAGTGGCTTGCTGGTTCAGCAACGCGGGCAAGCGGCAATTGGGGACGCCTTGGCCCCGACCTTGGCCTTTGCGCTACTGGGCATGGCGGCAATTCTGTTGTGGATGGAACAACTGACCTTAGAGAACAATGGCTTGGAACCCCAACCAGGCAATTGGCGTGAGCATGCCATTCATCTCGGCGCAGTGATGGCTCTGGTCTGGTTGTCATTAACCTTAATGCGATGGAGTGGCCCCTGGTTGATTGCTGGGCTAGATGCCTGGTGCCACTGCGAGCTGAACTATCGCCAGCTCAGGGGCGATCGACCCTGGAAATACCTAGGGTTTGTCATTGGCGGAACAGTTTTGATGACCGGCTTAAAGGCCATAGCAACGCGCCAGTTGCGTGCACGCGACTTTGCATGGGCCACATTGATCGCACTAGGCATGGCTTTGTTTTATGACCTGCCATTCAAAAACTTGTTATTGCCGCCCAATGGAGATGTCTGATGGATTGGGTACAGCACTTACATCTTGCCTGGAATTCGATCTTTGTTCAGCCAAGCACCCTCTCCATGTTTGGTTTGATGCTGCCATCGGCCGTCATGATGTTGGCGCTTGGCTTGCTCACAGGCTTGGTGGTTGGTGCAACACCGGGCTTGGCTGGTCCCATGGCAATGGCGGTCGCATTGCCAATACTGATCTCCGCATTTGGAGTGAATCCAGACGCTTTGTTACCCGTATTTGGATTTTTAATTGGCGTCATGAAAGGCGCAACGGTGGGCGGCGCTGTCCCGGCAATCCTTTTCAATACCCCAGGTACACCGGATGCTTTCATGACCACGCAAGACGGTTACCCCATGACCCAACGTGGCGAGTCCAATCGAGCCCTACGCATTGCACATCGTTCCAGTGTGATGGGTGACACCTTTAGTGATGTGGTGCTCTTTATCTGCGCACCTTTCTTGGCCGTTTTGGTTGAGAAATACCTGGATTTCCCAGAAAAGACAGCATTGATCTTGCTTTCGTTGTCGTTCATTGCCGCTGTCATGGGCCAATCGGTAGCTAAGGGCCTAATCTCAGTGGCCTTGGGAATGTTGGCAGCTTTTGTGGCTACAGGTGAAGAGTTTCATCCAAGGCTTACCCTGGGCATGGAGAGTCTTGGCGAGGGTTTTTCTCTGACCACTGCCGTCATGGGGGTGTTGGTATTGGGCGAGGTATTTCGTTCGATTGAAGACATGGCCAAAGGGAGGTTGGTTACCACTGTTCCCGAAACACCCCCAAACAGCGGTTCAGCAGGATTGCGCGACGGTGATACCAAACTCATTTGGCCCTATGTATGGCGCTCGTCCATCATCGGCACGGTCATTGGGGCACTGCCTGGCGTTGGCTCAACGCTAGCGGCAGCTTTGGGTTATTCGTATGGTCGCGAGTTGCATGACCAACGCAAAACAGCAACCGAACCCTCGTTTGGACACGGTGCACCGCAAGGCATTGCCGCTACTGAAGCAGCCAATTCAGCGGTATCAGGAGCCAATTTAATTCCCGTGTTGTCTTTGGGCATTCCAGGAAATGCCGCTGCGGTCTTTCTCATCTTGGCGGCAGATAGCATCGGCGGGTTTAACCCTGGCCCCTCTGTTTTTCGGATGAATCCCGGCGAAATCAATGCTGAACTGGTTGTCGTGTTTGGCATTTTCATCTTGATGACCTTGGGTAACCTGTTGAACTGGACGCTGGGTGGCTGGTTAATGCACAGCCTAGGCCTGATGGCCAAGATTCCCAACGCAACCCTCATGCCAGCCGTGCTTTTGGTGACGTTGACGGCAATTTATGTTCAGTCGCCATCAATTGGGAGTCTATGGATTGCCATGGGCTTTGGTGTGCTGGGTTACCTGATGCGACGCCTATCGATTTCTGTATTGCCTTTTGTCATTGCTTTCATCTTGGCGCGCAATTTGGAAGAACTGGCTAGGGCAGCCTTTTCAGCTACGGGCTCTGATCCCTGGTTTTTGTTCAAGAGTCCGCTGGCACTGACATTCACCGTCTTAGCTGTAGCCTCGGTGTTGTATTTCTCCATGCGTAGAAAGCGACCTAAGCTTTAAGCGACACTTGAAAGAAAAGTTATGGCAGATTTATTTGACAACCCAATGGGTTTGTGTGGATTTGAATTTGTTGAATTTGCCTCCCCGATACCCGGCATCCTAGAGCCCCTTTTTGAGCAAATGGGCTTCACACTGGTGGCTAAGCATCGATCAAAAGATGTGTTGCTTTACCGTCAGGGGGACATCAACTTCATCGTCAACCGAGAACCCAAAAGTCTGGCGGGTTACTTTGCGGCTGAGCACGGTCCGTGCGCATGCGCATTGGCTTTTCGAGTCAAAGATTCACACCAAGCATATGCCCGCGCTCTGGATATGGGTGCACAACCGGTTGACGTTCCAACAGGCCCAATGGAGCTTCGCCTGCCCGCCATCAAAGGTATTGGTGGCGCACCGCTCTACCTGATCGATCGGTTTGATGATGGCAAAAGCATCTATGACATTGACTTCGAGTTCGTTGAGGGTGTGGATCGCCACCCAGCGGGCCATGGTCTCACGACAATCGATCACCTCACACACAACGTCTACAAGGGGCGCATGGCCTTTTGGGGTCAGTTTTACGAAAAGATATTCAACTTTCGCGAAATTCGATATTTCGACATCCAAGGCGAATACACCGGTCTGACGAGTCGCGCCATGACCGCCCCTGATGGGCTAATACGCATCCCACTGAATGAAGAATCGGGCAAAAACGGAGGTCAGATCGAAGAGTTTTTGATGCAATTCAATGGCGAGGGCATTCAGCACATTGCCCTGAAGACCGACAACCTCTTGGCGAGCGTGGACGCGCTGCAAATGGCTGGCATTCCACTCATGACTGCGCCCAATGACATTTATTACGAGATGCTGGAGGAGCGTCTTCCGGGACATGGCGAACCCGTGGCTGAATTGAGTGCACGCGGCATCCTGCTGGACGGGTCTACAGCCGACGAACCCAAGCGCTTGTTGCTACAAATCTTCAGTCAACCACTGCTGGGACCGGTATTCTTCGAGTTCATCCAGCGCAAAGCCGACAATGGCTTTGGCGAAGGCAATTTCAAAGCCCTCTTTGAAAGCATGGAACGGGATCAACTCCGCAGAGGTGTGATTGATGCGTCGCAGGTCAAGGCCTAATCCCGCTATGTTCCTCAGGGGATTAAACGCAGCAAACGCCCCTGAGCTTCATCGGTCAGGAGGTAGATCCAACCATCGGGGCCCTGCCGGACATCTCGCACCCGTTGACCCAACTGGGAGAGGTGTCGCTCCTCTTTGATCACCCGGCCTTGGTGCAGCGTGAGCTGAACCAACTGGCGGAACTTGAGCGAGCCCACCAACCAAGTGCCCTGCCAAGCGGCGCCATATCGGGGGCTGGTCACCAAGGCCAAGCCCGAGGGTGCAATGGAAGGAGTCCAATGGTGCACGGGTTGCTCCATGCCAGGCGCGTGGGTCAGGCCCTGCCCGATGGGCCCACCACCGTAGTTCTCGCCATGGGTAATCACGGGCCAGCCGTAATTTTTACCAGGCTCCAATCGGTTGAGTTCATCGCCCCCTTGCGGGCCGTGCTCCACCACCCACAAGCGCCCATCGGGGCCCCAAGCTGCCCCTTGCGGGTTTCGGTGTCCCCAGCTCCAAATGTAGGGGTCAGCCCCTTCGCGTGCCCTCAACGGGTTGTCGTGGGGCACTCCGCCATCAACCGTGAGCCTGACCACCTTGCCCAAATGGTTGCTGAGGTTTTGCGCGTCAGCCATGCGGTGATAGCGCTCGCCCAAGCTTAAAAACAAATAACCATCGGGGGACTGAACAATGCGGCAACCAAAATGCAGCCGCCCCGCTTGGTTGGGCTGTTGCCGAAAAATCACGCGAACCGATTCCAATCGCTTGGCCTGCTTGGGCAATCGCGCAGAGGCCAATGCCGTGGCGTTGCCGCCACCGTTGGCAGCCGCTTGCGAGAAGCAAAAGAACACGCGCCGATTGACTGCGAAATTGACATCGGCAATGACGTCCAGCATGCCCCCCTGCCCCACGGCATCCACGGGTGGAACATTGCCCAAGGGCTCACTGAGCTCGCCATTCGGCGACACCAAGCGCAAGCGACCCGGACGCTCGCTCACCAACATCTGACCTTCATCCAAAAAGGCCAAGCCCCACGGGTGCTCCAACCCGCTGACCACAACTTGTGTGCTCAGGGCCCAGCCCGGCATGGGCAACCAGCCCAATAGACCCAGCAATAGGGGCACACCAACCAGGGATTTCAAGACCTCAAACCACCCGGTGGTCGAGCCATTTTTAGAATCCGGTTGCATGGGCATACAAGTGGTTTGGTTCAAGCGCGATTTGCGTTGGCAGGATCATGCCGCATTGGCGCTGGCCAATCAACAAGGACCCGTTCGCTGCATTTACATCCATGAGCCAGAGCTTTGGCAGCAAGCCGACGCTGCCACTCAGCACTGGGACTTCATCCATCAAAGCCTGCTCGACTTGGCGGATGGGCTGGCCCAATTGGGTGTCCCCTTAGAGGTTTACTCTGGCGACCCCGTTGGCATTTTGAAACGCCTGCACGCGCAAGCCCCCATTGAAGCCTTGCATTCCCACCAAGAGACGGGCAATCGGTTCACTTTCGAACGCGACAAGGCCGTTGCACACTGGTGTCACCAACAAGGCGTTGCATGGCAAGAGCAAGCCCAGTTTGGCGTGGTGCGCGCTTTGAAGCACCGATCGCAATGGCAACCCGCATGGGAAACGCTCATGGCCCAGCCCCCAGCTAAAGTTTTGCCGATTCAGGCTTGGCAAAGCCAAGCCCCTGCATGGCCTGCATTCCCGGCACTGACAGACAAAGGCCAGAGCCAACGACAACGAGGCGGTCGACTGGCTGGCCTGCAAGTGTTGCAAAGCTTTCTGGACATGCGCTGTGCGGGCTATCGAGGTGGAATCTCTTCGCCACTCATTGCCCCTCAAGCGTGTTCACGTTTGTCGCCACATCTGGCCTATGGTTGCTTGAGCATTCGGGAAGTGGTTCAAGCCACAAGGCAGACCCTGGCGCAATTGCCCGATGATGCCCAGCGCAAACGTGCAGGCCTACAGCATTTCATGAGCCGCCTGTATTGGCATTGCCACTTCATTCAAAAGCTAGAGTCTGAACCCGACATTGAATGGCGCAACATGCACTCCGGTTACGACGGTTTACGCGAACTCGCCTTTGCTTCCGATCGATTTGAAGCCCTCAAGCAAGGCCGAACGGGCTGGCCCATGGTGGATGCTTGTGTGGCCATGTTGAACGCGACGGGATGGCTCAACTTCCGAATGCGTGCCATGTTGGTTTCAGTGGCCGCCTATCCCCTGTGGCTGCACTGGCGTCCTATCGGCGAATGGCTGGCCACTCAATTTCTGGATTACGAGCCCGGCATCCACTGGAGCCAAATGCAAATGCAGGCTGGCACAACAGGCATCAACACCGCCCGGGTCTATAACCCCATCAAACAAGCCCGCGATCACGACCCCAAAGGCGTGTTTGTTCGCCGCTGGTTGCCCTACATGCGCAAGGTTCCTGACGACTGGTTGTTTGAGCCATGGCGCATGCCCCCCTCGGTATTGAGCCAAACCGGCTTGACGCTGGGCAAAGACTTGCCTGTGCCACTGGTCGATTTGGAGCGTGCCACCCGATGGGCCAAACAGCGTTTACATGAACGGCGACGCCAACCTGAAGTGCAAGCGGGCAATGAAAAGGTGATTGCCAAGCATGCCTCGCAACGGGGTAGTCGCCAAGCGGGCACTAAGCGCAAGCCGAGTCGTTCGCAGTTGTCGTTGGATTTTTGAGGCCTGCGTCAACCCGCATTCAAC
>JAYPFZ010000088.1:0-8691 GCA_038126555.1 Betaproteobacteria bacterium
GGGTGATGCCCTCGATGTTGTAGCGGCGGTATTCGGCGCTGGCCATGCGGTGGTTTTGAAAGACCACACACGAGGCCTGCGTGGACTCGCCCGCCGTGTGCGAAATGTCAAAGCACTCCACCCGAAAACGTTCCAATTCGGCGGCCTCTTCAATGGGCAAATCCAAGGCTTGCACCAGCGCTCGGGTGCGGGCGATTTGTGAACCTTCTTCGGCCAGCAAGCGAGCCAGTTGCAACTCGGCGTTGTGCAACGCCATGTCCAGCCAAACCTTGCGGTGGGCACGCGGTTTGTGCACCACTTGCAGCTTGACGCCGGTCACGGCGCGCAAGGCTTGAACGGTTTCGGTGTCCAGGGCATGGCTGCAGATCAAGGTGGCCGGGGCTGACAACTCCAGGTAGTGCTGGGTGACAAAGGCTTCCAGGATGTCTTCGGGGCTCGCGCCATCGACGTGGCTGGGAAAGTGGGGTTTGTCTCCCAAATGGCGTCCCCCCCGCACCATGGCCAAATTGACGCAGGCCTTGCCGCCTTGCACCCGCACGGCCAACACGTCCACATCGCGGTCATCCGCAGTTTCGACCGCCTGCTGGTGTTGCACCTTGGCCAAGGCGGCAATCTGGTTGCGCAAATCGGCGGCTTGCTCAAACTCAAGCCGCTCGGCGTGCGCCATCATGCGGGACTCCAGGTTGTGCATCACCGCCTGCGTCTGGCCACGCAACAACTGGCAGGCTTGATCGACATCGAGTTGGTATTGTTCAGGCGCAATCAAGCCCACGCAGGGCGCCGAACAGCGCTTGATTTGATGCAGCAAGCACGGCCGCGTGCGGTTGGCATAAACCGAGTCCTCACAGGTGCGCAGCCGAAACACCTTTTGCAGCAGCTGGATGGTTTCACGGACTGCCCACGTGGACGGATAAGGTCCGAAGTAGTCGTGCGCGCGGTCCACAGCCCCTCGGAAATACACCACACGCGGCACCTCCTGGGCCGATGCACCGACGCCAGCCTGAGCGCGCGCCTTGGGGGGCCGCGTGATCTTCAAGTAGGGGTAGCTTTTGTCGTCCCGAAACAGGATGTTGTATTTGGGCTTGAGGCTTTTGATGAGGTTGTTTTCGAGCAGCAAGGCCTCGGCTTCGCTGCGCACCACAGTGGTTTCCATGCGGGCAATTTGCGAAACCATGTGGCCAATGCGCGTGCCTTCGTGGGGGCGCTGAAAATAACTGGACACCCGTTTTTTCAGGTGAATGGCTTTGCCCACATACAGCACTTGGCCCTGGGCGTCGAAATACCGGTAGACCCCCGGCAAACCGGGCAACGCAGCCACCTCGGCCAGCAAAGCCTCACGCAGCTGCTCAGGAGCGGCGGTGGGGGCAGTCGGTTGCGGCTCAGGGGCTGCAGGGCCGTCTGGCGATTCGTTTGGCGTTTCCATGGATGGGATTGTGGCCGCTTTGTGGTTAGCATCGCCCCATGCTTTAAAAAACCATTGGAGACCCCCATGAACTTGATTCGACGCACCCTGACCGCCACTGTGTTGGCCGCCGCCGCCCTCACCGCTGCGAGCCTCACGCCTGTCCATGCCGCTGAAAAAGCCCGTGTGGTTTTGCAAGTCAGCGACAACGATCCCGCCAAATGGAACTTGGCCCTGAACAACGCCAAAAACCTCCAGAAAGACGTGGGCGCCGCCAATGCCGAAATCGAAATCGTCGTTTATGGACCCGGCATTGGCATGCTCAAAGCCGAATCGCCGGTGGCCAATCGCGTGAGCGAGGCCATGCAAGCTGGCATGAAAGTGGTGGCCTGCGAAAACACCATGAAGGCCCAGAAGCTCACCAAAGCCGACATGAATGCGTCCATCGGTTACGTGCCTGCCGGCGTCACCGAACTCATGAAGCGCCAGCAAGCTGGCTGGGCCTACATTCGCCCGTAAAGGGGGCATTTGCGCTTGCCAACGCCGGTCCCCATTTGGGATGTCTTTTGTCGGGTCATTGACAACTGGGGCGACATCGGCGTTTGCTGGCGCCTGTCCCGACAACTGGCCGAGGCTGGCGTGCGCGTGCGGCTTTGGGTGGACGAGCCCTCGGCTCTGGCTTGGATGGCGCCAGACCACGCGCCACCCATAACATCCGAGTCTGCCGGCATTGAGGTCTTGGCTTGGGCCCAGGCCAGCGACCCCACCACCTTGCAAGCACTGGTGCCGTCTCGCGTTTGGATTGAAGCCTTTGGCTGCGAACTCCCCGAGCCTTTTGTCGCCCAAGGGGTGGCGTGGGCCCATGGCCCCCACGGTTTTCCTCCGCGCTGGATCAACCTGGAATACCTGAGCGCCGAAGACTGGGTGCCGCGCCTGCATGGCCTGCCCTCACCCGTGTTGAGCGGGCCTGCCCAAGGTTGGACCAAGCAATTCATTTATCCCGGCTTCACCCCAGGCACGGGGGGTTTGTTGCGCGAGCCCGATTTACCGCGCCGGCAAGCCGCTTTTCAGGCCCTGAACTGGCTGCAAGCCCAAGGCTTGCCCCATTCGCCCACACGTCGGCGCATCAGCCTGTTCAGCTACGAACCGCCCGCCTTGGCGGCTTGGTGGCAACAATTGCAGACCCAGGGTCTGGCAGGCCAAGGGGTGGATGTGTGCGTCACCCCCGGCCGGAGTTGGGCGGCCGTGCAAGCCCTGGGGGACAGCGCCACAAAGGCCCAGTCAGACCCATCCCTCTCGGTTCACGCCTGTCCTGCGTTGAGTCAAATCGAGTTTGATCACCTGCTCTGGGCCTGCGACCTGAACTTCGTCCGAGGCGAAGACTCCCTGGTTCGGGCGCTCTGGGCCGGCAAACCCTTGGTTTGGCAGTTGTATCCGCAAGCCGATTTGGCCCACCATGCCAAGTTGCAAGCCTTTTTAGACTGGCTGCAAGCCCCGCCCAGCCTGCGTGCTTTTCATGCCAGCTGGAATGGGGTGAACAACGCCCCCTTGCCCCAGGTTGACGCGGCCTGTTTGGCTGACTGGGGGCACTGCATTGCCCAGGCCAGGGCTCGGCTGCTGGCTCAGCCCGACTTGGTGAGCCAGCTGCTTGCGTCCCAGGGGGGCGGTTAGAATCTTGGGCTTGGCGCGCCCTTGCGCCCTCATTCCATTTTGATATCGGAAGCCCTATGAAAATCGCTCAAGAAATCCGCGCCGGCAATGTGATCATGCATGGCAAAGACCCCATGATTGTTCTGAAAACCGAATACGCCCGCGGCGGTCGCGGCGCTGCCACTGTGCGCATGAAGCTCAAAGGCTTGCTCGGCAACATCGGCACCGAAGTGGTGTTCAAGGCCGACGACAAAATCGACAACATCGTTTTGGACAAAAAAGACTGCACCTACTCTTACTTTGCCGACCCGATGTATGTGTGGATGGATGCCGACTACAACCAATACGAAGTCGAAGCCGAAAACATGGCCGACGCCCTGAATTACCTCGAAGACGGCATGACCGGCGAAGTGGTGTTCTATGAAGGCAAAGCCATTTCTGTGGAATTGCCCACCACGGTGGAACGCGAAATCACCTGGACCGAGCCCGCGGTGAAAGGCGACACGTCTGGCAAGGTGCTCAAGCCCGCCAAATTGGCCACAGGCTTTGAGGTGTCCGTGCCCTTGTTCGTGGATCAAGGCGACCGCATCGAAGTGGACACCCGCACGGGTGAATACCGCAAGCGCGTCTAAGCCGACATGGAAGCCCCAGTCGACCCCTCCGACCACCGCATGACGGATGCGTGGTCGAGCCTGAAATCACAGGCCGACTGGACGGCTCAGCTCGCTCCCAACGCCAATCGGCTGGCGTTTGCCGACCCCGAGTTTTTGCTGCGCCGCGAAACCCGGGGCGTGCGTTTTCAGCTCGAATTCCTCAAACCCGACCTCATCTTGCAGGCCCACGGCATCGAGCGCACGGTGGTGGTGTTTGGCAGTGCTCGGTTCCAAAGCGAGGCCGATGCCCATCAAAGCCTGGTGGCCGCCCGCGCATCGGGTGACGCCACCGCCATCCGGCAAGCCGAGCGCCGCGTTCACAACGCCCGCTACTACGAGCAAGCCCGCGCCTTGGGTCGGCTCATCACCGAAGACTGCGCCCACTGCCCACCCAACGAGCGCCACTACATCTGCACCGGCGGCGGGCCCGGCATCATGGAAGCGGCCAACCGGGGGGCCCACGAGGCCGGCGGCAAGAGCGTGGGCCTGAACATTGCCCTGCCCCACGAGCAGCACCCCAACCCCTACATCACGCCCGAGCTGTGCTTTCAGTTCCACTACTTTGCCCTGCGCAAAATGCATTTCCTCATGCGTGCTCAGGCCTTGGTGGCGTTTCCGGGCGGGTTTGGCACCTTGGACGAATTGTTTGAAACCCTGACCCTGGTTCAAACCCGGAAAGCCCGCCCCGTGCCCGTGATTCTGGTGGGCAGTGAGTTCTGGCATCGCCTCATTGACTTCGACGTGTTGGTCGAAGAAGGTGTGATCGGCGCGCAAGACCTCGACTTGTTTCAGGTCATCGACGACGTGGAATCGGTTTGGTCCTTCATTCGTCAGTCGGCCTCGCCGACTTGAGGTGCCAGCACTGGCGGGCCCCGACGCCCACCAAGGCAGCCACCGACCAAAACACCCCCATTGCCCCCAAAGCACCGCCCAACAAGCCCAACAGCATGGGCATGACGCTGCTGGAAGCGTTGATGGCCATGAGCCGCAAGCCCAAAGCCTCACCACGTCGGTGCGCAGGTGCGATTTGATGCAACATGCTCACCACCATGGGCTGCACCATGCCCAGGAAGATGCCCAAAAACCCCGACAACACGCCCATGCTCCAGGCTTGGTGCATGAAGGGGTAGATGAACAGCAACACCGACGCACAAATCATGGAGGTGGCAATCAGCTGCCATTCGCGAAAGCTGCGACCCACCCAGGGCAACAACAAGCGGATCCCTGCGGCCGACAAGGCAAAGCCGCCCAAAATGGCACCAATGGCCGAGGCGCTCAAGCCACGTTCATGCCCCAGCACCGGCACCATGAAAGTGTGCACATCCCAGCACGAGGCCAAAAACCAGTTGATCACCAACAAGCGACGCAGGGGCAGGTCCTTGAGCAAGTCCCATGACCGTTTCGACGCTTGCGCACTGGCCTCACTGGGCCTGGGCGCAATGGGGCGAATCACCCAGGCGCTCACCAAGGGCAGCATCGCCAAACCCAAAAACGCCCAGCGATGGCCCAAACTGTCGATGAGCACACCCGCAAACATGGGGCCTAAAAAATTGGAAAACGCCGGGCCCAAACTCAACCAACTGAAGTAGCTGCGCAAGGCTTCAGGCGTGGTCGCCATTTGGCCCACGTGTCGCTGCAAGGCAATGATGGTGAGGCCGGTGGAAGCACCCGTCATCAATGCGCTCATGCACAGGACTTCGAATCGCGGGAAGGCAAAAGCCCCCAAACAGCCCAGGATCGACAGGGCCACACTGACCTGCAGGGGTCGGTGCAAGCCCATGCGGTCGGCCAAACGACCAGCGGGCACCGACAAAAACACCTGGGTGAGCGCAAACAAGGCCACCAACACGCCCACTGCCACTTCGCCGAGGCCCAACTCCAGGGTCAGCAAGGGGCCAGACATGCGCAAACCCGTCATGGCCGAGTGCAAAAACACTTGGGCGACGATGAGGCGCAACAACTCTTGCGGCATGACGGGCGGGTGGTGGTGAAGCTTTAGAGGTTGGGGTCGTTGGGCAACACTTGCGGCACCTGCGACTCGGGCAAGGCCTCAACGCCCTTGAGGGCCCGGCGCATCATGTTGTGGCGGGTGTCGGCTTTGTCGAGCGTGTCCGCGGCTTTTTGAACTTGCTCGCGCACCTTGCCCACCCATTCGCCGTAGCGATCAAATTCGGTTTTGACGGCACCCAACACCTTCCACACTTCGGAGGCCTTTTTCTCCAACGCCAAGGTGCGAAACCCCATTTGGAAGCTGTTGAGCATGGCCAACAAGGTGGTGGGGCCTGCCAGCGTCACGCGGTGGTCGCGCTGCAAGCTCTCCATGAGGCCGGGTCGTCGCAGGGCTTCGGCATACAAACTTTCGGTGGGCAAGAAGAGCATGGCGAAATCCGTGGTGTGGGGCGGCTCCAAATAGCTTTCCGCAATGGATTTGGCCTGAGCCCGCAAACGCTGTTCCAGGGCTTTGCCTGCGGCTTCAATGGCCTGGAGGTCGGCTCGCTCTTGCGCATCGAGCAAACGCTCGTGATCTTCACGCGGAAACTTGGCGTCGATGGGCAGCCACACCACTTCATCCTCGCCGCGTCCGGGCAAGCGAATGGCAAAGTCCACCCGCTGCTGGCTGCCGGGGCGCACCGGCACTTGCTTTTGAAACTGCTCCGGCGTGAGGGCTTGTTCCAACAAGCGCTCGAGCTGCACTTCGCCAAAGATGCCTCGGGTTTTCACGTTCGTGAGCACGCGCTGCAAATCGCCCACGCCCTGCGCGAGGTTTTGCATTTGACCCAGGCCTTGGTGCACTTGCTCCAAACGCTCCGCCACTTGGCGAAAGCTTTCGTTGAGCCGCGTCTCCAACGTGCTTTGCAGTTTTTCGTCGACGGTCTTGCGCATGTCTTCGAGCTTGGCCGCGTTGTTGGCCTGCAGTTGCTGCATCTGCTCGTCGAGGGTGGTTCGGACCTCGGAGAGCCGTCGGGCGTTTTGCTCGGACAAAGCCAACAGCTGTTGGCTCAAGGTCTCGGAGAGTTGGCGCTGAAGATTGCCCAGTTGCTCGGCCTGTGATTGCTGAAAGCCTTGCAAGCTTTGCTGCAACTCTTGGCGATTGCCGCGCTGGGACTCGGTGATGTCGTGGCGCATGCTGCGCTCCAAACGATCCAAGCGATCGACCAGCCAAGCATCCAGCGGGGTGCTCGATTGGTTTTGCATCTTGCTTTGCGAGTGGCGACGCATCAGCACCATGGCCAGCACCACCACGAACACCAAAATCATGGAAAACGGGTCGAGAAAATTCAGGGCGTTCATGAATGGCTTGTCCTAGAAAAAAGGGGCACCTTCGCGACTGGCGCCTCGTGAATTCGAAGCGGAAGGTTGCGTGTGATGCTGATCTTACTTTCCCCTCATCAGGGCAAGGACTTAGGCGTTTTCTCGCTGGCTCTGCTTAGAATGGTTTCACCATGCTCAGAACCCTCAGCCTCTCCCTTGTTTTGTATTTATTCTGGATCACCTTGTCGGGCTTTTTTACGCCCTTCTTGCTGGGCGCCGGTTTGGTGTCCTCGATCTTGATCGCCTGGATCTGCCACCGAGCGGGCTTGGTCGATTTTGAAAGCCACCCCATTGAGCGACTGCCCCATCTGCTGGCTTACGGTGTTTGGTTGGTGAAGGAGATTTTCTGGTCTGGGTGGAGTGTTTCCAAAATCATTTTGAGCCCGTCCTTGCCCATCAGTCCTACGCTGGTTCGCATTACCCCCTCGCAAACCACCGATTTCGGTCGTGTGATTCACGCCAATTCCATCACCCTCACCCCTGGCACCATCACCGTGGAAACCCAAGGTGGTGAATTTCTCATTCATGGCATCACCAACGACTCGGCAACAGGTTGTATCGACAGCGAAATGAACCGCCGAGTCTCACAACTCGAATCTTGAGGAAAGCCCATGTTTATTGCAGCAACCCTTGCCTTGCTGGTCGCCTTGGTACTGGTGATCATCCGCGCCGTGCTGGGACCCACCGTCTTCGACCGCATCCAAGCCGCCAATACGGTCGGCACTTTGGCCATGCTGTTGTTGGCAGTCATTGGCTTTTTAAGCGGTCGCCCCGAATTTCTCGACTTGGCCCTCACCTATGGCCTGCTCAACGTCATTGGGACCATCGCCATACTGAAATTTTTCCGCCAAGGCAATCTTGGTGACGAGGGGCAGGAGGACGCAACATGAGCGCTTGGGTAGACGCCCTTTCATGGGTATTTTTGGTTGCTGGGGGTGCGTTTTGCATCATTGGCGCAGTTGGCTTGTTGCGCATGCCCGATGCCTACACCCGCATTCACGCGGCCAGCGTGGTTGACACCCTGGGTGCTGGTTTTTTGTTGCTTGGTCTCATGTTACAAGCCGGCTGGACCTTGGTTTTCATGAAGCTGGTCTTCATGGTCTTGTTGCTCTTATTTGGCAGCCCCAGTGCCACCCATGCCTTGGCACGTGCCGCGCGCGTTCGAGGCCTCAAACCCCTGTTGGACAAGGATGCTTCCCATGGATGAAATCCTGATTGGAGGGCTGTTGGCCCTCATGGTGGTGACCGTTTGGGGCATTTTGCGTACCCGTAACCTTTTTGCCGTGGTGGTGCTGGGGGGCATCTACAGCTTCCTCACCGCCACCGTCATGGTGGCCTTGGATGCCGTGGATGTGGCCATGACCGAAGCGGCTGTCGGTGCCGGGGTTTCCACCGTACTGTTGTTGGGCGCGCTCTACCTGTGTCGCAGCGAGGAAGCCCGCCCCATGCACAAGCCTTGGGGCGCCATGGCCCTCTCGGCTACGGTGACGTTGGCCTTGTTTCATGGCACGGTGGGCTTGCCTGGCTTCAACGACCCCCAGGCGCCGATTCATCAGCACGTCGTACCCCGTTACCTCAATGAAATGAAGCAAGAAGTCGATGTGCCCAACGTGGTGACAGCCGTGCTGGCCAGCTACCGCGGGTACGACACCTTGGGTGAGACCACGGTGGTGT
>JAYPFZ010000089.1:0-8646 GCA_038126555.1 Betaproteobacteria bacterium
TTCTGTCGGAAGAAGACATGGCCAAACGCCGCCTGCGCTTGAAGACCCTGATCAAGATGGGCAAGACCCGTGGCTACCTGACCCACGGTGAAATTTCTGACCACCTGCCCGACAAACTGGTTGACGCGGAAACCCTGGAAGTGGTGATTTCCATGCTCAACGACATGGGCGTGGCCGTTTACGAACAAACGCCTGACGCCGAAACCCTGTTGATCACCAACACGGGCCCAACCGTCGCAACCGAAGAAGAAGCCGAAGAGGAAGCCGAAGCCGCGTTGTCGACGGTGGACAGTGAATTTGGCCGAACCACCGACCCGGTGCGCATGTACATGCGCGAAATGGGCACGGTTGAGTTGCTGACGCGTGAAGGCGAAATTGAAATTGCCAAGCGCATCGAGGGCGGCCTGATGGACCAAATGGCGGCCATCAGCACCTCACCGTCCACCATTGCCGACATCATGGCCTTGGCCACTGAGATTCGTGAAGGCAAAGTGGTGATCTCCACCATCGTGGATGGCTTTGCCGATGCCGACGAAGCCGACGATTACGTGGCCGAAGAAGACTTTGACGAATTCGACGACGACGATGACGATGGCCAAGGCGGCTCCAAAGCCCTCACCAAAAAGCTCGAAGAACTCAAGAACGAAGCCTTGACGAGACTCGACCGAGTGGGCGCACTCTTTGAAAAGCTGCGTCGCCACTACGAGAAGGAAGGCTATGGTTCACCCGGCTATGTGAAGTCGCAAGCCGCTTTGAGCGCCGAGCTGACCACGATCCGTTTCACCGCCCGAACCATTGAAAAACTCTGCGACAGCGTGCGCGTCCAAGTGGACGATGTGCGCAAATGCGAGCGCGAGCTGCGCCGCATCATCGTGGACCGCTGTGGCATGCCTCAGGACTTGTTCATCAAGGACATGCCCCCCAACCTGCTCAACCTCAAGTGGGTCGAAAAACAAGCCGCCGCTGGCAAGCCCTGGTCGGACGTGTTGTCGCGCAATGTGCCGGCCGTGCAGGAATTGCAGCAAAAGCTCATCAACCTGCAGCAACGCGTGGTGGTGCCCCTTGAAGAGCTCAAGCGCATCAACAAGCGCATGAACGAAGGCGAAGCCAACGCGCGCCATGCCAAAAAAGAAATGATTGAAGCCAACTTGCGCTTGGTCATTTCCATTGCCAAGAAATACACCAACCGGGGGCTGCAATTCCTGGACCTCATCCAAGAGGGCAACATTGGCTTGATGAAAGCGGTCGACAAGTTCGAATACCGCCGCGGCTACAAGTTCTCGACCTACGCCACCTGGTGGATTCGCCAGGCCATCACCCGCTCGATTGCCGATCAGGCACGCACCATCCGGATTCCGGTGCACATGATCGAAACCATCAACAAGATGAACCGCATCAGCCGCCAGCACTTGCAAGAGTTTGGCTTCGAGCCCGATGCATCCATCTTGGCCGAGAAGATGGAAATGCCCGAGGACAAGATCCGCAAGATCATGAAGATCGCCAAAGAGCCCATCTCCATGGAAACGCCGATTGGCGACGACGAGGATTCGCACCTGGGCGATTTCATCGAAGACACCGCCAACACGGCGCCCATCGAGGCGGCCTTGCAAGCGGGTCTGCGCGATGTGGTCAAAGAAATCCTCGATGGCCTCACGCCCCGCGAAGCCAAGGTGCTGCGCATGCGATTTGGCATTGAAATGACCAGCGACCACACCTTGGAAGAGGTGGGCAAACAATTCGACGTCACGCGCGAACGCATCCGTCAAATTGAAGCCAAGGCCTTGCGCAAGCTCAAGCACCCGAGCCGCTCAGACAAATTGCGCAGCTTCATGGATTCGCTGTGAAGCCTGGCCCATCCGCTCAGGGACGCTTCGGCGTCCCTTTTTTTGTGCGATGCACCCCATGATGGCTTTTCTCCAGCAATTGCGGCAACGGCCCAACGAATTTGGCATCGCCATGATGGTGTGTGCCATGGCATTTTTCATCGTCAACGACACCTTGATGAAGTGGGTGTGCGAGGGGTTGCCTGCATTTCAAGGCCTGTTTTTGCGGGGGGTGGCCTCCACGGTCCTGATCACCAGCCTGGCCGCACAACAAGGGGTGCTTCGCCCCTGGCCAGTGGCCTGGCAGCGGTTTCGTGTGCCCACGGTTCAAAAGCGTGCTTTGTTTGATGCCATGGCCTCGGCGCTCTACATGAGCGCGCTCTTTCACATGCCCATTGCCAACGCCACGGCCATCAACATGGTGACGCCGTTGTTCATGGTCTTGCTGGCCTCGGTGGTCTTGAGTGAACGCGTGTCGGTCGTGCGTTGGTTCTTGATCGGCAGTGGGTTCATTGGGGTGATGCTGATTGTTCAACCCGATCAATCGGGCTTTAACGCTTGGGCGTGGGTGTGCATTTTGGGCACCCTGTTTCAGGCAATTCGCGACCTCAGCACGCGTTACATCGACCCGCAAACCCACCCCTTGCTGATCTCCATCAGCAATGCCGTGTCGGTGACGGTGCTCACGGGCGTGCTCAGCGTGGCCCAAGGTTGGACGGCGGTGACCGGCGTGCAAGCCTTGGGTTTGGTGGCGGCCGCTGCCTGCCTGAGTGCGGCGCACTACCTGCTGATTTACGCCACCCGCACCGGCGACATCAGCCTGATTGCGCCCTTTCGCTATGCGGGCCTGCTGTTTGCCTTGCTCACGGGCTACCTGATTTGGGGCGATTGGCCCAATGCCCTGGCCTGGGGGGGCATCGGTTTGTTGGTGTTTGCCGGCATGGCCATGCTGCGCACGCGGCGGTGACGGCCCAGCCGGGTTGACCTCAGGCGGCCATGGCCAACACCCCAGTGGCGGTGTTCGAGATGGGGATGTGATAGTTGCGATGCACCGTGGTGGCCGCTGGCCCCAGCGCCCCGCGCATGGCCAGCCAGTTGAGCAACTCCACGCCTTGCGTGCCGGTTTTCTCGACCAGTTCATGAATGCTGTATTGCGTGGCCCACTCGGGGTTGGTTTGCAAGCTGTTCATGAAGGCCAAATCAAAGTGCTTGTTGATGAAACCCGCGCGCTCACCATCGAGTTGATGGCTCAAACCCCCTGTGCCCAGCACCACCACTTTTTCATCGGACGACCACGACCGAATGGCCTCCCCCACGGCTTGCCCCAAGGCATAGCAACGTTTGGCCGAGGGCAACGGAAACTGCACCGTGTTGATGTTGATGGGCACGGTTTTGATCTGGGTGAAGGTGTCCGGCCAAAAGAGCTTCAAGGGCAAGGTGAAGGCATGATCCACCAGCATTTCTTGGCAGGTGACCACATCGAACTCGCGATCCACGAGGTGATTGATGAGGTGCCAGGACAAGGCGGTGTGACCGCTCATCGGCGGCAAAGTGGGAATGCCCCAGCCCTCGTCCGCGTTCACATACTGCGGGGCGGCACCCACCGCGAAGGTGGGCATTTTGTCGAGGAAGAAGTTCAGGCCATGGTCGTTGTAGAAGACCACCGCCACATCTGGCCTGACCTCCTCCAACCAATGCCGAATGGGTGGAAAGCCATCGAAAAAGGGCTTCCAGTAGGCGTCGCCTTCCAAGCCTTTGGCCATGGCGCCGCCAATGGCCGGAATGTGTGAAGCGGCCAAGCCGCCAACGAGGTGTGCCATGTCAGTCTCCTGGGTTGGGGTTCATTGGTGCGCGGCGGCGCACAGCTTGGCTTTGAATTCCGCTTTGGTCATGCCCGTTTGGGCGGCTCCCAGGTCTTGAACATCCAAGCCCAAAATGCCGGCAAATTTGGCCAAGTAGTAAATGTTGCCGCCCGCAGCCAGCAAGCCCAGCACATCGCGCTGGCGAATGGCCTGCGATTGCTGGGCATTCAAGCCATAGTCCGCCATGTAGGCCGCCTCATCTTGGCGAAACCGTTCACGGTTGCTGGCGTGGTTGAACGAGAAGCACATTTTGTTCAAGGCATAGCCTTTTTGGGCTTGCTCACCATCGAACAAGGTGGTGCCGGGTATGGGGGTCTGGGCAGTTGGCATGACGAATCCTCCAAGGGAATGCCTGCATTCTGGTCAGCTCAACCCATAAAATAAACCCAGCATTGCTCATTTGTCTCATGAAATATTTTGATCATTTGGACCTCGACGGCCATGCCCTCAAGCTGCTGGTCACGATACTGGACAGCGGCTCCATCACCCGCGCGGCACAAGCCCTGGGGGTGACCCAATCCGCGGTGAGCCACCAAGTGGACCGCTTGCGCGCCATCACGGGCGATGCCTTGTTTGTGAAGTCGGGGCGCGGCATCGTGCCCACCGCCCGGGCCCAGGCGCTCGCTACCGAGGCGCGGCAATTGCTCGGCCAAATGCAAGCCTTTGTGCACCGCAACGCACTTGACCCCACACGCCTGAGCGAATGCTTCACGGTGGCGGCCAATGATTTACAACGCGACTTGTTGCTGCCGGGCCTGCTGCAGCGCTTGCAAACACAAGCGCCCCAACTCCGACTGCGGGTCATCGATTCCGACATCCCCAGCGCGGATTTGTTGAGGGCCCAAGATTGCACCCTGGTGATCAGCCCGCGCCCGCCTGACGCCACCGACATCGTGCATCGCCGCTTGTTCACCGACCGCTACCGGGTGTTTTACGACGCCAGCCAGCGCCCAGCGCCCACTGCCAAAAAGGCTTACGTCAACGGTCGCCACGTCACCCTCACCTATGCAGACGGTCGGCGACTGGACATCGACGACCAATTGGAACGCCAGGGCGTGAACCGAACCATCGATGTGAGCGTGTCCAGTTTTGCCGCCATGGCCGCTTTCGTCAGGGGCACAGACCGCATGGCCACTTTGCCCGGCCGATTTCGACAAGGGGTGATGCAAGGCCTGAGCGATGTCGCCGTGCCCTTCCCCACACCGGACATGCCCATGTATGCCATTTGGCATGTGCGCCATCAAGACGACCCCGTTCACCAATGGCTGCGCCAATGCTTGCTGGAAGAAACCAGCGCGCTCAAACCCTGATGGGGCTGCCCTTGATGCCTGCCCCGTTCCGCAGGCAGAATGGCAGACAACCCCGGCCCCCAAGGAGCCCTCATGGACATGACCGAACAATTGATTCATTACGCCCACTACCATCGGGATCCGCGCAACATTGCCACCCACCTGCTGGGCATTCCCCTGATCGTGCTGGCGCTTTCCACCCTGCTGTCGCAGCCCGCTTGGGTGGTGGGCGACGTGGTGCTCAGCCCGGCTTGGGTCATCAGCACCCTCGTTGCCGGCTTTTACTACTTCCCCATGGGCCCTATGGTTGGCGTGGGCATGTCCTTGCTGCTGGGGCTGTCCAACGTGGTGGGCCAACACCTGGCCAGCACGTCGCCCAGCCACTGGCTGGGCTGGGGATTGGGTCTGTTGGCGTGGGGCTGGTTGCTGCAGTGGCTAGGCCACCGCTTTGAAGGCCGCAAGCCCGCCTTCATGGACGATGTGCGCGGCTTGCTTCAAGGGCCCTTGTTCGTGGTGTGCGAAGTGGGTTTTCGCCTGGGCAAGCTCAAGGATTTGGAAGCGGCCATCACCGAGGCCGCCGGACCCGTTCGCCTCAACCCCCACCGCAACTGAGGCTCAGCGCGCCAGTTGCAACTCCAGGTCGTGCAGCACCTGGTAGCAAGGCAGCACCTGCGCCACGCTGGCATTGGGCTCACGGCCCTCGCGAATGGCGGCAAAGAATTCGCGGTCTTGCAACTCAATGCCATTCATGCTGACGTCGACTTGGGACACATCTATGGGTTCTTCCTTGCCATTGACCAAATCGTCGTAGCGCGCGATGTAAGTGCCGGTATCGCCGATGTAGCGGAAGAAGGTGCCCAACGGGCCGTCGTTGTTGAAGCTCAGGCTCAGCGTGCAAATCGCGCCATTGGCGGCTTGCAGTTGAATGCTCATGTCCATGGCGATGCCCAGGTCCTTGTGGATGGGGCCTTGGATGGCGTTGGCTTTCACGATGGGGCTTCCCACCTGATAGGCGAACAAGTCCACGGTGTGGGCGGCATGGTGCCACAGCAAGTGGTCCGTCCAGCTGCGGGGCTGGCCCAAGGCGTTCATGTTGGTGCGACGGAAGAAGTAGGTTTGCACATCCATTTGCTGGATGTTGAATTCACCGGCGGTGATCTTCTTGTGCACCCACTGGTGGCTGGGGTTGAAGCGGCGGGTGTGGCCGCACATGGCCACTTTGCCGGTTTGCTGCTGCAAGGCCACCACGGCTTGGCCGTCGGCCAAGACATCGCACAAAGGAATTTCCACCTGCACATGCTTGCCCGCTGCCAAACAGGCTTTGGCCTGATCGGCGTGCATTTGCGTGGGGGTGCACAAAATCACCGCGTCCACTTCCTGAATGGCCAAGGCGTCGTTCAGGTCGGTGCTCACATGGCCAATGCCGTATTTGGCAGCCACCTCTTGGGTCTTGCCCAATTCGCGCCCAATGAGCGACACCACTTGCACATCGGCAATGTTCTTGATGCCGTCCAAATGTTTGATCCCAAATGCGCCGGCACCGGCCAAAGCAACTTTGATGGTCATGGGGTTTCCTTTCTGTATCCAAGCTCTGCTGACCCAAAGGGTTCAGCGGTTTTCCAAAATCAAATGGCCCACCGCCGTGTTGCTGGCAGGCACGTGATAGAAGCGATGGGTCACTTTAGGCGGCTGGCCGGTGACTTGGCCGTTGTTCACATCGGCCATGGCGCCACGGGCAATCAGCCACATCACCAATTCAATGCCTTCACTGCCCGCTTCGCGCACGTAATCGATGTGCGGCACCTGGGCACACGCCACGGGATCGTTGATCATCTGGTCCAGCCAGGCGTTGTCCCACTCGCGGTTAATGAGGCCCGCACGCGCACCTTGCAACTGATGGCTCATGCCACCCGTGCCCCAGATGTGCACGTTCAGGTCTTCGTCGTAGCTCTCGACCGCTTTGCGAATGGCTTGCCCCAAGTTGAAGCAGCGCTGGCCACTGGGCACAGGGTATTGCACCACGTTCACCGCAAACGGAATCACCGGGCAAGGCCATGCCCCGTTGAGCGGGTCTTGCTCGCCGCACATCAAACTCAGGGGCACAGTCAGGCCGTGGTCCACATCCATTTTGTTGACGATGGTGAGGTCAAAGTCTTGCTGAATCACCGACTGCGCGATGTGGCTGGCCAACTCGGGATGGCCTTGAACCACGGGCACCGGTCGCGGGCCCCAGCCTTCGTCGGCAGGCTGGTATTGGGCAGCCGTGCCAATGGCAAACGTGGGAATCATGTCCAGGCTGAAGGCCGTGGCGTGGTCGTTGTAGACCAAGAAGATGACGTCGGGCTTGTTGTCCTTCATCCATTGCTTGGAGAAGTCGTAGCCCGCAAACAGGGGCTTCCAATAGTCTTCGTGGGTTTTTCCCAAGTCCATGGCAGCGCCAATGGCGGGCACGTGTGAGGTGTAAACGGAGGCAGTGATCTTGGCCATGTGTCGCTTTCTCTGAATAATGGAATCTGACCCCAATTAAGGTTTTTTGCCCGCTGCGCCTTGCGGCTGGTTGTGGGCTTGGGCGTCGCCGTTTTCGCCGATGTAGCGGTTGCCTTCGGCGCTGCGCCCACCGGCCAGCATCATGGCGCGGTATTCGTCTTCGGTCATGCCCGTCATGGAGCCGGCCATTTGCTGGAAGCTCTTGCCGTCGGTGGCGCCGATCTTGGCCAAAAAGTAAATGTTGCCGCCCGTGCGCATGCACCAGTTGAGGTCGCGCGCCAGCACCGCCTGCTTTTGCTCTTCGGTCATGGCCCACTCGTCCAAGTAGGCGCGTTCATTGGCTTTGAAGCGTTCGCGGTTCTCGGCCTTCATGAGGCTCATGCAGAACTGGTTGAGCCAATAGCCTTTGCGCGATTGCTCGGCGTCAAAAATGATGGTGCCAGGCACATCGGTATAGGGTTTATCGAGAGCCATGTCACACCTCCTCGGGCCAATACAGTTTCATGGGGTTGTCCACCAACAGCTTGCGTTGCAATTCGGCGGTGGGTGCAATTTGCGGAATGAAGTCCACCAACAACCCGTCGTCGGGCATGTGGTCTTTGAGGTTGGGGTGCGGCCAGTCGGTGCCCCACAGCACGCGATCGGGAAACGCTTGCACCACACGGCGAGCGAAAGGCACCACGTCTTGGTAAGCGGCTTGTTCGCCATTCAAGGCCTTGGGCCCAGTGACGCTCAAACGCTCTGGGCAGCTGACTTTGCTCCACACGTTGGTGTGCTCGCGCATGAACTTGAGGAACAACTCAAACTCGGGGCCATCGATGGGCTTGCTCACATCGGGGCGGCCCATGTGGTCCACCACCACGGTGGTGGGCAGTGCGGTGAAGAAGTCCCACAGCTCGGGCAAGTCGACGGCCTCAAAGTAGATCACCACATGCCAGCCCAGCTTGGCGATTCGACCTGCAATTTCCATCAACTCGTCTTTGGGCGTGAAGTCCACCAGGCGCTTGACGAAATTGAAGCGCACCCCACGCACCCCAGCGGCGTGCAGGGCTTGGAGTTCGTCGTCGGTGACGCTGCGGCGAACCGTGGCCACACCACGCGCCTTGCCGCCGCTGCTCAAGCAAGCGTCCACCATGGCGCGGTTGTCGGCGCCGTGGCAGGTGGCCTGCACGATCACGTTGCGGG
>JAYPFZ010000090.1:0-8500 GCA_038126555.1 Betaproteobacteria bacterium
CAGTTGGTCACCTTTGGCATCGTGCCCACCCACGCCGAAACTGGCTATGGCTACATTCAGGCCGCTGAGGCCTTGAGCGCTCAGTCGGCAGTGCCTGTGGCGCGCTTTTGTGAAAAGCCCAACCTCGAAACGGCCACGGCGTTTTTGCAAGCCGGCAACTACACCTGGAACAGTGGCATGTTCGTGTTCACGGCCTCGGCGTTTTTGCGTGAATTGCAAGCGCATCAACCGCAGTTGCTTCAGGCGTGTGAGGCCGCTTGGGCCGGTGCGCGAAGCGATCTCGAATTCATTCGACTGGCACCTGAGGCGTTTGCCACTGCGCCGTCCATCAGTGTCGACTACGCCGTGATGGAAAAAACCCAGCGCGCTGCGGTGGTGCCCCTCGATGCGGGGTGGAGCGATGTGGGTGCTTGGTCGGCCGTGGCTGAAGTCTTGCCCCACGATGCCCAGGGCAACTGCGGTCGGGGCGATGTGGTGTTCGAGTCCAGCCGCAATTCCTATGTCCACGCCCAAGAGCGCTTGGTGGCGCTGTGTGGCGTAGAGGATTTGGTGGTGGTCGAAACCAAAGACGCGGTGCTGGTTGCGCACAAACATCATGCACAAGACGTGAAAAAAATCGTCGATGCCTTGAAAGCCCAAGGGCGGACCGAGGTGGATCAGCACCGCGAGGTGTTTCGCCCCTGGGGTTCGTTCGATTCGGTGGATCAGGGGGAGCGGTTTCAGGTCAAGCGCATTGTGGTCAACCCCGGCGCCAAGCTGTCTTTGCAAATGCACCACCACCGATCCGAGCACTGGGTGGTGGTCTCGGGCACAGCGCGGGTGACGTTGGGCGAGGTCACGCGTTTGGTGGCGGAAAACGAGTCGGTTTACATCCCCATTGGTGAGAAGCACATGCTGGAGAACCCCGGCAAGTTGCCCTTGCACCTCATCGAGGTGCAATCGGGCACTTACTTGGGTGAGGACGACATCGTTCGCTTCGAAGACGTCTACGGGCGCGCCTGACGCAACAGCCTCACCACTTCAAGCTTTGCAAGTAGGCCTTGAACTCCGTGGCGGTTTCGGGGTGACGCAGGGCAAACTCGACGGTGGCCTTGAGAAAACCGGTCTTGCTGCCGCAGTCGTAGCGCTTGCCTTCGTAGGCATAGGCATACATCGCTTCCTCCTGAAGCAGGCTTTGAATCGCGTCGGTGAGTTGGTATTCACCGCCAGCGCCCGGTTGTAGGCGTTGGAT
Source organism: Betaproteobacteria bacterium (assembly GCA_038126555.1). Lineage (GTDB taxonomy): Bacteria > Pseudomonadota > Gammaproteobacteria > Burkholderiales > Burkholderiaceae_C > Limnohabitans. The sequence goes on from JAYPFZ010000090.1 coordinate 1,232, forward strand.
GTGTTCAAAGATGCGGGGGCTGAGCACATAGCGGCCCACCACCCCTTGGTCGGAAGGGGCATCGGCAGGCGCCGGTTTTTCAACGATGCGGCTCATTTGGGTGAGCCGCTCGCCAGCGGCAGTGCCGGCCACCACCCCATACGAACGGCTTTGCTCGGGTCGGATTTTTTCCACGGCCACCAGGCTGCTTTGCAAACGCGCATGAAGCGCCACCATTTGTTTCAAGACGCCGGGTTGGTGGTCGAGCAAGTCATCGGCCAAGATCACCGCAAAGGGTTCATCGCCCACCAGCGAGGCCGCGCAATTCACCGCATGTCCCAGCCCCAGGGCTTCGGGTTGGCGCACATAGACACAGTTCACCTGGGGGGGCTTGATGTGACGAACCAATTCCAGCAGCTCGGTTTTTTGCTTGGCTTCCAGTTCGTATTCCAACTCCATCGAACGGTCGAAGTGGTCTTCAATGCTGCGCTTGGAGCGACCGGTCACAAAAATCATTTCGGTGATGCCAGCTTCAATCGCTTCTTCCACGGCGTATTGAATGAGGGGCTTGTCCACCACCGGCAGCATTTCCTTGGGGCTGGCTTTGGTGGCCGGTAAAAAGCGGGTGCCCAGCCCCGCAACAGGGAATACGGCTTTGCGAATGGTGTTTTTCATCATGCGCCTATTATTCCAAAGACTTGATAATCGACGACAGACCGCACAGGATCCGAACCATGTCCATCAAGCAGATGAATGCCACTTACGTCCCCGAAGAAGACCGGGTGATGTTTCGGCTCACCACCCACCCCAGCGACGAATACCGGCTGTGGCTGACGCGCGCCAAGGTGGCTGAATTGATGTTGCTGAGCGACAAGGTGTCGGTGGTGCGTTTGCAAACCCAGCACCTGCCGCAACAAGCCAAAGCCATTGCGTCCTTCCAGCAAGACCACATCAAGCAAACCACCCAGTTCACCGCCTTTGCACCCGAGAGCCGTTTGCCCTTGGGCGAGACGCCCGTGTTGGTGCACAAAACGCGCATCACCTTGGAGCAAAACGTGCAGGTCTTGCATTTGGAGTTGGCGATAGGCAAAACGCTCTCGATACGCCTCACGGGTGATCAGCTGCCCAAGCTGCGGCATTTGTTGCAGACCATTGCCGAGAAAGCCCGCTGGCAACTGGACGCACTGATGGCATCGGGCTTGTCGGTTCAGTCCAGTCCAGCGGGGCATCCCCCCGCAGCGCCAGCCACCGAGCCCAACAGTGGCACCGGCACCCCAACCTTGCACTGAAGTTGTCTGTTCAGGGGTGCAAGAGTTGGGCTTCCCAACCCGGGGCTTGGGCGTCTCGGTCTGACAGCACGGGGGTGATGCCTTCGGGCCAGGCAATGTTCACCTGGGGGTCTGACCACTTCAAAATTTGCTCATGCTGAGGCGCGTAATAGTCGGTGGTTTTGTAGTGAAACTCAGCCACATCGCTCAACACCAAAAAGCCGTGGGCCAGGCCGGGTGGAATCCACAGCTGGGTTTTGTTCTCGGCGCTCAGTCGCACCCCAAACCATTGGCCCAAGGTGGGTGAGCTTTGGCGCAGGTCCACAGCCACATCAAACACCTCGCCGCGCGTCACGCGCACCAATTTGCCTTGCACCTGTTGGGTTTGGTGGTGCAGGCCCCGCAACACCCCGCGCTCAGATCGGCTTTGGTTGTCTTGCACGAATGGGGTCGTGACCCCAGTGGCCTGCTCAAACGCACGGGCGTTGTAGCTTTCAAAAAAATACCCACGCGGGTCTTCGAACACGCGGGGCTGCAAGAGCAATACACCGGGCAATGGGGTGGTGGTTACCGCATAAGCCATCAGTGCGTTCCTGGTTGAATCAGGCGCAAGAGGTATTGCCCATATTGGCTCTTGAGCAAGGGCGCCGCCAAACGCTCCACGTCACTGGCGGTGATCCAAGCTTGGTGGTAGGCCACTTCTTCGGGGCAGGCCACCATCAGGCCTTGCCGGTTTTGCAAGGTGGCAATGAAGCTGGCCGCTTCTTGCAAGCTGTCGTGGGTGCCGGTGTCGAGCCAAGCAAAGCCACGGCCCAAGACCTCCACGTTCAAGCTGCCTTGCTCCAAATAAAGGCGGTTGATGTCGGTGATTTCCAACTCCCCGCGAGCCGATGGTTTGAGGGTGGTCGCCATGTCGCACACCTGCTCATCGTAAAAATACAAACCGGTGACAGCGAAATGGCTTTTGGGGTGCTGGGGCTTTTCTTCGATGCTCACGGCCCGTTGCTGATCATCAAACGCCACCACGCCGTAGCGCTCGGGGTCGCTCACGCGGTAGGCAAACACCGATGCACCTTGCGTGCGCGCATTGGCCGATTGCAACTGCTTGACCAGGTCATGGCCAAAAAACAGGTTGTCGCCCAACACCAAGGCGCTGGGTTGCTGGTTCACAAAGTCGCGCCCAATCACAAAGGCTTGGGCCAAACCGTCAGGGCTGGGCTGGATGGCGTAGTCGATGCGCATGCCCCATTGCGAGCCATCGCCCAACAAGGCTTGAAAGCGAGGGGTGTCCTCGGGGGTGGAGATCAGCAACACCTCACGAATCCCCGCCAGCATCAAGGTGGTCAGGGGGTAGTAAATCATGGGCTTGTCATACACCGGCAGCAACTGTTTGCTGATGGCCTGCGTGATGGGGTAGAGCCGAGTGCCCGATCCTCCGGCGAGGATGATGCCTTTGCGTGAATTCATGTCAATGCGCTGAAGAGGTGGTCGTTCAGTTCGTCTTCCCACTGGGGCAAGCTGAACGACAGCTCGGTTTGAAGTCGGTGGGTATTCAGTCGTGAATTGTGCGGCCTTTTCGCCGGCGTGGGGTAGTCGCTGCTGGGGATGCCGTGCACCTGCTCGGGGTCCATCAAACCCACGAGGCCGCAGCTTTGAGCCCCACGGATGATGGCCTGTGCGAAGTGTTGCCAATGGGTCTCGCCCAGCGGGCAGACGTGGTAGGTGCCCCAACGCGGGTCATGGGCATCGGCTTCACCCAGCATGGCCATGGCATGCAGGGTCACGGCACACAGCAAGCGCGTGGAGGTGGGTGCGCCCACTTGGTCATTCACCATGCGCAGCGGGCCGGGGCCTTTGGCCAAGCGCAAGACGGTGTTCACAAAGTTGTGGCCAGGGTGCCCATAAACCCAACTCGTGCGGAGCACCAGGTGGGGCACTGGGATGGCACGCAGCGCTTGTTCGCCTGCCCACTTGCTGTGGCCATAGACGTTCACGGGGTGAGGCGTGTCGTTCTCAACCCAGGGCCGCTCGCCCGAGCCGTCAAACACGTAATCGGTGCTGAAATGAATCAGGCGGGCATGGGCGTCGTGGGCAGCTTGCGCCAGTTGGCCCACCGCCCAAGCGTTCACCCGGTGGGCCAATTCGGGTTCGCTTTCGGCCCGATCCACCGCGGTGTAAGCCGCGGCGTTGAGGATCCAGTGGGGTCGAAACTGCGCCAACTGCGCGTGCAGCCTGACCCCGAAGTCGGGCTGTGACAAATCCAAGCTCCGGCGATCCAAGGCCAACACGCGCGAGTCTGGCCCCAGCTGCTGACAGGCTTGGTGCAGGGCATGTCCCAATTGACCATTCGCGCCCAAAATCAAGATGCGTGCATCGCTGGGCAAGGCGGGAGGCGCCAGGTTCATGGCGAGATTCATGCGCCGGGGGGCTTTGCCCCTTGGTTGTATTGACGTTGCAGCCAATCGCGGTAGGCCCCCGATTGAATGTTGACCACCCACTCGGGATGGTCCAGATACCAGCGAATGGTTTTGGCGAGCCCCGTTTCAAAGGTTTCCAAGGGTTGCCAATTCAACTCACGCTGTATTTTTCCCGCGTCCATGGCGTAGCGCCGGTCGTGGCCGGGGCGGTCTTTCACGGTGGTGATTTGCTGGGCATAACTCACCCCATCGCTGCGCGGTTGCCATTGGTCCAGGGTCTCGCAAATCAACTGCACCACCTCGCGGTTGGTTTTTTCGTTGTGACCGCCAATGTTGTAAGTCTCACCCACCTGGCCTTGCGCCAGCACCTTCAAGATGGCGCGGCAGTGGTCTTCCACATACAGCCAGTCCCGCACCTGTTGGCCATCGCCATAAATCGGCAGCGGTTGGCCTTGCAGGGCATTGAGGATCATCAGGGGGATGAGCTTTTCAGGGAAGTGGTAGGGCCCGTAGTTGTTGGAGCAATTGGTGGTGAGCACGGGCAAGCCATAGGTGTGGTGCCAGGCCCGCACCAAATGGTCGCTGGCTGCCTTGCTGGCCGAATACGGGCTGTTGGGTTCGTAGCGGTGCGTTTCGGTGAACGCCGCTTCGTCGGGGCTCAGGCTGCCAAACACCTCGTCGGTGGAGACGTGCAAAAAACGAAAATCAGCTTTCAGCGATGTCGACCCATTCGACCAATGCGCACGCGCGCATTCCAACAACTGGTAGGTGCCCAACACGTTGGTGTCGATGAACGCCCGGGGGCCTTCAATTGAACGGTCAACATGGCTTTCGGCCGCGAAATGCACCACAGCGTTCACGCCGTAGCTGTCCAACAACGCGCTCACCAAGCCGGCGTCGCCAATGTCGCCTTGCACAAACCGATGGTCGGGGTGATCCATCACATCGTCGAGGTTGTGCACATTGCCAGCATAGGTGAGTTTGTCCAGATTCACCACCGCATGGCCTTCGGCCAAAGCCAAGCGAACGAAGTGACTGCCAATGAAGCCGGCACCACCGGTCACGAGAAAACAGCGGGTCATGGTGCGGTGGTCCAGTGTGAAGTTTTCATGGGAAATGCTCAGGCCAAAGGCGCCACCGACGCGCCTTGAATGCCGTGCCGTTGCAGGGCTTCTTGCACAAAGCCGCTGGCTTTTTGTTGTTCCACATAGCGCGCGAGTGCGGCGCCGGCGTCTGGTCCTTTGCTGGCGAAGGTGCCCATGGCTTGTTGAATCACCATGAAGCGACCCGGCAACAGGCGGTGACCCGGAAAACGCGTGAGGTCCGCTTCCAGTTGTTGCTTCACCCCAGCGGCCACCTCGTGGCCCTCGGCCACGAACACATCCACCACCGTAGGCGAAGAGGGTGCACGAACGATTTGGGCGTGCTGGAGTTCGCGCGTCAAATACAAATCGTAGGCGCTGCCTTTGCCCACCACCACCCGGTGAGCCGCTTGGTCCACCTCGTCGTTGTGTTGCAGGGTCGAGTCGTTTTTCACGAGGTAGCTGCCTTCAATCAGCACATAAGGTGCGGTGAATTGCATGCCTTCACTGCGGGCGGGGTCGATGGCAAAAAAGCCAATGTCGGCTTGCTCGCCGCGCACGGCCTCCACCGAGGCTTTGGCGGTGTCAAACACCACCAGGTTCAACGCAACCCCCAGCCACTGGGCAAAGCCCCGGGCCAAGTCGATGGACACCCCAAAGGGCTCGCCCGTGCTGGGGTTGCGGTTGGCCAGAATGGGGTTGCCCAGGTTGATCGAAGCGCGCAAGACGCCGGTGGGCGTGAAGGCTTGAATGAGTTCGGGGGTGGGGTGGGGCAGGTTCATGCGGAAGGTTTCAACAGTTTTTGGATTTTTTGATGGTTGCGCAAGGCACTCTCCAAGTGCCAGCGCAGGTAGTCGGCCGCTTTCTCGGTCTGGCCCTTGGCCAGCAAGTCCAGGATTTTCAAATGCTGTTTGCATTGTTCGCCAAAGCGATGCCGATCTTGCATGGAGCGGTAGGCAATCAAACGCCGGATGCGGTTGACCCGACGCAGGGTTTCAATGAAAAACGGGTTGCCCGAGGCTTCCACCAAGGTTTCGTGAAAATTCACGCCGCGCTCGTAAATTTCGATGGGGCTGTCGGTCTCAATGCCGCCGTTGAGCAAATGGTGCTCCACGTCCCGCAAGCGCGCCAAAGCGCCAGGCGCCAAGTGGTAGCCCGGCTCCAACAAGGCGGCGGGTTCCACGGCAATGCGCAAACGGTAGGTTTGCATCAGGGATTCGGGGGAATTGAGCATGGGCGACAAGGTCCAGCCGTAGCCCGAGTTTTTCTGGGCCCAGCCCTCTTGCACGGCGCGATGCAGCAGCGACTTCAGTTGCGTGGCGCTCAAGCCGTAGCGTTCGCGCAAGCGGGACTCGCTGACCGATTGCGGGTAAAGCCCATTGAAGCAATCATCGGCCAGCCGCAAATAGGCTTGGCTGGTGACCGTGGGCTCTGCCAAGCCCCCATTGACGGTGCTGGGCTTGGCGTCCAGCGCTGGGGCTTGCACAAAAAACCCCCGATTGGGTTCGCGTTTGACGAGTTGATGCTGGGCCAGCCAGGTCAGCGCTTGGTTCACTGGCGAGCGGGACACGCCAAAGCGATCGGCCAAGGCCTGAGCGGGCAAGTGGGTGCCCACCGCCCATTGTTCTTGGGCGATGGTTTGCAAGATGCGTTGAGCAAGCGGGGTGTCTGGGCTCATCCCCGAATTTGAACCGATTTTTAAGCGGCCTTAGTCGGGCGGCTCAGTTGCTGGCGCAGGATGTGCGGCATCACCCCGCCCGCGCGCAACAACGCCAACTCACCTTGGGTTTGCAGGGCTGCACGCGCGGTCCAGGTTTGCACCTCGCCTTGGGCGCGGTGAATGCGCACGCTCACTGCTGCGCCTGGGTGCAAGTCGCTCGCTGGCGCCACCACCTCCACCTGGTCGCCCAGCGTCAGGGCCAAAGCGGCTGGCGTGGCTTCGGGGGGCAGCACCAGGGGCAGGATGCCCATGCCAATCAGGTTGCTGCGGTGAATGCGCTCGAAACTTTGCGCCAGCACCGCGTGCACGCCCAGCAAGCGCAAGCCCTTGGCCGCCCAATCGCGCGACGAGCCCATGCCGTAACGCTCGCCCGCCACCAGCACCGTGGCTTGTCCGGCCTGGGCGTAGCGCTGCGCCACCTCCCACAAGGGCAGCACCTCGCCACTGGGTTGGTGCACCGTGTGCGCAATCGGCGCAGTGGGGCACAACAGGTTGACGAGCGTTTTGCTGTGAAAGGCCGCGCGCACCATCACTTCCCAGTTCCCGCGACGCGAGGCAAAAACATTCAAGGTCTCGCGTGACTCACCCTTGGCCACCAAAAAATCAGCCACTTGGCTGTGCGGCGGGATGGCGCTGGCCGGCGAGATGTGATCGGTGGTCACATCGTCGCCCAGCACCAGCAAGGGGAAAGCCTTCCAATGGCCCAGGAGGCTCCCTTGTTCGGCGCTGGCAAACGGGGGGCGTTGCAAATTGGTCGAACGCGGGTCCCAGGCGAAGCAATCGCCACGGGGCACGGGCAAGGC
>JAYPFZ010000091.1:0-4509 GCA_038126555.1 Betaproteobacteria bacterium
GTGGTGCACCCCGCGCCTGGGCATTGGCAAGGCACGCTGCTCAATGGCCTGTTGGCCCACCATGCGGGCGCCGTGGATTTGCCGCGTGCCGGCATCGTGCATCGCCTGGACAAAGACACCAGCGGCTTGATGGTGGTGGCCAAAACGCGGCCCACCATGGATGCATTGGTGCAAGCCATTGCCTTGCGCGAAGTGGGGCGCGAATACCTGGCCTTGGCCTCACGCCCCTGGACGGGGCCCCGACAAGTCAGCGTGCAAACCGACATGGGGCGTGACCCCCGCCAGCGGCTGCGCATGGCGGTGTTGCCCGACGGGCAGGGCAAATTTGCCCAGACCGACGTCACTTGTCTGGCCTCTGAAGCCGAAGGGTCTTGGGTGCATTGCCGCCTCAAAACGGGACGAACCCATCAAATTCGGGTGCACCTGGCGCACCTGCGCCATCCCTTGCTGGGCGATGGCTTGTATGGCGGGCCCAGCCACCCCCTGATTGACCGCCAAGCCCTGCACGCCTGGCGCCTGAGCCTGCACCACCCCCAGACTGGCGAGTCCTTGCATTGGACCCAACCCCCACCCGAGGACTGGCTGGCCGCTTTGGCCGCTTGGGGCCTTGGCTACAATGAAGCCCTTTGTCCCGCGCCGTGAGGCGCCGGTTTTCTTTCAGGCGTTCCCGCTCTATTTATGAACTCCTTCGAAGCCAAGCGCATTCTTGAAACTGCGCTCATCTGCGCCACCCAGTCCATGAGCCTCAAGGACATGGCACTTCTGTTCAACGACCAAGTCGAAGCCGACACCCTCAAGCGGTGGCTGCAAGAAATTGAGCTCGACTGGGCCCAAAAGGGCTTGGAGCTGGTCAATTTGTCCACGGGCTGGCGCTTCCAAAGCCGGCCCAGCATGCGCACCTATCTGGATCGTTTGCATCCGGAAAAGCCCCCCAAATACAGCCGCGCCGTCATGGAAACCCTGGCCATCATTGCCTACCGCCAACCGGTGACGCGGGGTGACATGGAAGACATTCGTGGCGTGACCATCAACAGCTTGGTCATCAAACAACTGGAAGACCGGGGTTGGGTGGAGGTCATTGGCCACCGCGAAACCGTGGGTCGCCCCGCCTTGTATGCCACCACCCGCCAGTTTCTGGACGATCTGGGCTTGAGCTCACTCGACCAATTGCCGCCGCTCGAAGTGGCCAATTCCATGCTGGATGAGCTCATCCAAGCCCATGAACCCGTGGATGAGAGCCAATTGCCCATGGCCTTGGATACCCCCAACGATACCGAGGAGCCCCAAGATGGCCAGCCGCAAACCCACACCCCGGAGTGATTCGCCCGACACCCACGAATGGTTTGACGACCTGACCTCGGGGGCATTCGACGACGAGTTGGTGCCCGAGGCCCCTCAGGTGGTCGCGCGCCCCAAACGCGTGCTGCTCGCTCAGACCGAAACCCCCAAATTGCACAAGGTGCTGGCTCAATCGGGCCTGGGGTCACGCCTCGACATGGAAGCCATGATTCGCGACGGGCGCATCAGCGTGAATGGCCAGCTGGCCCACGTGGGGCAGCGCATTCAGTCGGGCGACCAAATCCGCGTCGACGGCAAACCCATCCGCTATCGCTTGGAAGACCCCACCCCGCGCGTGTTGGCCTATCACAAGCCGGCTGGGGAAATCGTCTCGCACGACGACCCCCACAACCGCCCCTCCGTGTTCCGAACCTTGCCCCATTTGGCGGCGGGCAAATGGCTGTCGATTGGCCGTTTGGACCTCAACACCGAAGGCCTGCTGCTGTTTTCCAACTCGGGCAACTTGGCCAACCGCCTCATGCACCCGCGTTTTGGCATGGAGCGCGAATACGCGGTGCGCATCTTGGGCCGCCTCACCGACGAGGCCTCGCAGCGCCTGCTCAATGGGGTTGACCTCGACGATGGCCCGGCCAACTTCGAGTCCTTGCACGCCCTGGGCCACGGCGAAGGGGTGAACACCTGGTATCGCGTCACCATCCGTGAAGGGCGCAACCGCGAGGTGCGGCGCATGTTTGAAGCCGTGGGCCATGTGGTCAGCCGCCTGATCCGCGTTCGCTATGGCCCCATGGTGCTGCCACGCGGCTTGCGGCGTGGGGCCTGGGTGGAGCTTTTCGGCAGCGACTTGTTCGACGTTTTGCGCTCGGCGGGCATCACCGAATTGGGCGGTTCTGCGGCGCCCAAGCCCACGCGCCGGCATTCCCCCGACCGAGGCAAAGTCAAGTCCACCAAGCCCAAGGCCCCGTCAGCCAAGGCCGTGGCCACAGCCCAACGCTTGGCTGCGCGCCCTGGCGATGCACCGGCTGAGCGCAATGCCCGCAAGGACTTCATTGGCGAACAGGCCCTGAGCCGGCGCCGAGCCAACGCCAAAAAATCCCCAACAGCACGCAAGTCGGCGCGCCGTTGACCGCCAACCCTTCGCGCTGCAGGGTGAGCCCCGGGCAAACCCCAAGAAGCAGCCGATGACTGGTTAAAATCTCGCTTTTATCTTGTTGCCTGCAAAGGCTTATTTCTCTGGAAACACACCATGGCCATCGAACGCACCCTGTCCATCATCAAACCCGACGCCGTTGCCAAAAACGTGATCGGTCAAATTTACGCCCGTTTTGAGGCTGCTGGCCTGAAAATCGTGGCCTCGCGCATGGCCCACCTGTCGCGTGGCGAAGCCGAAGCCTTCTACGCCGTGCACAAAGAGCGTCCCTTCTTCAAAGACTTGGTCGACTTCATGGTGTCTGGCCCCGTCATGATTCAAGTGCTCGAAGGCGAAAACGCCATCCTCAAAAACCGTGACCTCATGGGCGCCACCGACCCCAAGAAGGCCGAACCCGGCACCATTCGCGCCGATTTCGCCGACAGCATTGACGCCAACGCTGTGCATGGCTCCGACGGTCCCGACACCGCTCGCAACGAAGTGGCGTTCTTCTTTGCTGGCATGAACGTTTTCAACCGCTGATTCGGGCCAGTTCCCCGAATCGGTTCGCACCATGTCGGTCAACCTCCTGGACTTCGATCGAGAAGGCTTGACCCAATGGTGCGAGTCCCGAGGGCAAAAGCCCTTTCGGGCCACCCAACTCTTCCGCTGGATTCATCAAAAAGGCGTTCGCGACTTCACGGCCATGTCCGACTTGGCCAAGTCGTGGCGCGATGATCTGCTGACTCAAGCCCACATCGGCTTGTTGCCGGTGATCTCACGGCATGACTCCGCCGATGGCACCATCAAATGGTTGTTCGATGTGGGGCAGGGCAATGCGGTGGAAACCGTGTTCATCCCCGAAGACGACCGCGCCACCTTGTGTGTGTCCTCCCAAGCCGGTTGCGCTGTGGGTTGCCCCTTTTGCTCCACAGGCTTTCAAGGCTTTAGCCGCAACCTGACCACCGCTGAAATCCTGTCTCAACTCTGGTGGGCCGAGCACAGCCTGCGCCAAGAGCGGGGCACCGATGAGCGCATCATTTCCAACGTGGTGATGATGGGCATGGGCGAACCCTTGCAAAACATTCACGCCCTGTTGCCGGCCTTGAAGGCCATGCTCGACGACCACGGCTACGGCCTGTCGCGACGCCGCGTCACGGTGTCGACCTCCGGCGTGGTCTCTTTGTTCGACCGCCTGGCCCAAGCCGCACCTGTGGCCCTGGCCGTCTCCTTGCATGCCCCCACCGATGCCTTGCGCAACGAGTTGGTGCCCTTGAATCGCAAATACCCATTGCATGAACTCATGGCCGCTTGTCGTGCTTATTTGCCGCATGCGCCCCGCGACTTCATCACCTTCGAATACTGCATGCTTGACGGCGTGAACGACGCCGATGAGCACCTCAACGCCCTGATCGACTTGTTGTTGCACGCGCCCGAAGGCCCGATGCCTTGCAAGATCAACCTCATTCCCTTCAACCCTTTCCCCCAGTCCGGCCTGAAGCGTTCGCCCATGGCGCGGGTGCGTGCCTTTGCCGATCGGCTCAACGCCGCTGGCTTGGTGACCACCATTCGCAAAACCCGGGGCGATGACATCGATGCAGCCTGTGGCCAACTCGCAGGCGATGTCAAAGACCGCACCCAAGTGCATTTGCGACGTGCAGACCGCTTGAGCGGCATTCCGGTGGTGACGGGTTCAACCTCATGAGCACGGAACAGCCCATTCCTTTTTCCAAGCCGCAGACCAGCCGCAGCACCCGCGTGACCGTTCGCTGGGGTGAGCACCAGGTGGTCATGGGGCAGGGCGCGCCCGTTGTCGTGCAGTCCATGACCAACACCGACACGGCCGATGTGATTGGCACCGCCATTCAAGTCAAGGCTTTGGCGCAGGCGGGTTCTGAAATGGTCCGCATCACGGTCAACACGCCCGAAGCGGCGCGTGCTGTCCCTCACATTCGCGAGCAACTCGACCGCATGGGGGTCAACGTGCCCCTGATTGGCGACTTCCATTTCAACGGCCACCGCCTCCTCACCGACGAGCCGGCTTGCGCTCAGGCTTTGTCCAAATACCGCATCAACCCCGGCAA
>JAYPFZ010000091.1:4609-8355 GCA_038126555.1 Betaproteobacteria bacterium
TTGCCCGCCAGCCAATTGGTGCTCAGTTGCAAGATGAGCGGGGTTCAAGATTTGGTGGCGGTTTACCGCAACCTGGCCTCGCGAACCGACTTGGCCTTGCATTTGGGCCTGACCGAAGCGGGCATGGGCACGCGCGGCACCGTGGCCTCGGCAGCTGCACTCACGCTGTTGCTGCAAGAGGGCATTGGCGACACGATTCGCGTCTCCCTCACGCCCCAGCCGGGCGAGGAGCGCACGCAAGAAGTCGTGATTGCCACTGAAATTCTCCAAGCCTTGGGCCTGCGTTATTTCGTGCCCTCGGTGACGGCTTGCCCGGGCTGTGGCCGCACCACCAGCACCACCTTCCAAGAGCTGGCCCAACAAATTCAAGACCATTTGCGCGATCAAATGCCGGTTTGGCGCACCCAATACCCTGGCGTTGAAAACCTCAAGGTGGCCGTCATGGGCTGCATCGTCAATGGCCCTGGCGAATCCAAGATGGCCGACATTGGCATCAGTTTGCCCGGCACTGGCGAGGCCCCGGCGGCTCCAGTTTTCATCGATGGCGTCAAAACCCAGACCCTGCGCGGGGAGGGCATTGCCGAGGCCTTTCAGAACATCGTGGCCAACTACGTGCACCAGCGGTTTGGCCCCTCATCACATTGAAGCATCGACATGAGTGAAAAAATCACGGCCGTCAAAGGCATGAACGACATCTTGCCGGCCGACTCCGCCGAATGGGAACGTCTGGAATCGCTGTTCCGAACCATCCTCGGCCAGCACGGTTATCGCAACTTGCGCACCCCCATCGTGGAGCCCACGGGTTTGTTTGTGCGCGGTTTGGGTGAAGTCACCGACATCGTCGAAAAAGAGATGTATTCCTTCGAGGACAAGCTCAACGGCGAACATTTAACGCTCAGGCCAGAAGCCACGGCTGGCGTGGTGCGGGCCGTGACAGAGCACAACCTCCTCTACGAAGGGGGTCAGCGCCTTTACTACAGCGGCCCCATGTTCCGACACGAACGGCCGCAGCGTGGCCGTTATCGCCAGTTCCACCAAATGGGCGCTGAAGCCCTGGGTTTTCCTGGCGCGGAAATCGATGCCGAGCTCATCCTCATGGCCCACCGCCTGTGGCAGGCCCTGGGCCTGGAAGGCATTGAGTTGCAACTCAACAGCCTGGGTCAGCCCGAGGAGCGACAGCGTCACCGCGAGGCCTTGATTGCCCACTTGACGCAGCATCAAGACCTGCTCGATGAAGACGCCCGTCGTCGCCTGCACAGCAACCCCTTGCGGATCCTGGACACCAAAAATCCGGCTCTGCAAGCGGTGGTCGAATCCGCACCCAAGCTGCTCGATTACTTGGGCCCCGAATCGCTGGCCCATTTCGAAACGGTGAAAGCCATTCTGGACGCCCATGGTCTGGCCTATCGCATCAACCCCCGTTTGGTGCGTGGCATGGACTACTACAACCTCACGGTTTTCGAGTTTGTGACCCAGCAATTGGGGTCTCAGGGCACGATTTGTGGCGGTGGTCGATATGACCACTTGTTCACCCAACTCGGTGCCAAACCGGCGCCTGCCGTGGGTTGGGCCATGGGGGTGGAGCGGGTTCTGGAGCTGGTGAAAGAACAAAACAAACGCCCCAGCCACACCCGATGCGATGCCTACGTCATCGTCACCGAACCCCAGGCTTATGCGCAGCTCATGCCGGTGCTCACCGGCTTGCGCGCCATGGGGCTGAGCGTGGTCATGCACGCCGCTGCCCAGTCTGGGGCTGCAGGCCAAGTGGCTTTGGGCAGCATGAAGTCGCAATTCAAAAAGGCCGATGCCAGTGGCGCCACCTACGCCCTCATCGTTGGCCCCGACGAATGGCAAAAGGGCGAGTTGTCCCTGAAGAACCTGCGCGACCCCAGCGCCACGCAGCAGCAAGTGGCCATGCAAGACTGGGCCACCTGGGCCAGCCACCTAAAATCCTGACATTGACACCCTGAGCACACCATGGCTGCACACCTCGATCTCGAAGAACAAGAACAACTGGCAACCCTCAAGCACTTTTGGTCGCGCTGGGGCAACCTCATCACCTGGAGCGTGACTGGCCTTATGTTGGCCTATGCCGCTTGGACGGGTTGGCAATACTGGGAGCGCCGTCAAGCCGCCCAGGCCGGAGCCATGAAAGAGGCGGTCACACAAGCTTTGGCCAGCTCCAACTGGACCTTGGCCGAACAAGCCACCACCGACCTGACCCAACAATTCCCCAAAACCCATGCCGCCAGTGCAGCTCAGTTGCTGCTGGCCAAGGCCGCTCTGGACCAGAAAAAAACCGAATTGGCCCGTCAAAGCCTGAACTGGGTGGTCCAACAAGGCACCGACGACGCCTTGGTGTCGTTGGCGCGCTTGCGCTTGGCAGGCCTGTGGCTGGATGAAGGCAAGCCCGATCAGGCCAAGCCCCTGCTCAGTGTCAACCCGGCACCGGGCTTTGAGGCTTTGTTCGACGACCGACTGGGCGACTGGGCCCAAGCCACCCAGCAAAACAACTTGGCCGTGGAGCACTACAGCAAGGCCTGGAAGGCCTTGTCAGACACCTCGGCCATGCGACAAGTCATTGCCATCAAGCTCGCCGCCCTTGGGGTGGATGTCAGCACCCTCAAATGACCCACCGGACGACCCCCATGACTGTTATTTCTGCCTCACCATTGCATCGATTGGCTGGCCGCGTGGGGGCTGTGCTCTTGGCCCTGGGTTTGGCCGCTTGCAGCTCTTCCCCCAAACCCAAGCCCCAAAGCCTGGAGCAGGTGCCGGTGGCTGCCGCCGTGACGGCATGGGAAACCCGTTTGGGGGCCGACTTGAACCGCCAATTGCCCACCGTGCGGCAAGGCCAAATGGCCCTCACCACCCAAGCGGGGGAGGTGGCCGTTGTGGACCTGTCCTCTGGTCAAGCGCTGTGGCGCCACGCCACGCGCGCACGCTTGGTTTCGGGCGCGGGTTTCGATGGCGTTCGCGTGGCGGTGGTCAGCGACACCAATCAGCTGATCGTGATGCAGGCGGGGCAACAGGTTTGGCAAGTGCGCCTGCCCAGCCAATCCTTCACGCCGCCCTTGATTGCCGGTGGTCGCGTGTTTGTGCTCTTGGCCGATCGCACCGTGTTGGCGCTGGATGGCGACAACGGTGGCCTCATTTGGGATTTGCAACTCGAAGGCGAGCCCTTGGTTTTGCAGCAACCCGGAGTCCTCACCCATGTGGGCAATCGCCTCTTGGTGGGCCTGGGTTCGCGGTTGGTCAAACTCAACCCGGACAACGGCCAGGTTGAATGGCAAACCACCTTGGCCGTGCCCCGGGGCTACAACGACTTGGAACGCCTCATTGACCTCATCGCCCCCTTCGAGCTGAGTGGCTCACGCTTGTGTGCTGTGTCCTTCCAAACCCAAATCTCGTGTGTGAACACCGGTCCGGGTCATTTGTTGTGGAGCCGTTCCTCCACTTCGGTGGTGGGGCTGAGCGGTGACGACAAAGGCCTGGCCAATGTCCAAGAAAACGGCGTGGTTCGCTACTGGAACATCACCAATGGGCAAATGCTGTGGGACTCTGAGCGGCTGAAGTTTCGCCAATTGCATTCCCCCCTCGTTCGCGGTGAACGCATTTGGCTGGCCGACGAAGACGGCCAGCTCTTTGGCTTGCAACGCAGCAATGGTGAACTCAACGCCCGCCTGAACCCGGGCCTGGGCGCCTTGGCTGCAGACCCCATCAACACCGAAGCCGGCGTGTTGTTG
>JAYPFZ010000092.1:0-8224 GCA_038126555.1 Betaproteobacteria bacterium
GGCCAGCAGCAAGCGCTTGCCCGCTCGCGCCGCAGCCAAACACGCCGGCAAACCAGCCGCACCGACGATGGCAGCCATGACTGCATCAACGCAGGGATCTTCACTGACTTCCACCAAGGCCTGCGGCCCTGCCAGCACCTGGGTCGACGAACCGGCCTCCCTCAAGCGCTGGGCCAATTCACGGGCATGCGGCTCGCTCGACATGACGGCAAAGGTGGGCGTGAAGCGCACACACTGATCGAACAAGGCCTGCACTTGGGTGTGCGCCGTCAGCGCATGCACCGCAAACCGCTCGGGGTGCAACTGCACCACCTCCAGGGTGTTTTGGCCAATGGAGCCCGTCGCGCCCAAAATGGTCAAGCGTTGCAGGTTTGAAGCTCGCATCACCAACTCAACACCCACAACACCAAAGGCAAGGTGGGCAGCAAGGCATCGATGCGATCGAGCACACCACCATGACCCGGCAACAAGCCGCTGCTGTCTTTAACGCCCGCCACGCGTTTCACCATGGACTCGAACAAATCGCCCAAGACACTGGCGGCCACCAACAGCACCCAACTCAACATGGCCACGGGTCCCCATCGATACCAGGTTTGGGTGAAGAGGCTGGGCGAATCGACCCAGCCCATTTGATCCCACAACATCCACGCCCAGGCCAAAGCCATGACCGCAACAACACCACCCACAACACCTTCCCAAGATTTGCCGGGGCTCAGGCTAGGCGCCAATTTTCTTTTTCCCCAACGCCGCCCGGCGAAATAAGCCCCGATGTCGGCAGCCCAAACCAAGCACAAGGTGGACAGCAAAAAATTCACGCCGATGAGTTTGAATTGATACAACGCCGCCCAAGTCATCCACAAGGCCCAAATGCCCCAGCCACGTCGCAACATCGATGGTGTTTGAGACCAAGCAGGACCACCTCGCCACAACATGAGGGCCCAACACAGGCCCCAGCTCAACATCAAGACAGGCAACAGCATCAAGGCATCTTGGAGTTGCAAAGGAGACCACACCCACGCAGCAATCATCAATGCCGAGATGAACCCAGCCCACCGGGCTGAAACTTCAGAGGCGCCATTGAGCCGCCACCATTCCCAAGTGCCGCAGGCCACCATGAGGGCAGCCAGCAGCGCCAACCACATGGGGTCATGGTGAAACAGTGCGGGCAATAAAAACGCCACCAGCAAAAGCGCAGTGATGACGCGTTGCTTGAGCATGCGGCCCGATCAGACGGCCATGAGGTCCTGCTCTTTGGCAGCAACCATCTTGTCCACTTCGGTGATGAATTTATCGGTGATCTTTTGAATATCCCCTTCAGCGCGCTTTTGTTCGTCTTCAGAGGCTTGCTTGTCTTTCACCAACTTTTTGATCGATTCATTGGCATCGCGACGCAAATTGCGCACAGCCACCTTGGCGTTTTCACCCTCAGCACGAACGACCTTGGTGAGTTCTTTGCGTCGCTCTTCGGTCATGGCGGGCATGGGCACGCGAATGAGTTCCCCCATGGAGGCGGGATTCAAGCCCAGATCACTTTCACGAATGGCTTTTTCAACCACGGCAGCCATGCCTTTTTCCCACGGCTGAACGCTCAAGGTTCGGGCATCCAAGGAAGAGACGTTGGCCACTTGATTCAAGGGGGTGGGATTGCCGTAGTAATCGACCATGATGTGATCGAGCAAAGCAGGGTTCGCACGCCCCGTCCTGATTTTGGTGAGGTGCTGAGTCAAAGTCGCCAATGACTGGGTCATTTTGGTTTCGGTGGTTTTTTTGATGTCGGCAATGCTCATGTGTTAACTCCTGACCCGGTCTCCATTAAACGTGCACCAAGGTGCCTTCGTCTTCGCCTTGAATGACGCGCTTCAAGGCGCCGTTCTTGAAAATGGAGAACACCTTAATGGGCAATTTCTGATCACGACAAAGGGCAAAGGCTGTGGCGTCCATGATGCCCAAGTTCTTGCCAATGGCTTCGTCAAAGTTGATCGTAACGTATCGAGTGGCTTGGGGGTCTTTGCGCGGGTCTGCGGAATACACGCCATCGACCTTGGTGGCTTTGAGCACGCATTCGGCACCAATTTCTGCGCCACGCAAAGCGGCAGCGGTGTCCGTGGTGAAAAAAGGATTGCCGGTGCCCGCGGCGAAGATGACCACCTTGCCCTCTTCCAAATACTGCAGGGCTTTGGGGCGCACATAGGGCTCAACGACCTGTTCGATGCCAATGGCAGACATGACCCGAGGGGTGAGATCGGCTTTCTCCATGGTGTCTGCCAGGGCCAATGAGTTCATGACCGTGGCCAACATGCCCATGTAGTCGGCGGTGGCGCGGTCCATGCCCACAGCCCCCCCAGCGACGCCGCGAAAAATGTTGCCGCCGCCAATCACGACTGCAACTTGAACCCCCATTTGCACCACTTCTGCGATTTCACCGACGATGCGAACAATGGTGTCGCGGTTGATACCGAAAGCATCGTCACCCATGAGGGCTTCGCCTGAGAGCTTGAGCAATACACGACGGTGATGTAGGGCATTCATGGAGAAGGTCATCCTGACTCGAAAAGATCAAAAAAATGGGGACCGAAGTCCCCGATGAATCAAGCCGTTTGCTTGGCTGCGGCGACTTGCGCAGCCACTTCGGCAGCAAAGTCGTCTGTTTTCTTTTCAATGCCCTCGCCCACGACATACAGGGTGAAACGGTTCACCGCCGTGCCTTCGGCTTTGAGCATTTGCTCAACGGTCTGCTTGTCGTTTTTCACGAAGGGTTGATTGAAGAGCGACACCTCTTTGAGGTATTTTTGGACGGCGCCATCGATCATCTTGGCGGCGATGTCAGCCGGCTTGCCAGACTCAGCGGCTTTGGCGGTGGCCACCGATCGCTCACGCTCGATGAATTCAGCCGGCACATCGTTGCTGGTCAGTGCCACAGGCTTCATGGCGGCAATGTGCATGGCCACGTCGCGTGCTGCGACTTCTTTGCCGTCGAACTCAACCACCACACCGATGCGGGTGCCATGCAAGTAGCTGGTCACGCCCGTGGGGTTGTTGAAGAGTTGGTAACGGCGGAAAGACATGTTTTCACCGATTTTGCCAATCAGACCTTTGCGAACGTCTTCCAGCGTGGGGCCAAAGCCGTCTTGCTCGTAGCTCAACTGACCCAAGGCGTCGAGGGAGTCGCAGGCATTTTGGGCCAGCAGCTTGGCTGCGGCATTGGCCATGGCCAAAAAGCTGTCGTTTTTGGTCACGAAGTCGGTTTCGCAGTTGACTTCGATCATCGCGCCACGTGAACCTTCGATGTGCACCGCAATCACGCCTTCGGCGGTGACGCGGGCAGCGGCTTTGCCGGCTTTGCTGCCGAGCTTGACACGCAACAACTCTTCGGCTTTGGCCATGTCGCCATCGGCTTCGGTCAGGGCTTTCTTGCACTCCATCATGGGTGCGTCGGTTTTTGCTCGCAGTTCTGCGACCATGCTTGCGGTAATCGCGGCCATCAGTCTCTACTCCTCGGTCAATTCATTCAAAAGATTTAAAAATGGGGGCACTTGGCCCCCATCAAGCCAGGGGAAGCGCAATCAGGCATCGGCCCCGTCTTGCACTTCGACGAATTCGTCGCTTTGGTCGTCTTGCACAGCCTTGACCACCTCTTGCACCGCATTGGCACGACCTTCCAGAATCGCATCTGCAATGCCGCGGGCGTAAAGCGTGACCGCCTTGGACGAATCATCGTTACCCGGGATCACATAGTCAATGCCATCGGGGGAGTGATTGGTGTCAACCACGCCAATCAGGGGGATGCCCAATTTTTTGGCTTCGGCGACTGCAATTTTGTGGAAACCCACGTCAATCACAAAAATGGCGTCGGGCAGGCTGTTCATGTCCTGAATGCCGCCGATGTCTTTTTCGAGCTTTTCGAGTTCACGGTTGAACACCAGTTGCTCTTTTTTGGACAAGCTGTCGAGGCCAGCTTCGAGCTGAGCCTTCATGTCTTTCAAGCGTTTGATGGAGGTTTTCACCGTTTTGAAGTTGGTGAGCATGCCACCCAACCAGCGCTGGTCAACAAAGGGCACGCCTGCACGGGCAGCTTCTGCGGCCACGATGTCACGGGCTTGACGCTTGGTGCCGACCATCAAAATCGTGCCACGGTTGGCGGCCAATTGACGAGCGAACTTCACAGCCTCTTCGTAGAGGGGAAGCGTCTTTTCCAAGTTGATGATGTGGATTTTGTTGCGATGGCCAAAGATAAAGGGGGCCATCTTGGGGTTCCAGAAGCGGGTTTGGTGACCGAAGTGGACGCCAGCTTCCAGCATTTCGCGCATGGTGGTGCTCATAATGAGTGCTCCAAAGGTTGTTTCAAATGACCAGTTCCATCACCGGCTCCAAACGCCACCCCCTGTGGAGGGTAGGCCATTCAAGAGCCAGCACCTTCAGTGAACTGGTTTGGAATGACTTCGCCGTCATGATTCGCTCACGAGGCAAAGCCCGAGGATTCTAGCATGCTGACCCTTCCCCATCTGGTTCGCCACACCCACCCCCTGCCGCTTTGGGGGCGCGAGCGATTGCTGGCGTGGACTGCTCGCGCCGCCAATGACCCTGGACACGCAAACCTCATGGCCCACGCAGGGTGGCGCTCAGCACAGCTGGCCCTGGCTTTGCATCCCCATGCGCAGCGGATTTGGGTGGCTTGCGGAACGGGACACAACGGCCAAGATGGGTGGTATGCCGCGCATCATCTGGCGAAATGGGGCCGGCAGGTGACAGTGACCGCCTTGGGCCCCGCTCCGGCGGGTCTGGATCTGTCTCGGTTGGAGATGGGCAGTGAGGCGCCATCGCATTGGGAGTTGGGCATCGACGCACTGTTCGGGCTGGGCTTGAACCGTCCCCTCACCCCTGAGCACCCAGCCTTTGAACTCTTGATGGTCATGCACCGCTCGCCATCCCCAATCTTGCATCTGGACCTCCCCTCCGGGCTTTGCCCCAGCACGGGAACCTGGCTGGGACCACCAGAGCGCCCTGCTGCAGGCCCACGGGACACCTTGGCCTTGTTGGGTCTGAGTTTGGGTTTGTGGACCCATCAGGGGCGAGACTTTGCAGGCCGCGTTTGGTTGAGCACCCTGGACTCATCACACCCTGCCCCCAAACCGGATGCCACCCTTCTGGGTGAACCCTCGCCGCGACTACGGCCACACCACAGCCACAAAGGGGCCTTTGGCCGGGTCTGGGTGTTGGGTGGTGGGGCGGGCATGCGAGGCGCTGCCGCCTTGGCTGCACGGTCTGCTTTGACGCACGGGGCTGGCTTGGTGCTTTGGCATGACCCCACTGGCCGCACGCCTGACGACATGCCTTGGGCGTGTGCGGCCATCCAGACTCGCCAACAACCGCCCGACACCTGGGGGGCGCATGAAGTGGCCGTCGTTGGCTGTGGCGCAGGACAAGTGGACGCCCGCATCTGGTCGTCGGTGTGGGCCAACGCTCCCCAATTGGTGCTGGACGCCGATGCCTTGAATGCCTTGGCTCAGGACCCGGCTTTGGTCGAGGTGGTGCAAAAACGGCAGTCACGCCCCATGCAAACGGTGATGACCCCTCACCCATTGGAGGCGGCACGTTTGCTGGGCGTCACGACCGAGGTCATCCAGCGCGACCGACCTCAGGCGGCGTCTCACTTGGCCCAACGCTTTGGCTGCACGGTGGTGCTCAAAGGGTCGGGCACGGTGTTAGCGAGCCCAACAGGGGCACTGAGCGTGAACCCCACGGGCAATGCCAGACTGGCCACCGCGGGCAGCGGCGACGTGCTGGCGGGCTACGTGGGGGCACTCTTGGCGCAAGGCCTGAGCAGCGATGAAGCCGCTCAGGAGGCTGTATTTGCGTTGGGCCGACTGGCTGAGACTGCAGACACTGGCACCGTCCTCACCGCCGATCAACAAGCCCTGAGCAAGGCGGGCGGTCTGGCGGATTGAGCCATTAACCTCGGCCCACAAACGGCATCTTGGTGGCCATGACCGTGTGGAACAGCACATTCGCTTCCAACGGCATGTTGGCCATGTAAAGCACCGAGTCGCCCACCAATTTCACATCCATCAGGGGCTCGGGGGCAATTTGTCCGTTCGCCTGGGGCACCCCCTGGGCCATGCGGTTGGCCATGGGCGTGCCCGCATTGCCAATGTCAATTTGGCCGGCACAAATGTTGTATTTGCGACCATCCAAGGAGGCCGATTTGGTCAGCCCGGTGACCGCATGCTTGGTCGAGGTGTAAGCAATGCTGTTCGGGCGAGGGGCATGGGCAGAAATGGACCCATTGTTGATGATGCGTCCGCCTTGGGGGTTTTGATCCTTCATCACACGGAAGGCTTGCTGGATGCAATAAAACATGCCGTTCAGGTTGATGTCCACGACATTGCGCCACTGCTCCACCGTCAACTCTTCCAAGGGAACGCCCGGCGCGTTCACACCCGCATTGTTGAAGAGCAAATCGACACGCCCCCATTTCGACACCACGCCATCGAACAAGGCCTTGACCGATTCGGGCGAAGCCACATCGGTGGGCACCACCCAAGCCCGTGAACCCGCCGCACCTGCGGCTTGGACGGTTGCATTCAGGGCTTCTGCACGTCGGCCCGCCAACGCCACCTGCCAGCCATCATTGAGCAAAGCCAGCGCAGCGGCTTGACCCACCCCAGTTCCTGCGCCCGTCACGATGGCCACTTTGTTTGTCGTCATGTTTGTCCTTTGATTGAGCAGGCGTTACCGACGCCGCTTGGTTTTTCCAGCCGCTTTTTTACCACCCGCGCGGGCGCTGCCAGACACTTTGGCGTCACGTCGGCGAGAGCCCGACCGCCCTTCGACGGCAGGTCGATCCGCAATCGAACGCCCCTTGCCCTGAGTTGAACGCTTCGAGGCCGTTTTGCCCTTACCGACAGGCGCACAAGCTGTGGATGGATCACGAACCATGCGAAAGTCAATTTTCCTGGCGTCCAGGTCAACACGACTGACCTGAATGTGCACCGCAGAACCCATGGCGTAGCGAATGCCCGTGCGCTCACCTCGCAATTCTTGGCGCGCGTCATCGAAGCGGAAATATTCGTCGCCCAACTCGGTGATGTGAACCAGGCCTTCCACAAAAAGATGGTCCAAGGTGATGAACAAACCCATGGGGCCCAAGCCCGTGACCGTTCCCCAAAACTCTTCGCCCAAATGTTCGCGCATGTAAACGCACTTGAGCCAGGCTTCCACATCTTTGCTGGCTTCATCGGCTCGGCGTTCATTGACGCTGCAATGCAAGCCAGCGGCCTCCCAATTCACCAAGCGCTTCAATTGGGCTTTGTTGAGCGTGGCCTTGGGCGCCATGGGGACAGCCGGCATGCGTTTACGTCCCAGGGGCTCTTGTGGCGTGGGCAAATCCGGCAGGACATAGGCTTTGTTGAGCAAGATGCCCTTGATCACCCGGTGCACCAACAAGTCAGGGTATCGACGAATGGGACTGGTGAAATGGGTGTAGGCCTCGTAAGCCAAACCAAAGTGCCCACTGTTGTGGGGTGAGTAAATGGCTTGCTGCATGGAGCGCAACAGCATCGTGTGAATTTGCTTGGCATCGGGCCGTTCGCGCGTGGCTTCGGCAATGGCCTGGAATTCAGCAGGTTTGGGCTCTTCGCTCAAGGTCATGCCCACACCCGTGGCACGGAGGAAATTTTTCAGAATTTCCCGTTTCTCAGGGGTGGGCCCCTCGTGAACGCGAAACAGTGCCAAATGTTTGTGCGTCTGGATGAACTCAGCGCTGCAGACATTGGCCACGAGCATGGCCTCTTCGATGAGTTTGTGAGCGTCATTGCGCACACGCGGCATGATTTGTTGAATCCGGCCCTGCTCGTCACACACAATTTGCGTTTCGGTGGTGTCGAAATCAACCGCCCCTCGGCGCTTTCGCGCTTGAATGAGGCTGCGATACACCCCCTGCAAACTCAGCAAATGCTCGACCAAGTCGACCCTTTTCTGGGCCTCGGGGCCGTGGGTATTGGCCAGGATCGTCGCCACCTCGGTGTAGGTGAAACGGGCATGGCTGTGCATCACGGCGGGATAAAACTGATAAGCCAGCACTTCGCCGTTGAGGTCGATCACCATGTCACAGACCATGCACAAGCGATCCACCTCGGGCTTGAGTGAGCAAAGCCCGTTGGAGAGCTTTTCAGGCAGCATGGGTATGACGCGACGCGGGAAATACACACTGGTGGCCCGGTCGTAA
>JAYPFZ010000093.1:0-2343 GCA_038126555.1 Betaproteobacteria bacterium
CCCTTGGTCCAAAAACAAATCGATGCCAAAGCGCAAGCCCAAGGCATCTCCATCGAAGAAGCCTCCAAACAATTGCTGAGTGAAAAAGAACCCTCGCTCACCTTCACCACCCCCGAAGAGCTGGGTGAGTTGGCCGTCTTTTTCTGCTCGCCCGCTGGCAACAACGTCCGGGGGGTGGCCTGGAACATGGACGGCGGCTGGGTTGCCCAATGATGTGATCCATGCACATTTGGGCGTCATATCCCCCGTTTGGGTGATGTTCGAACGCCCAAGGTCTCTTCACAATGGGCCGGTCTTCAACCCAGGAGCTGCCCATGTCGAAAGTCACGCCCCGCCAAGAAGTTCAGGCTTTTTCCCACCGCCTTCGCAACGCCCTCAAACAAGCGGGCTACAAAGGCACGGCCACCGAGTTGGCCCATTTGTTCAACCTGCGCGATTGGGGCAATGGCATCACCGCCCATGCCACGCGCAATTGGCTCAATGGGGTTTCCATTCCCAAACAAACCCGTTTGCGGGTGCTGTGTGAGTTGTTGCAAGTCACGCCGGCCGACTTGTTGTTTGGGCCCCACGCGGCGAGCGACACTCCCAAAGCCCAACCCGACTCGCCACCCCTGCCAGACGCCACCTTGGCGGACCGTTGCCTGTGGGGCACGTATGGTCAACTCAGCCTAGAGCACCGTCGCATGGTGCGGGAAATGGCTTCGGGCCTGCTCAACCTCGAACGTCAAGCCCCCCGTTGAAGCAAAGCCACGGCCCTGGCCTCAATGGCCTGGCCTTGGCCCACTGGCCCCAAACGTTCGGCCGTCTTGGCCTTGACGTTGACTTGCTCAGTGGCCACACCCAGGGCCGATGCAATGCGTTCGGCCATCGCGGCTTTGTGGGGGGCCAACCGGGGGGCTTGAGCCACCACCGTGCAGTCCACATTCACCACCTGCCAGCCTTGGTCGCGCACCGCTTGCATGGCTTGTTGCAACAAATGCCACGAGTCGGCACCCTGATGGGTGGGATCTTGATCGGAAAACCAGGTGCCGATGTCCCCCAAGCCCGCAGCGCCCAACACGGCATCGGTGATCGCATGGAGCAAGGCATCGGCATCGGAGTGCCCCAGCAAGCCCATGGGGTGTGGAATGTGCACGCCGCCCAGCATCAAGGCACGGCCTGGCACCAAGGCGTGGATGTCCCAGCCTTCGCCAATTCGAATCGGTGTGTTCATGATCGGCCCTCGTGTGGGGATTGACTGAGCCACGCCTGAGCCCAAGCCAAGTCTTGCGGGTAAGTGAGTTTGAGGTTCAAGCCCTGGGCAGGCACCAATCGGGGCTGGGCACCGGTGGCCTCCATGGCACTGGCCTCATCGGTGGCCCCTTCACCCACTTGGTCATAGGCCCGGGCCAAAGCGCCCAAGCGGAACATTTGCGGGGTTTGGGCTTGCCACAGGCTGTCGCGGTCCAAGGTTTGGGTGACCCGCTCCACGCCTTGCATCGCTTGGGCTTGCTTCACGGTGTCGGGCATTTTGCGAGCCAACAAGCCCCCCACCGGGTCGTCCTGACACGCCGCAATGAGCCGAAGCACATCCTCGGGATCGATCAGACAGCGCGCAGCGTCGTGCACCAACACCCACGTGTCTGGGGCCCATCCGGCCGCCAACAAAGCTTCCAGGCCGGCACGCACGCTGCGGGCGCGGGTGTCGCCGCCCACATCGCGCACCGCAAGGCGCGGGGTCTCCAGACCATAACGTTCACGCAGACCTGGCCAACGGTCATCGCCGGGCGAAGTCACCACCAGCAATTGGGTCAAGGACGGCACCTTCAACAAGGCCCGAACGGTGTGCACCACCAAGGGCACGCCGGCCAAAGGCACGTATTGCTTGGGTTCAGCGGTTTGCGCCCGTTGGCCATGTCCGGCGCAAGGGATCAAACCAACCAGGGGGGAAGCAGAGGGCATGACAGGCCAGGGTTTAAATGTCCGAAGGCTCATTCTAGAATTTGCCAATCCCCCCTGTGCCTTCGCACGGGGGTATTGTTGTTGGTGCCATGAATTTCCCCACTCTTACCCCCGGCCAGCGTTTTGCCCTGCCCTGCCCTCGACCTGGCGCCGATGCCTGGTGGCTGGCCCAATGGGTGACTCACCCCCAGACCTCAGCGTCAGCCCAGGTGGCCCTCACCGCGGTGGTGTGCGCCGATGCCCAAGACGCTCTCCAACTCGTCCATGAGGTCGAGTGGATTGCGGGACGGTCGGTCCAGTTTGTTCATGAAGGTGAAGATCGGCACGCCGCGCCGCCGGCAGACTTCGAAGAGTTTGCGAGTCTGGGCCTCGATGCCCTTGCCCGCGTCGATGACCATGATC
>JAYPFZ010000093.1:2353-8211 GCA_038126555.1 Betaproteobacteria bacterium
CAGCTGTGGTTTGCGCCGATCCCCAAGACGCACGCCGCTTGCAAGAGGACATGCGGTTTTTTCAGCCCGATTTGCGCATCGAGTTGTTTCCGGACTGGGAGACCCTGCCCTACGACTTGTTTTCTCCGCACCAAGATCTGATCTCGGAGCGCTTGGCGACGCTCTGGAAGATTCAACAGGGCGAGGTGGATGTGGTGCTGGTGCCTGCCACCACCGCTTTGTATCGGTTGGCGCCACCCTCTTTTCTGGCGGCCCATACCTTTGAGTTCAAAGTGCAGCAAGTGTTGCGCGAGCAAGACCTCAAAGACCAACTCACCTTGGCTGGCTACCAACACGTGGGTCAGGTGATGAGCCCTGGCGAATACACCGTTCGCGGGGGCTTGATTGACCTCTACCCCATGGGGTCCTCGCTGCCCTACCGCATCGATTTGTTCGACGACGTGATCGATGCGATTCGAACCTTTGACCCCGACTCCCAACGCAGCCTCTACCCCGTGCAAGAGGTGCGATTGCTGCCAGGCCGCGAATTCCCCATGGATGAAGCTGGCCGCAGTCAATTTCGTCAGCGTTGGCGAGAGTTCATGCCCGGCGACCCAACCAAATCCCGGCTCTACAAAGACATGGGTGCGGGCCTGGCCACGGCGGGCATCGAGTATTACCTGCCCTTGTTTTTCGAACACACCGCGACCGTGTTCGATTACCTGGGCGCGCAAGCGCGCATCGTGTTGCACGGCGACCTGGAGCCCGTGTTTC
The DNA here is from genome assembly GCA_038126555.1 of Betaproteobacteria bacterium. Lineage (GTDB taxonomy): Bacteria > Pseudomonadota > Gammaproteobacteria > Burkholderiales > Burkholderiaceae_C > Limnohabitans. Next base: position 3,107 of record JAYPFZ010000093.1, read on the forward strand.
AGCGGTTCTGGACCGACACCACCGATCGTTATCGCCTGAGTCAAGGCGACCCCGATCGCCCCGTCCTGCCCCCCGAACACCTGTTCCTGAGCCAAGAGCAGTTCTACCTGGGCCTGCAGCCCTATGGGCAATTGGCCTTGCGCCCTGGGGCCAGCAGCGCCGAAGACGCCACCCACCGCTGGCGCTCCAGCGCGCACCTGAGTGTGGACCGCCAACTGGCCGATCCCGTCGCGGCCTTGCGTGCTCATTTGCAATCGGGGGCGGGTCGCACCTTGGTGGTGGCCGAAAGCCCAGGCCGCTTGCAAAGCCTGCATGACCTCCTGGCCCATCACGGTTTGGATTTGCCCTCGGTGAGCGATTGGTCCAGCTTTGTGAGCGGGTCAGACGCAGCGGCCATGACCGTCGGCTTGCTGCAAGCGGGCTTTGCCGATGTGGAAACGGGCATCACCCTGCTGACCGAGACCGAATTGTTCGCGGCCTCACCGGGCAGCCGACGCCGTCGCCAACAAGAAGCCACCAGCGATGTGGCCGCCATGATTCGCGACTTGTCGGAGTTGCAAGTGGGTGACCCGGTGGTGCACAACGCCCACGGCATTGGCCGCTACCAAGGCCTGATTCACATGGATGTGCAAACCGTGGTGGGCGAGCCGCCAGCCCAGCAGGAGTTTTTGCACCTCATCTATGCCGACGAGGCCAGCCTTTATGTGCCGGTGAGTCAACTGCACCTCATCAGTCGCTATGCCGGAGTGAACCCAGAGGAAGCCCCTTTACACCGACTGGGCTCCGGCCAATGGGACAAAGCCAAACGCAAGGCCGCCGAGCAGGTGCGCGACACCGCGGCCGAGTTGCTCAACGTCTACGCCCGTCGCTCCACCCGGCAAGGTCATGCCTTTCGGTATTCACCGCAAGACTACGAGACCTTCGCCAACGACTTTGGGTTTGAAGAAACCCCCGATCAACGCGCCGCCATTCATGCGGTGGTTCAAGACATGATCAGCCCCCGCCCCATGGACCGCTTGGTGTGCGGCGATGTGGGCTTTGGCAAAACCGAAGTCGCCTTGCGGGCGGCCTTCATCGCGGTGATGGGGGGCAAACAAGTGGCCCTGCTCGCCCCCACCACCTTGCTGGCCGAACAACACCACCAGACGCTGGTCGATCGTTTTGCGCGGTGGCCGGTGCGCATCGCCGAGATGAGCCGGTTCCGAACGCCCAAAGAAATCAAGGCGGCCATGGACGGCTTGGCCCAAGGCCAAATTGACATCGTCGTGGGCACGCACAAATTGCTGAGCAGCTCGGTGCAATACCAAGATTTGGGCTTGCTCATCATCGACGAAGAACACCGCTTTGGCGTGCGCCACAAGGAAGCCATCAAGGCCATGCGCGCCGAGGTGGATGTGCTCACCCTGACCGCCACCCCCATCCCACGCACCTTGGGCATGGCCATGGAGGGCTTGCGGGACTTGAGCGTCATCGCCACGGCGCCCCAACGTCGTTTGGCCATCAAAACGTTTGTGCGCAGCGAAGACAACGGCGTGATCCGCGAGGCGGTGCTGCGCGAACTCAAGCGCGGCGGCCAGTGCTACTTCCTGCACAACGAGGTCGAAACCATCGAAAACCGCCGCGAGCGTTTGCAGGCCCTCATCCCCGAGGCCCGAATCGCGGTGGCGCATGGCCAAATGCCCGAGCGCGAATTGGAATTGGTGATGCGCCAATTCGTGGCCCAGCAATACAACGTGTTGCTGTGCTCCACCATCATCGAAACGGGCATTGACGTGCCCACCGCCAACACCATCCTCATGTCCAGGGCCGACAAATTTGGCTTGGCCCAGTTGCACCAGTTGCGGGGGCGTGTGGGCCGTAGTCACCACCAGGCCTATGCCTATTTGCTGGTTCCCGATGTGCAGTCGCTCACCAAGCAAGCCCAACAACGCTTGGACGCCATCACCAGCATGGAAGAGCTGGGCTCCGGCTTTTACCTGGCCATGCACGACATGGAAATTCGGGGCGTGGGTGAAGTGTTGGGCGAGAACCAAAGCGGCGGCATCATGCAAGTGGGCTACCAGCTCTATCACGAGATGTTGGAACAGGCCGTGGAGGCGCTGAAAAAAGGCCAAGAGCCCGACTTGCTCAGCCCCTTGCAAGCCACCACGGAAATCAACCTGCATGCGCCGGCCCTCATCACCGACACCCACTGCCCCGATGTTCACCTGCGGCTGTCGTTTTACAAGCGCCTGGCCAGTGCCCAGCGGCCGCGCCAGCTCGACGAGTTGAGTGAGGAGTTGATTGACCGCTTTGGCCCATTGCCACCGGCCACCCAAACCTTGATGGATGTCCACCGCTTGCGTTTGCAAGCCAAGCCCCTGGGCGTGACCAAAATTGACGCCACGCCAGGCGTCATCCTGATCAGCTTCCAAGCCCATGCCCCGGTGGATGCCTTGCGCATCATTCAATTGGTGCAGCAAAGTCGCCACATCAAACTCGCGGGCAACGACAAGCTGCGCATCGAAAAAGCCCTGCCCGAAGTCAAAGCGCGGGTGCAGGCGGTGCGCGATGTGCTGCGCAACCTGGGCACCCCTCAAACCGAATCGGCCAGCGCCACCTCATGAGCTTTGACCCTCTGATCTTGGAAGGTTTCATCGTGGCCCTGAGCCTGGGCTTGTCCCTGGCGCTTCGGCCTTGGCGACTGTTGTCGTCCGGCACCTTGATCAACCCCTTGTTGGCCTGCCTGGTCTTGGGTGCCATTGTGTGGATGTCGCCGTTTCTGCTGCACGCGCCCCTGCCCTTGCATTGGTCGGGCGCACCGCTCATCACCTTGATGCTGGGCTGGCCGTTGGCGGTGCCGGTCCTGACCGCCATGGGCTTGTCGGTTTGGTTGGGCACAGACGCCAGCGCATCCCTCAGTTTGGCGGTGTTGGTTTGGCAAGGCCTGGTGCCGTCCTTGCTGACGGTGCTGGTGGGTGCGGCCTTGCGACGCTGGGTGGGGCACCACCCCATGGTTTATGTGCTGGGGCGGTGCTTTTTTGGCACCGTGGCCTCCATTTTTCTGGCCAATGCCCTGGGGCTTTGGTCGGGCCACGCGTTTCCCAGCACCAGCTCCGATTTGTCCATGGTGGCCCATTGGCTCACGGCCTGGGGTGATGCCATCATCACCGGCATGCTGGGCGCCATTTTTGTGGCCTACCGGCCCCAGTGGCTGGCCACTTGGTCGGACGACCTTTACCTCAAAGCCTGATTTGCTCATGAACGCTCACCACGAATTTGCCCCCGGCCTTTTCACTCAAGGCCTCACCACGCCCTTGCGTTTGAGCGACCACCGCCTCATTGCCTTCGACATGGATTCCACGCTCATCAACATCGAGTGCATCGATGAAATTGCCGACGCCGTGGGGAAAAAGGCCGAGGTGGCCGCCATCACCGAAGCCACGATGCGCGGTGACATCACCGATTTCAAAGAGAGCCTGCGTCGGCGCGTGGCCTTGTTGCGGGGCGTGGCGCTGAGCGATTTGCAACAGGTGCTGGACCAGCGCCTGCAGTTGAATCCGGGCGCCGAAGCCTTGTTGGCGGCCTGCCGTGCGGCGGGATTGCGCACGGTGCTGGTCTCGGGTGGGTTCACGTTTTTTGCCCAGGCCGTGCAGCAGCGCTTGCAGATCGACCTCATGCGCAGCAACGAGTTGGCGGTTCAAGATGGCAAGCTCACCGGCGAGTTGGTGCAACAAAGCTGGGGCGACATTTGCGACGGCGAAGAGAAACGGCGCACCGTGCTGGCCGAATGCGAACGCCTGGGCTGCTCCCCCGCTCAAGCCATTGCGGTGGGCGATGGCTCCAACGACATTCCCATGATGCAAGCCTGTGGCCTCTCGGTGGCGTATCACGCCAAGCCCAGGGTGCGCGAGCAAGCCCGCATTTGCATCGACGCGGGCGGGCTGGATCGTTTGCTCGAAGTGGTGCGACCCTCATGAGCACCTGGCGCTCGGCCTTCTGGGTCGCGCTGATCGATTGGCGCAGCCACCTCAAAACCCTGGCCGTGGTGGTGGTCGTGGCTTGGCTCGCCAACCTGTGGCATGCCATGGGCACAGCCCAAGGGCCAGCACCCAGCGCCAACGCCCCCTTGCTGAATGTCAACGCGAATGAAGCCGCCAATTTGCAGGATTGGCTTGCGGCCCATCGTGGACAAGTGGTGATGGTGCACTTTTGGGCCACCTGGTGCCCGGTGTGCAAAGCCTCTGAAGACAACACCGAACGCCTGCGCCAAACCACCCCTGGGGGCCGAGGCTGGCCAATGGTGAGCGTGGCCATGCAATCGGGCACGGGGTCTGAAATTGAGCGCCATTTGCAACGCCAAGGCCTGGCCTGGCCTACGGTGCCCGATCCCGCCGCCAACGTGGCCAAAGCCTGGGGGGTGAGCGCCGTGCCCACCACCTTTTTGTTGTCACCACAAGGCCAAATCGTTGGCGTGAGCGCGGGCTACACCAGCACCCTGGGCTTGTGGGCTCGCCTGATGTGGGCCGAATGGGGCTGGTGACAGCCTGCGACCGCTGAGGTTCAACGCAAAGCCTGATAAATGGCTTGCGCCAACTCCTCCGAGATGCCTTCCACGCCACACAGGTCTTGCACGCTGGCCTGCGCCACGCCGCGAACCCCACCGAAGCGCTGCAAGAGTTTGGCGCGCTTTTTCGGGCCCACGCCCGCAATGTCCTCCAGCTTGCTGCCGCCGGTTCGAACTTTGGCACGTTTGGCACGCATGCCCGTGATGGCAAAGCGATGGGCCTCGTCGCGAATTTGAGCGATCAGCATCAAGGCGGCCGAATCGTGGGGCAAGGCCATTTTGGGCCGCCCATCGGCAAAGACCAGCTCTTCCAAGCCCACTTTGCGACCTTCGCCTTTTTCCACCCCCACGAGGTGGGACACATCCAGCCCCAGGGCTTCGAACACCGATTTGGCGATGTTCACCTGACCCTTGCCGCCATCGATGAGCACCACATCCGGAATGCCAGCGGGTCGCCCTGTGTGGCTTTGCGTGGGTGACTGGGCCGCCTCGGCCCATTTGCCATAACGTCGCATCAGCACCTGGCGCATGGCGGCGTAGTCGTCCCCCGGGGTGATTC
>JAYPFZ010000094.1:0-8119 GCA_038126555.1 Betaproteobacteria bacterium
GAGGGGGGAGCCACTGAACTTGGCGTTGTAGAGCGCGCCCATGGCATGACCCAAACCCGGTGCCACGTGCACATTGGCAGCGGTGAGCCGTCCACTGGCGCGGGCATAGCCATCGGCCATGGCCACCACGATGGACTCTTGCAAGCCCAACACAAACTGCAAATCTGGGGTGTGGGCCAAAGCGGCCATGATGGGCAACTCGGTGGTGCCCGGGTTGCCAAACAAATGGGTCACCCCTTCGTCTTGCAGGAGGTGAACGAAGGCGTCGCGACCAAACCATTGCGCCATGATCAACCTGCTGCGTCGAGTTCGGTGTTCACGGTGAAGTAGTCGGGCACGGCAGGCCCCCAGGCGTAAAACGAGTCTTCGGCCGGGTGGTCGCGCGCTGGCCATTCCAAGCCCGCCGGGATGTGATCGATGTCGTGCGAGAACTCGCAGAACGACCCCCACGGGTCTTGGGCGTAATAAAAATAATTGGAGCCCAGCACATGTCGCCCGACGCCCCAGCCCCGGGTGAAACCGGCTTGCAGCATTTGCTCCATGCCCAAGCCCACTTGGTGGACGCTGGCCACATCCCAGCTCAGGTGATGCAAGCCCGGGCCTTCAGACTTCACCAGACCCAGCATGTGGTGGTCGGAGCCGTGGGCCCCATGCAAGAAGTAAATCAAATCACCCGAGGAGTCGGAGACCTTGAGGCCAACGGTCTGCAGGAAAAACTGCGCCGAGCGGGGCACGTCGGGGCTGAAGAGCAAGGCGTGCGACAAGCGCCGGGGCTGCACCGGTTTGACGGCCGAGCGGGGCAGCGATTTGCCTTGGCCCAGCGGCACGACTTCGGGTGGCGCCACCGGCAAGGGCAGGGTGGGCGAGGTCACTGGGCCAACCACCAACTGGATGGCATAACCATCGGGGTGTTGGAACCAGCAGCCGCGCGCGTCCCCCAAGGGGTGGGGGTCGCAGGCCGGCGCGTGGGCCAGGCAGCGCGCACGCAGGGCTTCGAAATCTGCCTCATGGCACGCAAAGCGCAAAAAATGCAAATGCTTTTGCCCAGGGCCCGTCCAGCCGTCGTGCACTTCGGCCCAATGGTGGTCGTGGCCATGGGCGCCCAGCTGCAAGCGCTGGCCTTGATCGTCCACACGCAGGCCAAAGGTGGCGTAAAAACGGCGGCCAGGTTCCAAGTCGCGGACTTGAAAGACCACGGCATCGAGTGAATGCACGGCGAGGAGGGTCATGCTCAGGACTCCTTGAGGCAGATGGGGCCAATGAACGCGCGGGCTTAGCCCGGAATCAGGCCAGCGGCTTTCACCCCAGCCATGCAAATGAGCTCGTCTTCATCGCCCGTGCCACCACTGGCACCGGCTGCGCCCAGCACCTGGCCTTGGGCGTTCTTGATGAGCACCGCGCCGGTTTGGGGCAGGAACTTGCCTTCGCCGGCCGAGGCCAAGCTGACAAAGAAGTTGGGATTGGTTTGGGCGCGCTCAAACAGCACGCGGCTGGAAACGCCCATGCCCACGGCGCCAAAGGCCTTGCCTCGGGCGATGTTGAAGCGCAGCATGCTGGCGCCGTCTTCGCGCGCAAAGGCCACCGGGTTGCCGGAGGTGTCCACCACGATCACCCCCATGGGCAAAAACTGTCGCGCACGGGCTTCGCTGAGTGCGGCTTGAATGATGGTTTGGGCGGCTTGCAGGGTGAGTGTGTCCATGATGGTTCCAAAGTGATTCATTGATCATTTATACCGCCTCTGGCGATTTCGACCCATTCGTGAAAGCCTGGGCTTTGTCGCCCATTTGTCCCGGACGGGTCATGGGGCCTTGGGGGAAATCCTGGGCAGTGGGCTTTCGACCGCAAGGCTGTCTCATAGGCGTTTGCCACGCCTGTGGCTTTCCCCTAAATTGAAACGAGACCACTGCACGAGGACGTTTCATGCCCATTCATTCCATCAATCACTTTTTCATTCGCGCGGACGACCTGGAGGCCACACGCTCATTTTTCGTTGAGGTGCTGGGCCTGTCCGAGCAAAAGCGCCCCGACTTCCCATTCCCCGGCTATTGGCTGGGCACCAACGGCGGCATTCAGGTGCACATTGGCCCGTCACGGATTCCCGACCGGGAAACCTATTACTTGGGCACACCGGCCGATGCGGTCGATGGCCAAACCGGCGTCATCGATCACGTGGCTTTTTTGGCTGAAGACCCGCATGGCTTCATCGAACACCTCAAGGCCAAGCAAGTGGCTTTTCGCCCTCGGTATTTCCCCGAGTCCAAGCTCTATCAGCTGTTTTTGCGCGACCCCAACGGCGTGATGATCGAGCTGAACTTTTTCGGCATCGAGGATGCGCCGGAGTGGGGAGGCGACGACTACAGCCGCATGAAGCGCGTCGAGGAAATCAAATCCTGAGTGGACGCCGGTGAGTCACCTAGGACTCAATCTCAGGGTTTTGACGGATGTTTTTGGCTTGCAGCCTTCTTACGATAAATGATCATTTGTTCACCAACCATCAAGGAGACCCCCATGGACAAGACCAGACGGAAAGTACTCGGCGCCGGCGGCGCTGGGGTGTTGGCAGCGAGCCTGCCGACGGGATCGGCTTTGGCCGCTCAGCCCATCAAGATCGGCATGAGCATGCCGCAAACCGGCGGCTTGGGCGCTGGTGGCCAGGCCGCATTGGTGGCCTTGCGCATGTGGGTGGAAGAAGTCAATGGCCGGGGTGGCTTGCTCGGCCGCCAAGTGGAGTTCATTGCCTACGACGACCAGTCCAACCCCGCCAACACCCCGGGGATCTACACCAAGCTCTTGGATGTGGACAAGGTGGATTTGCTGATCGCGCCTTACGCCACTGGCCCCACCGCACCCATCATGCCGCTGGTCAAACAACGCGGCAAATTGCTGATGGGCAACTTCTCCTTCCAGGTGAACAGCAAAGTCAAGCACGACATGTGGTTCAACAACGCCCCCTGGAACAAAGCCGATGGCTGGTCCAAGGGCTTCATTGCTGCCGGTCAAGCCGCAGGCGCCAAAACCATCGCCATCTTGGCGGAAGACGCTGAATTCGCCCAAAACCTGGCCGACGGCATGCGCGAAATCATTGGCAAGGGCATTGGCCTGACCAAGGTGTTCGACCAGAACTTCCCGCCCACCACCAAAGACTTCTCGTCGCTGATTCGTGCGGTCAAAGCCACCAAGGCCGACTTGGTGTTCGTGGCTTGCTACCCGCCTTCCGCTTCGGGCCTGGTGAACGCCGTGAACGAAATCGGTCTGGCTTCGCAAACCAAGATGTTCGGCGGCGGCATGGTGGGCTTGCAGTTCACCCCCATCATGATCAACCTCGGCTCCAAGTTGAACGGCATCGTGAACTACCACACCTATGTGCCGGGTGTGAAGTTCCCCGGCATCGACGACTTCTTCAAGCGTTACACCCCCAAGGCCAAGGCCGCCAAGGTGGACGAGTTGGGTTACTACCTGCCGCCCTTCAACTACGCCATTGGCCAAATGTTGGAGCAGGCCATCAATGCCACCAAGAGCATTGACGACCGCAAGCTGGCCGACTACTTCCGCAAGAACGAAATGAAGACCATTGTGGGCAACTTCCGTTTCGACGCCGATGGCGAGCGCGTGCCCGATCACGTGATCACCATCCAGTTCCGCGGTCTGAAAGACAAGGATCAGGAGCAATTCCGCAACCCGGCTCGCCAGGTGGTCATTCACCCGGCCGAGGACAAAACCGGCGCGGTCATTGTGCCCTTCGACAAGGCGCGCAAAGCCAAGTGATCGTTTCGTGGTGTGTGTTGACGGGGGAGAGGGCTCCTCTCCCCCTTTTTTTCAAGTGAGCGGTTGTGATCTTCTCTTTTGACCTCCTCTTTGAGGCCATTTTGTTTGGCATCTTGCTCGGCTGTTTTTATGCGGCAGTGAGTTTGGGTTTGTCGGTGGCCTTTGGCTTGCTCGACGTGCCCTATGTGGCTCACCCGGCAGTGCTCATCCTCGGTTCCTACGGCACGTTTTGGCTCAATGACCATTTGGGCATTGATCCGCTGCTCAGCGGCATCATGCTCATGCCGGTGTTCTATGCCCTGGGGGTGATGCTTTATCGCTTCTATCACGCCAGTTTCGAGAGTCGAGGGGGTGACGCCTCGGTGAACGGACTGGCGTTCTTCTTTGGTTTGGCCTTCATCATCGAAGTGCTGTTGATCATTGTGTTTGGCGTCGACCAACGCTCGGCCCATGCCGACTACATCGGTGACAGCCTCGAAATTGGCGAGATTCGCTTGCCCTATCGATTGCTCGTGGCTTTTGGTGTGGCCTTGTTGCTCACCTACGTGCTGACGCTGTTTTTCTCGAAAACCTTTGTTGGCCGTGCCATCAAGGCGGTGGGCCAAGACGAGATGGCGTTGCGCCTCATGGGTGCCAACCCCACGCAAATCAAGCAAATGGCGTTTGGCATTGCCACCGCCGTGAATGCGCTGGCTGGGGCCATGCTCATCATCGTGTCGCCGGTTGAGCCCTCCATGGACCGCATCTACATCGGTCGCACCTTCTGCGTGGTGGTGTTGGCGGGTCTGGGCAGCATGAGTGGCACGCTGGTGGCGGGCCTGTTGCTGGGCATTGTGGAGTCGATTGTGCTGACCCTCTTTGGGGCCTCATGGGCGCCAGCGGTCGCCTTTGGCATGTTGTTGATCCTCTTGGGCTTGCGTCCCCAGGGTCTGTTTGGGCGTTGAGGGGGGATCGAACATGAAATTTTGGATCGGAGCCGCGTTGTGTGCCGTGGGCCTCACGGCCATGTCGCTCAGCGGCATCAACGAGTATGTGTTTTTTGCTGGCTTTGTGGTGTTGCAGTCCATCGTGTTGGCCACCGCCTGGAACATCCTGGGCGGCTATGCCGGCTACGTGAACTTTGGCGTGCCCGCCTTTGTGGCCATGGGGGCTTACTCCAGCCTGTTTGTCTTCAAGGCCTTCAATGCCCCCTTGGTGGTGCAAATCCTGGCGGGTGCGTCGGTGTCGGGCCTCTTGGGTCTGGGGGTGGGCTTGCTCACGCTGCGCTTGCGCGGCATCTTCTTCTCCATCGCCACGGTGGCCTTGATTTTCATTTTGGAAGCGGTCATCAACAACTGGCGCTACCTGGGGGCAGCCACCGGGGTGCAAATCACCCGCCCGGCGACCTGGGGCCCGTTTGAGTCTTACACCCGCATGCTGTTTGTGGTCATGGCCCTGATGTCCATCGTGGCCATTGCCATCGCACGCTACATCCAAGACTCCCACATTGGCCGAGGCTTGCGTGCGGTGCGCGACTCAGAAGAAGCCGCCGAATGCTCGGGCGTGCCCACTTTGCAGCTCAAGTTGATTGCGTGCGGCGTGTCCGGGGCTTTGTTGGGCGCAGCAGGCGCACCCATGCCCATGTATCTGAGTTACATCGAGCCAGCCTCCAGCTTCAACCTCAGCTATGCCATTGCGGCCTTGGCCATGCCCATCATTGGCGGCATGGCGCATTGGGTGGGGCCGCTCATCGGCGCTTTGTTGCTGGCCACCATTCAGCAGGTGGTGACCGTCACCATTTCCAGCGAGCTCAATGTGCTGGTGGTGGGTGGTTTGCTGGTTCTTTTTGTTGTCTTGGCACCGGAAGGCCTTGTGGGCCTGTATCGAAAATGGAAAACATCCTCGAAGTGAATTCTTTGTCCAAACACTTCGGCGGCTTCACGGCCTTGTCGAATGTGTCGGTGTCGGTGCGCAAAGGCGAGCGACTGGGCCTCATCGGCCCCAATGGCTCGGGCAAGACCACCCTCATCAGCTGCATTTCTGGGGCCCTCCAGAATGAAGAAGGTGACGTTCGTTTCAAAGGCGAATCCGTCACCAAGGTGCCCGCTTTTCAGCGTTGCCGCATGGGCATTGCCCGCAGCTTTCAGATTCCGCGCCCCTTCAAGAGCATGACCACGCTGGAAAACCTGCTGGTGCCCTTGGCTTATGTGGGGGGGGTGCATGGCCGTCAAGCCGAAGAGCGGGCCATGGACATCCTGGAACAAATGGGTTTGCATGGCAAAGCCCATGTGGCCTCCAGCCAGCTCTCTCAGGTGGAGTTGCGAAAAATGGAATTGGCTCGGGCCATGGCGGCCCACCCCGACTTGCTCATTTCCGACGAGGCCATGGCGGGCTTGTCGGGCAATGAGGTCGACGAGGTGCTCGACATTCTGCTCAAGCTCAATGGCATGGGCATCACCATCATCATGATTGAACACATCATGCAAGCGGTGATGCGTTTTTCCGAGCGCCTGGTCTGTTTGGATGCAGGTCAGGTGATTTGTGACGGTGCGCCACAAGATGTGGTGGCCAATCCTTACGTTCAGAGGGCTTACCTTGGCGATTAACCTCAACATTGAAAACGTGCATGCTGCCTATGGCGCTGTGAAAGCGCTGCAAGGGGTGAGCATGACCTTGGGCGAAGGCCACACCGTGGCCTTGTTGGGCACCAACGGCAACGGCAAAAGCACGCTCATGAAATGCATCATGGGCATGGTCAAACCCACCGAAGGGCGCATCACCCTCGAAATGGATGGCCAAACGCACGAGCTCTCGGCCATGAAGACCCAAGACATCGTGAACCTGGGCGTGGCCCTGGTGCCCGAGGGTCGCCGCCTGTTCCCCAAACTCACCGTCGAAGAAAACTTGCTGTTGGGAGCCTTCCGGGAAAGCGCACGCGAGCACATTGCCCGCAACCTGGAGTTCGCCTATGCGGCCTTTCCGGTGTTGCTGGAACGTCGACGTCAGTTGGCGGGCTCGATGTCTGGCGGTCAGCAGCAAATGCTGGCCATTGCCCGAGCACTGATGTCCAACCCCCGCGTGCTCTTGGTCGACGAACCCTCGGTGGGCTTGTCGCCGCTGCTGGTGTCGCAAACCATCACGCAGTTGCAGGCCCTCAAAGAGAGCTACAAGCTCACCGTGCTCATGGCCGAGCAAAACTTCAACCAGGCCATGCGCATTGCCGATTCGGGTTACATCATCGTTCACGGCGAAATCGTCTTCCAAGGCGATGTGGACACGCTCAAGAACAACGACATGGTGAAGAGTTTTTATCTGGGCATGGCCGCTTGAGTGCATGCGTTGCCGGCCCGAGGAGCGTGAATGAAAGCAGCCGCCTTTGATTATTTCAAGCCTCAGTCCCTCCAAGAGGCGATTGGGTTTTTAGAGCAACACGGTGACGCCGTGCAAGTGATGGCGGGTGGGCAAAGCCTGCTGGCCATGATGAACTTGCGCTTGGCCGCGCCGCAATGGCTCATGGACATCTCTGGTCTGACTGAGCTCACGGGCATAGCAGCAACGGGTGACACCATTCGCACCGGTGCTTTGGTGACCCACAGCCAGTTGTTGGCCAGTGAAGTGGTGGCCCGCGAGTTGCCCTTGTTGCACCAAGCGGTGCCGCATGTGGCGCATTTGGCCATTCGCAACCGGGGCACCGTGGGCGGCAGCTTGGCGCTGGGCGACCCAGCCGCGGAATACCCCGCCGTGGCCTTGGCCAGTGAGGCGGTGTTGGTGTTGCAAGGCCCACAGGGTCAGCGCCGGGTCAAAGCCATCGATTTCTACCAGGGCTTGTACGCCAATGACCGCCAGCCCCATGAGTTGGTGGTGTGCATCGAGTGGCCCCGGTTGCGGGCCCATGAGCGGGTGGGCTTTGACGAGTTGTCGCGTCGCCGCGGCGATTACGCCGTGGTTGGCGTGGCCGCGCGCTTGGCCATGCAAGGTCAACAGGTCAGTGAGGCTCATGTGGCCTTCTTCTCGGTGGGTGACACCGCTTTGTTGGCCAAACAAGCCATGGCCGCGCTCGTTGGCCAGCCCCTGAATGCGCAAACCATTGCCCAGGCCCAACAGGCCTTGTCCCACGACTTGCCCGAGCAAGGCGATGTGCACGCAGGCGCGGCCACCAAACAGCACTTGGCCAAAGTGTTGTTCGGTCGCGTGTTGTCCTCAATGGCCGAGACTGGAGGTGCCGCATGAGCGAGCCGACCCAAACGATTTCCCTGCAAGTGAACCAAGAAACGGTGCAACGTCAGGTGCCCGTGCGTTTGCACCTGATTGATTTTTTGCGTGAGGAGCTGGACCTCACTGGCTCACACTTGGGGTGTGAGCATGGGGTCTGTGG
>JAYPFZ010000095.1:0-7996 GCA_038126555.1 Betaproteobacteria bacterium
ATGTCGATCTCACCAGGTTTACGAGGCGAACCATCTTTTCTGACCACTGGAGCGACGATGCCAGGCATCAGTCGAGCGGGGCGTAAGTTGATGTATTGATCGAATTCACGACGGAACAACAACAAGGAGTTCCACAGCGAGACGTGATCTGGGATTTTTTCTGGCCAGCCCACGGCGCCGAAAAACAAGGCACTGTGTCCACCTACCAAGTCTTTCCAGTTGTCCGGCATCATTTGGCCGTGCTTTTCGAAATAAGGCCAAGAGCAGAAATCAAACCAATCGAAATGGATGTCGATGCCAAAGCGACGGCAGACCTCATCGACCACTTTGACACCTTCTGGCATGACCTCCTGACCAATGCCATCTCCGGGAATGACTGCTATTGTCAGCTTTGACATCTCTGGCCTCTTTTCATTTCACAGTTTGGGGTTGACGGGTCACCAAGCCTACACCGATTGCGGCCATGGCAATGCCCAACAGGGTCACCGACGTGATCAACTCACCGAACAACAACCAGGCAATGATCGTGGTGCAAGGCGGAACCAAATACATCAAGCTCGACACCGAAGCAGCAGCGCCCCGCTGGATCAGCATGTAAAGCAAAGAGCTTCCGCCCATCGTGAGTCCCAAGACAGACCAGGCCATGGCACCCCAAAACTCGGGCACCCATTGCACCGCTTCTTGCTCGGCGAGCATCCAAGGCAAGGCCATCAGGGCAGCCGCCGACAACTGGATGAAATTGGCGGTTCGCACGTCGCAAGGCAAGACATAACGCTTTTGATAAAGCGTTCCCGCCGTGATGGACAACAAGGCCACAGAAGCACTGCACATGGCCCAAATGCTGACTTCAGAAGTGGTCTGCACTTTTTGCAACAACACCAGACACAAGCCGATGAAGCCCAAGATCAAACCCAACCACTGAATGGGTCGGACCTTGCCCCCCTGAGACGACAGCCACAAGCCCGTGAGCACCGGCTGCAAGCCCACAATGAGGGCTGACAGCCCTGCACCCATGCCCATTTTTACAGCGGCCCAAACGCCACCCAAATAGCCAGTGTGCATCAACACGCCAGTCACGGCCAAATGAAACCACTGCCGACGGTCTTTCGGCCACGCGGCCTTGGAGGCCCAAATCCAAATGCCGAAACACAACAAAGAAAATGCAAAGCGCATTTCTAAAAAAGTAAACGGTGGTGAATGCGGCATGCCATACCGTGCAACGATGAAACCCGTGCTCCAGATGAGCACGAACACCGCAGGCATCCACACCACCCAGGGGTGATCGCCATCTTGGCGATTCATTGGGAGCGTTCCCGAATGAGCGGAATGGCTTTGATCAAGTAATAAATCATGGACCACACCGTCAGCACAGCGGCCAGGTGAATCAAGACATCACCCCACCAGGGCACATTCAGCCAGCCCCCGATGGGTGCGTCATAGAGCAAAAAAGGAATGGCCACCATTTGGACCGCGGTTTTGAGCTTGCCAATCATGTTGACGGCGACACTGCGAGACGCACCAATCATGGCCATCCATTCGCGCAGCGCCGAGATGGCAATTTCCCGGCCAATGATGATGAGTCCAATGTAAGCCGGCGTTCGCCCCAAAGCGACCAACATGAGCACACTCGCACAAACCAAAAATTTATCGGCAACCGGATCCAAAAAGGCACCAAAAGCCGAGGTCTGATTGAGTTTTCTGGCCAAAAAACCATCCAGCCAATCGGTCAACGCAAACACCACAAACATGGCCATGGCGATGGTGTTTCGCTCCGCCAGGGGCAAAGGCCAGTCGTAAACCCACACCAACAAGGGAATGGCAGCGATCCGTGTCCATGTGAGGATGGTGGGGAGGTTGAAAAACATGGTCATTCGTAAATCAATTTGACGGACGATTGTGCAAGGAAACCTTCATGGGACGTGTCACACAGCAACTGCCACTCGGACAAGGTTTCATCGGTGGGGTTCACCTGTCGGTCAAGGTCAAGACTCACGGGCACGCCACCCACGCTCAGGTTCAAACGCAAGGGCAAGCCGTCCTCGCCCGCTGCGACACGCGCCCAAACCGGTTCATCCAACTTGGGGCGACGCTCGCCCAAGGTCACCTCAATGCGCTTGGCAAAACGTCGCCTGGCCTCTGACAGCGGCCACAACTCTTGGGCGTTGAGGCGAATGCCACCACTGAACCGGTCGGGCTGCACTTTGGCACGAACCACCACCAAAGCGTCTTCTTGCAGCGCCTGGCGGGAACGATCCATCAATTCGGCATCTGCGGCGACATCCAAAACTGCGCTTTGGTCGTCCAATTTGAACAAGGCCAGACGGCCACGCTGACCCTGAATGACACGAAAGTCCGAGACGATGCCAGCAACCAAGACCTGATCTTTGGATTTGTCCGCCTCACCCAGTTCCAATTTCACAAATTGCCGAACCTCGGCTTTGCATTCTTCGAACAAATGACCCGAGAAGTAAAAACCGATGGCCGTCTTTTCATGGGCCAATTGCTCGCGAATGCCCCAGGGCGTCATGGGGGGCAATTCGGGCACTTGATTCACCGCAGATTCGGAACCCATGTCGTCGAAAAGGCCGCCTTGATTGAGGTCGGATTGGACTTGATTGGCATAGGCAATGGCCAAATCCAAGCCCGCCAAAAGCGCCGCCCGGTTGCGATCCAAAGCATCAAAGGCCCCGGCTCGAATCAAGGTTTCCATGGTGCGCATGTTGATGCGCGTGCGCTCAACACGAAGGCAGAAGTCAAACAGACTTGTGAATGGGCCCTGGGCACTCCGCTCTTGAACAATGGCTTCAATGGCCAACAGGCCAGTGCCCTTGATGGCGCCCAAGCCATACCGAATCACGCGATCCGATACGGGCTCGAATCGATGCACACAACGGTTGATGTCAATGGGCTCAAACGTCAAACCCATTTTTAAGGCGTCATCGTGCAAGGCCTTGAGCTTGTCGGTGTTGTCCATTTCCACCGTCATGTTGGCGCAGAAAAATTCCGCGGTGTGGTGCACCTTCAGCCAAGCCGTTTGGTAGGCCAGCAACGAATAAGCCGCCGCATGCGATTTGTTGAAACCATAGCCAGCAAAACGCTCCATGAGGTCAAAGACCTCATCCGCCTGGGTTTGCGAGAGGCCATTCACCAAAGCGCCATTGCGGAAGATTTCACGGTGTTCGGCCATCTCCTCGGGCTTTTTCTTGCCCATGGCACGACGCAACAAATCGGCGCCGCCCAATGAATATCCACCGAGCACCTGAGCCGTTTGCATCACCTGCTCTTGGTAAACCATGATGCCGTAGGTTTCCGCCAAAACCGACTCCACCAAGGGGTGCGGGTAAGCCACCTCCTCACGGCCATGCTTACGGGCTATGAAGCTGGGGATCAGGTCCATGGGACCAGGTCGATACAAGGCGTTGAGCGCAATCAGGTCCTCTAGACGAGTGGGACGCGCATCCTTGAGCATGGACTGCATGCCTCGACTTTCAAACTGAAACACCGCCTCCGTCATGCCTTTCGAAAACAACTCATAAGTCGCTGGATCGTCCAAGGGAATGCTGTCAAGCGAGAACGGTTGCTCGCTTGGCCGACGGCCATTGATGAGCTGGCGCGCCAATTCCAGAATGGTGAGTGTCGCCAAGCCCAAAAAGTCAAACTTGACCAAGCCAGCCGCTTCCACGTCATCCTTGTCAAACTGGCTCACCACGGAATCGCTGCCGGGTTGACGATACAAGGGGCAGAAATCGGTCAGTTTGCCAGGCGCAATGAGCACACCCCCTGCATGCATGCCCACATTGCGGGTCATGCCCTCGAGCTTTTGAGCCATGTCGATCAAAGTTCGAACTTCGTCTTCGCGGTCATACCGCGCCTTCAAGTCCGGCTCGACTTCCATGGCTTTGGCAATCGTGATGGCCTGCCCTGGCTTGTTGGGAATCAGTTTTGAGATGCCGTCACAAAAGGTGTAGCTCATGTCCAAAACGCGGCCCACATCACGAATGGCGGCGCGAGCGGCCATGGTGCCAAAAGTCGCGATTTGGCTCACCGCTGAGGCGCCATATTTGGATTTCACGTAGTCGATGACCCGGTCGCGATTGGCCTGACAAAAGTCAATGTCGAAGTCAGGCATCGACACTCGCTCAGGGTTCAAAAATCGTTCGAACAGCAAATTGAATTCAAGCGGATCGAGGTCGGTAATGCCCAACGCATAGGCCACCAGCGAGCCCGCGCCCGAACCGCGACCAGGGCCAACCGGGCAGTCGTGTGTTTTGGCCCATTGAATGAAATCGCCAACGATCAAAAAATAACCTGGGAATCCCATCTTGATGATGGTGTTGATCTCATGATCCAGGCGGGCTTGATACGTCGGCTGCCGTTGTGCACGTTGTTCAGGTTCTGGGAATAAATGCAGCAAGCGTTGCGCCAGCCCCTCTTGTGCGGTTTGTCTGAAATAGTCCTCCATGGGCATGGGCTGCCCATCTATCACGGGTGTGGGGTAGTCTGGCAGCTGAGGCTTACCCAGCTTCAAGCTGATGTTGCAACGGGCAGCGATCGCGGATGCGTTATGCAAGGCCGATGGCAAGTCAGCGAACAAGGCTGACATTTCCTCGGTGGATTTGAAATACATCTCAGGGGTGAAGCGTCGAAGGCGACGCGGATTGCCCAATATTTCACCTTCAGCAATGCAAACCCTGGCCTCGTGCGCCTCATGATCTTGAGCCTCACCAAATTGAACGGGGTGCGTTGCCACCACGGGCAATCCCATGGTCTCGGCCAATCGCACCGTTGCGCCAATGAGTCGCTCATCATTCGGACGGCCAGCGCGTTGCACTTCCAGGTAAAAACGGTGCGGAAATGCCTGCATCACCGCCACAGCTTGCGACTGAGCCCGGGTGGCGTCTTGGGCCAACAAAGAGGCCCCAAGCCAACCCTGATCAAAACCGCTCAGCGCGATCAGCCCTTCCGACCATTTCACCAAGTCTGGCCACGCCACGCCGACAGGGCCAGTGGCAGAGGCTTGCAACCAGACCACGCTCAAAAGCTCACACAAATGCTGGTAGCCCTGATCATTCATGACCAAGAGCAACAACCGGCCCGGCTCAGCGAGGCCCAAGGGGTCTTGCACCAACACTTCCGCCCCCAGCAAGGGTTTGATGCCCCGACGACGGGCTGCCTGGTAAAACTTAATCACCCCGAATAAGTTGTTCAGGTCCGTGATCGCCAACGCGGGCTGGTTGGCTTGACAGGCGCGATCCATCAAATCGTCGATGCGATTGATGCCGTCAGCCACCGAAAATTCAGAGTGGATTCGCAAGTGCGTGAACATATTCAAATTGTGGCACGCAGGTGAAACCCAACTTTGACCCCGATTTAGGTTTTCTGACAAAATAGCTCCACTCACATTGAGGTAAACCATGTCCAGCAATTTGATTGATCACATCTCCGACAGCGACTTCGAGGCCAAAGTCTTGCAATCTGACGTGCCTGTTTTGGTTGATTTTTGGGCCGAATGGTGCGGTCCTTGCAAAATGATTGCTCCGGCTCTTGACGACTTGGCGCAGACCCATCAAGGCAAGCTTGCCGTGAAGAAGCTGAATGTTGACGACAACCGCAACATCCCGGCGAAATTTGGCATCCGTGGCATTCCCACCCTCATGCTGTTCAAAAACGGCACACTGGCTGCCACCAAAGTCGGTGCGTTGAGCAAACCCCAACTCACGGATTTCGTGAATCAGCACCTGGAATGAAATCACGCCCTTCGGGGCGTTTTTCCATCTTTTCCTGACATAATCTCCCCTTCGCCTTCATTCGCAAGGCAGCGGTTGTTTCTCATCAACCGCTTTAACTCCACCCTCTTTTCTCTAAGACACTTACCGGAGTGTTGATATGCATCTGAACGAACTCAAGGCGTTGCACGTTTCAGAGTTACTCAATCAGGCCGAAACGCTTGAAATTGAGAACACGGGCCGCATGCGCAAACAAGAATTGATGTTTGCCATCATTAAAAAGCGCGCGCGCGCTGGCGAGCAAGTTTTTGCCGACGGCGTGCTTGAAATCCTTCCCGACGGGTTTGGCTTTTTGCGCAGTCCCGACACCAGCTACACCGCCAGCACCGACGACATCTACATCAGCCCCAGTCAAGTGCGCCGCTTCAATTTGCACACCGGCGACATGATCGAGGGTGAGGTTCGCATTCCCAAAGATGGTGAGCGTTATTTCGCCTTGACCAAGTTGGACAAGGTGAATGGCAATTTGCCTGAGCAAAACAAGCACAAGATCATGTTTGAAAACCTCACGCCGCTCTTCCCCAAAGAGCAAATGAGGCTAGAGCGTGAAATCAAAAGCGAAGAAAACATCACGGGCCGCATCATCGATATCATTGCGCCCATTGGCAAAGGCCAGCGCGCCTTGCTGGTTGCGCCACCCAAGAGCGGCAAAACCGTGATGATGCAACACATCGCCCACGCCATCACGGCCAACTACCCCGACAGTCACATGATGGTGCTGTTGGTGGACGAACGGCCAGAAGAGGTCACAGAAATGCAACGCAGCGTGCGTGCTGAAGTGATCGCTTCAACCTTCGATGAACCCGCTGCCCGCCATGTGCACGTGGCTGAAATGGTCATTGAACGCGCCAAACGGCTGGTCGAACTGAAAAAAGACGTCATCATCTTGCTCGACTCCATCACTCGCCTTGCCCGCGCCTACAACAACGTGGTGCCCAGCTCCGGCAAGGTGCTCACCGGTGGTGTCGACGCCAACGCCCTGCAACGGCCCAAGCGCTTTTTTGGTGCCGCTCGCAATGTCGAAGAGGGCGGTTCGCTCACCATCATTGCCACGGCCTTGGTCGACACCGGCAGCCGAATGGATGAAGTGATTTTTGAAGAATTCAAGGGCACCGGTAACAGCGAAATCCACCTGGATCGTCGCCTGTATGAAAAGCGCGTTTTCCCGGCCATTCAACTCAATCGTTCGGGCACTCGCCGCGAAGAGCTGCTGTTGGCCCCGGAAATCCTGCAAAAAACCCGCATCTTGCGTCAATTCATCTACAACATGGACGAAATCGAATCCATGGAATTGATGCTCAAAAACATGAAGGCCACCAAAACCAATGTGGATTTCTTCGACCTCATGCGCCGTGGCGGCTGATTCAGCCAAGGCTTAATGGCATAATTCACGTTTTCTAACCGGGTAAGTGGCATTGAACCCATGTCTGGCTGCCCACAGGAGTCATCAATGAAAGAAGGCATTCACCCCAACTACCGCGAAGTCTGTTTCGTGGATCTTTCCAACGGTTTCCAATTTGTGACGCGCTCTTGCGTGAACACCAAGGAATCCATCAAGCTGGACGATGGCCGCGAGTTGCCCTTGTTCAAGCTCGATACCTCCAGCGAATCGCACCCCTTCTACACCGGCACACAGAAGTCGGTGGACACCTTGGGTGGTCGCGTTGAGAAATTCCGCAACCGCTACAACCGCACGGCTGCCAAATAAGATTTGGCCTTCCGGCAAATGGCAGCCCGGCACGTCCAGGCTGCTTTTTTTTTGCATTGACCCGTGAATCGGCATTTTCCTTCCACCACACCCGCGATCGTGACCGCGCAGGCCGTGCGTGGTATACCCCGCTGGCTGCTGCTGGCCCTATGCCTGATTTATGCCAGCGTGGGCTTTCTCGGACGCGTTCCCTTTAAACCCGTTGAGCTCAGCCAAATGGGCTGGATGCTGATGGAGTCCTCCACGACCCTGCCCCTTTGGCAGCAAGAAAGCCTGTTCCATGGGCTGTTGCGTCCCATGGCCCTTTCACAGCTTAGCCAAGCCTTGCCTGTTGGATTGAGCAGTGAAACCTTGTTCATGCTGCTGAAGGTGAGCGCTTGGCTGATTCTGTTGAGCGTATTGGCATTGACTTGGCTGGCTTCCAAAGGTTTTGCATTGGCCACAGCGGCCCAACCCGTGAGTTTTGCGTTTGGTGGCGAAGCGCAGCCCAACGACTATGCCC
>JAYPFZ010000096.1:0-7802 GCA_038126555.1 Betaproteobacteria bacterium
GATCACTTGGCGATGACGCGGGTCATTTCCAAGCACTTGTTGGAATAGCCCCATTCGTTGTCATACCAGCTCACCACTTTGATGAAGGTGCCGTCGAGGGCGATGCCGGCTTCGGCGTCGAACACCGAGGTGCAAGACTCGCCACGGAAGTCGGTGGCCACCACTTTGTCTTCGGTGTAGCCCAGCACGCCCTTGAGCGCGCCCTGGCTTTGGGCTTTCATTTCGGCGCAGATTTCAGCGTAGGAGGCTTCCTTGTTGAGCTCCACGGTGAGGTCGACCACCGACACATCGGAGGTGGGCACGCGGAAGGACATGCCAGTGAGTTTTTTGTTGAGCTCGGGAATCACCACGCCCACGGCCTTGGCGGCACCGGTGCTGGAAGGGATGATGTTTTCCAGAATGCCACGGCCACCGCGCCAGTCTTTGTTGGACGGGCCGTCCACGGTTTTTTGCGTGGCGGTGGCGGCGTGCACGGTGGTCATGAGGCCGCGCTTGATGCCCCACTTGTCGTTGAGCACCTTGGCCACGGGGGCCAGGCAGTTGGTGGTGCAGGAAGCGTTGGAGATGATGGCCTGACCGGCGTAGGTTTTGTCGTTCACGCCGAAGACGAACATGGGCGTGTCGTCTTTGGAGGGGGCCGACATCAGCACCTTTTTGGCGCCCGCGTCGATGTGCTTTTGTGCGCCTTCCTTGGAGAGGAAGATGCCGGTGGCTTCGATCACCACGTCGACACCGATGTCACCCCACTTGAGGTTGGCGGGGTCTTTTTCAGCGGTGAGGCGAATGGTTTTGCCGTTGACCACCAGGTGGCCGTCTTTCACGCTCACTTCGCCCTTGAAGCGGCCATGAACGCTGTCGTATTTGAGCATGTAGGCCAGGTAATCGGGCTCCAGCAAGTCGTTGATGCCCACGACTTCGATGTCTGAAAAGTTTTGCACGGCGGCACGGAAAACCATGCGACCAATGCGACCAAATCCATTGATACCGACTTTGATGCTCATGTTGTTGCTCTTGAGGTTGAAGTTAAAAAATCAGCGGCCGCCTTGCAGCGCCACCTGAACGGTGTTGGCGACATTTTCGGGGGTGAAGCCGAAGTGCTCAAACAGCACCCCAGCGGGGGCGCTTTCGCCAAAGGTGTCGATGCCCACCACGGCGCTCACGCCGTATTTCCACCAGCCGTCGGTGCAGGCAGCTTCGACGGCAATGCGGGGCACGCCCGCAGGCAGCACCGAGGCCTTGTAAGCGCGCGACTGGCGGTCGAAGGTGGTGGTGCTGGGCATGGAGACCACGCGCACAGCAATCTTGCGCTCGGCCAGCAACGACTGGGCCTTGAGGGCCAGGTGCACTTCGGAGCCGGTGGCGATGATGACGGCTTGGGCCTTTTTCTTCAGGCCCACTTCGCTGGGTTCGGCCAACACGTAAGCGCCTTTGGAGATGTCTTCCAAAGCGGTTTTGGGCAAGTAGGGCAGGTTTTGACGGCTCAGGCACAAGGCGCTGGGGCGATCGGCTTGGCGCAAGGCCACGGCCCAGGCCACCGTGGTTTCGGCGGTGTCGGCGGGGCGCCACACGTCGAGGCCCGGAATGAGTCGCAAGCTGGGGATGTGTTCCACCGACTGGTGGGTGGGGCCGTCTTCGCCCAAGCCAATGGAGTCGTGGGTGAACACGTGCACGACGCGCTGCTTCATGAGTGCGGCCATGCGCAAGGCATTGCGCGAGTAATCGCTGAAGGTGAGGAAGGTGCCACCGTAAGGAATGAAGCCGCCGTGCAAGGCCACGCCATTCATGATGGCGGCCATGCCGAACTCGCGCACGCCGTAGTTGATGTGGCGGCCCAGTTGGCCCGCCTCGTTGCGCAGCACCTCGCCAGTGGCGCCCACGCGCAGGTTGGGCGTGCTCTTGGTGTTGGTGAGGTTGGAGCCGGTGAGGTCGGCCGAGCCGCCCAGCAACTCAGGCATGGCGGCGGTGAAGGCTTCGAGGGCCAATTGGCTGGCCTTGCGGCTGGCCACGGTTTGTGCTTGGGTGTGCGCGGCCACCACGGCGTCGAGGGCGGTTTGGTCGAACTGCTTGGGCAGCTGGCCAGCCATGCGGCGGGTGAACTCGGCCGCTTGCTCGGGGAAGGCTTTCGCGTAGGCGGCAAAGCGCTGGTTCCATTGGGTTTCGCTGGCCTGGCCTTGGGCTTTGGCGTCCCAGTCGGCATAGACCTCGGCAGGGATTTCAAAAGGCGCGTGGTTCCAGCCAATGGCGGCGCGGGTGAGGGCGATTTCTTCGGCACCCAGGGGCTCGCCGTGGGCTTTGGCGGTGTTGGCCCGGTTGGGGCTGCCCTTGCCAATGGCGGTTTTGCACACCACGAGGGTGGGCTTGTCGGTGCTGCGCTTGGCGTCGGCAATGGCGCGCGACACGGCGTTGACGTCGTGGCCGTCGATGGGGCCAATCACGTTCCAGCCATAGGCGCGGAAGCGGGCGGGGGTGTCATCGACAAACCAAGGGGCCACTTGGCCATCGATGGAAATGCCGTTGTCGTCGTAAAGCGCGATGAGCTTGTTGAGCTTCCAGGCCCCGGCCAGCGCACAGGCCTCGTGCGAGATGCCTTCCATGAGGCAGCCATCGCCCAAGAAAGCGTAGGTGTGGTGGTCGACGATGGCGTGGCCGGGCTGGTTGAACTCGGCGGCCAAGCGCTTTTCGGCCAAGGCCATGCCCACGGCGTTGGTGATGCCCTGACCCAGCGGGCCGGTGGTGGTTTCCACGCCCGGGGTGATGCCCACCTCGGGGTGGCCCGGCGTTTTGCTGTGCATTTGGCGAAACGCCTTGAGCTCGCTCAGGGGCAGGTTGTAGCCCGTGAGGTGCAACAAGGCGTAAATGAGCATGGAGCCGTGGCCGTTGGAGAGCACAAAGCGGTCGCGGTCGGGCCACAAGGGGTTGGTGGGGTTGTGCTTGAGGTGCTGGCCCCACAGCGCCACGGCGATGTCGGCCATGCCCATGGGGGCGCCGGGGTGACCGGAGTTGGCTTGTTGAACAGCGTCCATTGCCAAGGCGCGAATGGCGCCGGCCATTTGTTGGGTGTTTGCCATGTCAGGCGACTCCGGAGTGACGTTGGGGTGAAAAAAAAGATTCTAGCGAGGCCCGGATCAGTGGGCGTAGCGTGCGGCCATGGTTTCGAGGGGCACGGGCTTGATCTGACTGGCCCGGCCAGCACAGCCAAAGGCCTCGAAGCGCAGCTGGCAAATGCCTTGCGCGGCTTTGCGTGCGGCAGCCAGGGCCTTGCGGGGGTCGAACTCGGCCGTTTGCTGGGCAAAGAGCTGGCGCATCGCCCCCGTCATGGCCAGGCGAATGTCGGTGTCGATGTTGACCTTGCGCACGCCGCTGGCAATGCCACGCACGATTTCTTCGACCGGCACGCCATAGGTTTCTTTGATGTCGCCACCGAATTGGCGAATGATGGCCAGCCACTCTTGTGGCACGCTGGACGAGCCGTGCATCACCAGGTGGGTGTTGGGTATGGCCGCGTGAATGGCGGCAATGCGGTCGATGGCCAGGATGTCGCCTGTGGGTGGACGGGTGAATTTGTAAGCGCCGTGGCTGGTGCCAATGGCAATGGCCAGGGCGTCGACTCCGGTTTGAGCCACAAAGTCTTTGGCTTGGTCGGGGTCGGTGAGCATTTGCTCGTGGCTGAGCACGCCTTCGGCGCCCACACCGTCTTCCTCACCGGCCTCACCGGTTTCGAGTGAACCCAGACAGCCCAACTCGCCCTCGACCGACACGCCCACCGGGTGCGCCATCTCGCACACGCGGCGCGTGACCGCCACGTTGTAGTCGTAGCTGGCGGGAGTTT
This sequence comes from Betaproteobacteria bacterium, assembly GCA_038126555.1. Taxonomy (GTDB): domain Bacteria; phylum Pseudomonadota; class Gammaproteobacteria; order Burkholderiales; family Burkholderiaceae_C; genus Limnohabitans. Next base: position 3,830 of record JAYPFZ010000096.1, read on the forward strand.
TGGCGTCTTCGCGCAGCGAGCCGTCCATCATCACACTGGAAAAACCCGAACGGATGGACTGCTGGCATTGCGCCGGGGTGGCGCCGTGGTCTTGGTGCAGCACCACCGGAATGTCGGGGTGGGTTTCAATGGCGGCCAGCACCAAGTGGCGCAAATAGGCCTCGCCCGCGTATTTGCGCGCACCCGCCGAGGCTTGCAAGATCACCGGGCTGTCGGTGGCCTGAGCGGCCTCCATGATGGCTTGCACCTGTTCGAGGTTGTTCACATTGAAAGCGGGCACGCCGTAGTGGTGTTCAGCGGCGTGGTCCATGACTTGGCGAAGCGACACGAGGGCCATTGGGGTTTCCTTATTCAAAGCATCAAAAAAAGCCGTCCCGGCGCCCAGCGGGCACCCGAGCGAATGGGTTCACGGGGTGAGAAAAATTAGGCGGGGTCCACCACGGCGCGCAACACCTGACCAAAGTGGTCGAGCACCCGGTCGGGGTGGCTGTCACGCACATCGGCACCCATGTTGTAGCCATAGGTCATCAAGAACACCGCCACGCCGGCGTTGCGTGCGGTTTGCGCATCGATGGAAGAGTCGCCCACAAAGAGCGCTTGCTCGGGGGCAATGCCCCAGCGTTGCAAGCAGTGCTGCACGCCCGAGGGGTTGGGTTTTTTGGTGGGCAGGGTGTCGCCGCTGATCACCATGTCGAAGGCGCTGGACAAGCCCAGCGCACGCAGCACCGTGTCGGTGTGGCGCCCCTCTTTGTTGGTGACCACCGCCAAATGGCAGCGCTGGGCGCGCAAGGCACCCAGGGTCTCGAGCACGCCGGGATACAAATGGCTGCGCGTGCCGGTGCGTCGCTCGTAGTGGCCGTCGAACACGGCAAACACCTCGGGCAAGGCGGGGTCAGCGCGCACCGCGTCGAGCGAGGTGTGGCGGGCATGGGCCAGGCCTTGCACCAACAACTCGCGGGTGCCGTGGCCAATCCAGCGGGCCGCCAAATCGGGGGCCACCGGGGGCAGGCCCAGTGCGCCCAGGGTGTCGTTCAAGGCGTCGGCAATCTCGGGCGCGGTTTCGGCCAGGGTGCCGTCGAGGTCGAACAGAATGGCTTGGTAGCGTGGCATGACGGGTGTCCTCAGTGGCCCAAAGCGCGGCGGCGGCGCTCCATCATGCGCCAGACATAGGGCGTGAAGATGAGCTGCATGGCCAGTTCCATCTTGCCGCCAGGCACCACGATGGTGTTGGCGCGGCTCATCCATGAGTCGTGAATCATGTTGAGCAGGTATTGGAAGTCGATGCCTTTGGGGTTGGCAAAGCGAATCACCACCACGCTTTCGTCGGCGGTGGGGATGTCGCGGGCAATGAACGGGTTGGAGGTGTCGACCATGGGCACACGCTGGAAATTGACATGGGTGTGCGCAAACTGCGGCACGATGTAATTCACATAGTCTGGCATGCGGCGCAAGATGGTGTCAGTCACCGCTTCGGTGCTGTAGCCGCGCTGGTGTTTGTCGCGCCAGAGCTTTTGAATCCATTCGAGGTTGATGACCGGCACCACCCCCACACGCAAATCGGGGTATTGGGCAATGTTGTGTTCGTCGGTGACAACGGCGCCATGCAGGCCTTCGTAAAACAGCATGTCGGTGTCGTGGGGCAAGTCTTCCCAGGGCGTGAAGGTGCCAGGCTCTTGCTGGTAGGGAGCGGCCTCTTCGGCGTTGTGCAGGTATTTGCGCGATTGGCCCCGACCGGTTTCGCCGTAGGTTTTGAAGAGGTTTTCGATCTCGCCAAACAAATTGTTTTCGGCGCTGAAATGGCTGAAGTGTTTGTTGCCGCTGGACTCGGCCTCGGCGCCACGTGCTTTCATCTCTTTGCGGTCGTAGCGATGAAAGCTGTCACCCTCAATCACCGCTGCTTTCACGCCCTCGCGGCGAAAGATGTTGGAGAAGGTGCGCGTGACGGTGCTGGTGCCAGCGCCAGAGGAGCCGGTGATGGCGATGATGGGGTGTCGTTCAGACATGAAACCTCCGGAGATGCAAATGGGTGGGCGCGTTAATCGCGAAACAGGCTGCGCTCGGTGAACAAGGGGTTGTCGGCCCCCATCGATAAACCCGGCGCGGGCTCTTGGTGGTAGCGCTCGATGCGCTCAACTTCGTTTTTGGAGCCAAACACCAAACCAATGCGCTGGTGCAGCGAAGTGGGCTGCACCTGCAGCATGGGCTGTCGCCCGGTGCTGGCGCGCCCACCGGCTTGTTCCATGATGAAACCAATGGGGTTGGCCTCGTAAAGCAAACGCAAACGGCCTGGCTTGCTGGGGTCCTTGGTGTCGCGCGGATACATGAACACGCCGCCACGCATGAGGATGCGGTGCGCCTCGGCCACCATGGAGGCGATCCAGCGCATGTTGAAGTCTTTGCCACGTGGGCCGGTTTTGCCGGCCAGGCATTCATCGACGTAGCGCTTGACCGGCGCCTCCCAAAACCGCGCATTCGAGGCGTTGATGGCGAACTCTTGCGTGTCGGCGGGCACTTGCAAATGGGGGTGGGTGAGCGTGAATTCGCCCATGGCCGGGTCCAGGGTGAAGCCAAACACGCCATTGCCCACGGTGAGCACCAACATGGTGGAGGGACCATAAATGGCGTAGCCCGCGGCCACTTGCTCGGTGCCGGGTTGGAGGAAATCGGCCTCGGTGAGGGGGGCGCCGCCCAGCACGTGGTCGGGTGCGCGCAAGATGCTGAAGATGCTGCCGACCGAGACGTTGACGTCGATGTTGGAAGAGCCGTCGAGGGGGTCGAACACCAGCAGGTATTTGCCCTTCACCTGATGCTCGGGGATGGGCAGGGGGTGCTCCATTTCTTCAGAGGCCATGCCTGCCAAGTGGCCGCCCCACTCGTTCATGCGGATGAACAAGTCGTTGCTGAGCACGTCGAGCTTTTTCTGGGCCTCGCCTTGCACATTGATGCTTTGGCCGTCGTCGCCTTCGTGGTTGCCCAGCATGCCCGCCAGCGCGCCATAAGCCACCGACTTGGCAATCGCTTTGCAGGCCATGGCCACGTTGAGGAGCAGGGCATTGAAATCGCCCGTGGCTTCGGGGTAGCGGCGTCGCTCTTCAATGAGGTATTGAACCAGGGTGGGTGCGGTGCGGGGGGCGAGGCTCATGCGTCAGGGCTTTCAGGCATTCGGGCAGTGGGACTTCACGCGGTGGCTTGCTGGTGCCACTGCTGCAAATCGGTGAGCGACACACCCGCCAAGCTGGGCAGCACGCGCAGCGCGCCCGTGAAGTCGTGGTGAGCGGTGAAGTCGTTGAGGGTGATGACGGTGGGCAAGCCCGCCGCACGGGCGGCCTTCAGGCCGTTGGCCGAGTCTTCCAGGGCCAGGCCCTCGCGGGCGTTTAGCCCCATGCGCGCCAAGGTCTGGGTGTAGACCATGGGGTCGGGCTTTTTGCGTGGCGCGGTGGAGGCATCTTCAATGACTTGGAAATTCAGGGCCCAGTCGGGCCCCAGCGCCTTGCGCAGCAGGGCTGTGACATTCACCGCCGAGGTGGTGGTGGCAATGGCCAAACGCAGGCCAGCGGCTTGGGCTTGCTCGAACAGGTGCAGCACACCGGGGCGCATGCTCACCTGGCCCTCGCGCACGGCCTCTTCGTAGGCGGAGGTTTTGAGCTCGTGGATGCGGGCAATGTGCTGGTCGAGCGACAGGGCATCGAGTGCCTGTGGCTTGTTGGGTTGCTGCTCCCAAAAGTGGCGAATGCGCTCTTTGCCGCCCGAGACTTCGAGCAGCTGGGTGTAGGTGGGGATGTCCCAGTGCCAGCCCAGACCCAACTCGGCAAAGGCGTGGTTGAAGGCCGCCAAATGGGCTTTTTCGGTATCGGCCAAGGTGCCGTCTACGTCAAAGATGAGGGCTTTCAACATGAGGGGGTTGCCTTTCCTGGGGGGAGTGGCTTTGACTGTAGGCAGACCCGTTGTTTTCGTAAATTCAATATTCGTTAGT
>JAYPFZ010000097.1:0-7628 GCA_038126555.1 Betaproteobacteria bacterium
GCCGAATTGGCACCAATGGCTAACCCGAATTAATCCCTGCAATTCACTCAAAAGCATTAAATAGCGAGTTGCCTCGCGCTTTGAATGTAACTGTATTGTAAATTTAAAGTTAAAGAAGTGTCAATTCCAGCCAAATGAGGCGCAACTCCCCCCACCACCAACCCGCGAAGCGATTGGTGTGGGTGGTTTGCTTACATTTCAGCGCGTTACCGGAAAGGCCAAGCGCACGGCCGTCTTGCCTGGCCACAAACGGCGCGAAGGCATGATCAACACGGTGGGCTCATGTGGAGCCAACACCGCCTCCTCACCATCATGACCAATGAGCGTCCCTTGGGGCAAGTGCTCAAAACCGCGCCAGTCTTGCGCAAAACGGAATTGCTCCGTTTGGATGGTGACGGGGCCCGACACTTGGTAAATGCGCGTTTGCGGTTTCGGTGGCCGCGTGGCCATTCGGTCTTGCGCAAAATCGGCGGGCACCACGCCAGTGTGGCGCAAGAACCCGGTGACGGCATCCTTGGCCACCTCCACCGACTCGTGCTCCCAATGCTGGCCGCACTCCACCAAAGCGGCATTTCGGGGGGATTGGGGGTCGCCAAAATCACCGTAGTCACGCATCCGAACGCCTTCCGCATGGCCTTTGTCGCACACCACAATGCCAGGCCAACCCATGTCGCACGCCAGCTGTTTGCCCTTGGGCAAGGGCCCGGCAATGATCAACGCTTCGGTTTTGTGCTGCATGGAGTGGATGTCCAAGAGGTAATCCACCGTCTGCAACCAGGGAAGGATTTCCCTGGCCCGTCGCACCTCCAGGCTTTCGGGGCGGTTGGGGTCGGTCAGGACACCGGGGCCCCACAGGCGGTTGAAATCTTCGTCCACCCAACGCGAACCATCGGGCACCTTCGGGTCAAAAGCTGCAAATGCGGCCACGTTCACGAAGGCCATGGACAGCTTGCCCTGTAGCGGCTGCACCTTCATCTGGAAGAGCCAATCCAGGGCCACCGCTCCGCACAGTTCGTTGCCGTGCACCAAGGCGGTCAGGGCCACGTGCGGGCCAGCCTTGCCGCTGTCGAAGGTCCACACGTAGGGAATGCCGGTGTTGCCTGCGGCATAGGCTGACAAATCGGGAGGGATGATCTCAACCGCATAAGGGTTGGGGAGTCCAGTGGCAGAGCCTGTCATGATGAGCGTCCTTCCAATGCATGGTGAATGTAGGCCGACAAATGCGCGGCCAAGTCGGTGTAGGTCTGCTGCAGTTCCGCAAAACCGTCGTTGGGTTCACGGGTCACTTCGTCCATGTACAAACGACGGTTGACCTCGATTTGCATGGAATGCCGCCCCTGGGCAGGATGGCCATGGGCGCGCACCAATTCAACACCTTTGTAGGGGTCGTTGATGGTCACGTGAAAACCTCGGGCGCGCAGAAATTCGGCCACGGTTTGGGTGAATGCGGGCTCACAGGTTTGCCCGTCGCGGTCCCCCAAAACAAAGTCTGGGCGACGCGTGCCCTTGGGCTGGGTGGACATGGCCGAGGCTTGGTTTTGCATGGAGTGGCAGTTGATGTGCCAGACACCGCCAAACCGCGCATGGCTTTGGTCGATCAAGCGGCGCAAGTGTTGGTGATAGGGTTGGTGGTAGGTGCTGACGCGATGCCACACCTGGGCGGCGGTGAGCGGTTTCGCATAGAGCGGCCCCCCTTCTGGTGGAACCCGGGTCCAGCACAAACCAATGCCCAACTCACTTTTGACACTGGGTTGGAGCGGCTCGGGGTATTCGCCCTCCAAATGCCTGGGGTCCAAGTCGTCGTGGGCCCGGTTGGCGTCCACGTAGGCGCGTGGGAAATGCGCGTGCAACAACACAGCGCCCGACTTCAACGCCCCCGACCACAAGGTGTGAACATGGGTGTCTTCCGCCTGGCGCAGCAGTGCGGGGTCCGCTTGGTGGTTGAAATCGTCGGGATATTGCGTGCCCGAATGGGGGCTGTCCAACACCAGCGCCAGGGTTTGGTCCGATTCGCCTTCGATGCTGAGCACGCCGGGCAGGTGCAAGCTCATGCCGTTCCTCCTTGATGCAAGTGGCAGGCCACCCAGTGGCCTTGATTTGAGGTGAGTTCGGGAACTTGCGCCCGACACCGTGGTCCCGCATGGGGACAACGGGTGTGAAAGTGACACCCCGAGGGGGGATTCAAGGCCGAGGCAATCTCGCCTTGAATGGGCACATACGTTTGATGCCCGCTGCCCAGTTTGGGCACTTGATCGAGCAAGGCCCGGGTATACGGGTGCTGGGGTGCGTCAAACAGCAAAGTCGTGGGTGCGCTCTCCACCACGCGCCCCAAATACATCACCACCACGCGATCGGCCACGTGCTGGATCACGCCCAAGTCGTGGCTGATGAACAAATAGGTCAGGTTCAAATCCTGTCTCAATTGCTGAAACAAGTTGATGATCTGCGCCTGAATCGACACATCCAACGCGGCCACGCTTTCATCGCAAATGAGAAATTCCGGCTGAACCGCCAATGCCCTGGCAATGCAGATGCGCTGGCGCTGTCCCCCTGAAAACTGGTGCGGGTATCGATCGGCGTAATCGGGGTCGAGGGCCACCTGCTTGAGCAAGGCCGCCACATGGTCGCGCTGGTCTTGCTTGCGAATGAGCCCGTGATAAACCGCCGACTCGCCAATCAGGTCTTGCACCTTCATCCTGGGGTTGAGCGAGGACATGGGGTCTTGGAAAACCATTTGCAGGCGCAAGCGATCGCGCCGGGACTGCGCATCGCGCGCCTGGCTGAGCACCTGCCCGTCGTAACGGATGGTCCCGCCGCTGGGCTCAATCAGGCCGGCCACCATGCGACCCAGCGTGGATTTGCCACAACCCGACTCTCCCACCAAGCCGACCACCTCGCCACGATCCACCGTGAGCGACACCTGATCGACCGCCTGAACGACTTGCTCGCTCACACGGGCGCCCATCCAGCTGGCCAATTTTTCAATGGCGTCGAGTCGGCGCACAAAGCGCTTGGTGACTTTTGACAACTCCAGCAAAGGCTTCACATTCATGCGGCAACCTCGCGGGGGTGATGACAGCGGAACACCCGGCCGTCGCGGTCGGCTTCGGGGGCTGGCGCTTGCTCGCGACACTTCGCATCGGCATGGGCACAGCGCGGCGCAAAAGCGCAACCAGGCGGCAATTGGGCCATGTTGGGCGCCATGCCGGGAATTTGTTGCAAGGTTTGCCCACGCTGACCATGGCCAGGAATCGAGCCCAACAAGCCTTGTGTGTAAGGGTGCCGCGGGGCACGCAACACCTCGGCGGTGGGGCCAGACTCGACAATTCGACCCGCATACATCACCGCGATGTCATCGGCCATGCCCGAGACCACGGCCAAATCGTGGGTGATCCAGATCAGGGCCGTGCCGGTGTCGCGCGCCAAGGCCTGCACCTCACTGAGGATTTGGCTTTGAATGGTGACATCGAGGGCGGTGGTGGGTTCATCCGCAATGATGAGGTCGGGTTCATTGAGCAAGGCAATGGCAATGGCCACGCGCTGGCGCATGCCGCCAGAAAACTGGTGCGGATAAGCGCTCAAACGCTCGTGTGCCGAGGGGATGCCCACTTTGGTGAGGGCCTCGGCCGCACGGGCCAAAGCAGCTTGACGGCTCACGCGGTGGTGGGCCTGCACGGCTTCCACCATTTGCGTGTCGATGCGCAGCACCGGATTGAGCGTCATGAGGGGGTCTTGAAAAATCATGGCAATGCGGTTGCCGCGAATCCCGCGCATCTCGCGCTCAGACAACTCGGCCAAGTCTTGCCCCTGAAATAAGACCTGCCCACCCACCACTTGGCCTGGCGCATCCAACAGGCGAAGAATCGAAAAACCAGTGACCGATTTGCCCGACCCACTCTCCCCCACCAAACCCAGCACACGGCCAGCTTCGAGCGCAAAGTCGACGCCATCGACCGCCTTGACCACGCCTTGGCGTGTCATGAAGTGCGTTTGAAGTTGCTTGACTTCCAGGACGTTCATCGCCGCAGCCTCGGGTTCAGGGCATCGCGCAAGCGATCGCCCACCAGGTTGATGGCCGCCACGATGGCCAACAAGGCCAAGCCAGGGAACATGCTCATCCAGTATTGCCCCGACAACATGTAGCCATAGCCATTGGAAATGAGCAAGCCCAAAGAAGGGTTGGTGATGGGAACGCCCACCCCCAAAAAAGACAAGGAGCTTTCCAGCACGATGGTGTTGGCCACCTGAATGGTGGAGATCACCAGCAACGGAGGAATGCAGTTGGGCAACAGGTGCTTGAACAAAATGCGCGCATCGGACAAGCCCAAGCACTTGGCCGCCGCAATGTAGTCTTTGCCGGTTTCCGACAGCGCCGTTCCGCGCACGGTTCGGGCGTAATAAGCCCATTGCACAATCACCAAAGCCAAGATGACTTTGTCCAACCCCCGACCAAATGCGGCCATGAGCATGAGGGCCACCAAGATGGAGGGGAAAGACAGTTGCAAATCGACCAAGCGCATGAGCACCACCTCGGTTTTGCCACCCGCCCACGCGGCATACATGCCCACCACAACGCCAATGGCCATGGCCACCAAAGTGGCCACCAAAGAAACGGTCAGCGACACGCGCAGCCCATACAAAATCCCCGACAAGATGTCTCGCCCCTGATCATCCGTGCCCAAGTGGTAAGTGAAGGCCCCATCCATGCTGGCCGCGCCGGGCGCCAAACGGCCATCCATGATGCTCAACTGGGCCAAGTCGTAGGGGTTTTGCGGCGAAAACTCGGGGGCAAAGATCGCCAACACCAACAAAATCAACAAGACCCCCGTGCTGAGGTAGGCCGAGATGCCGGTGAAATAGGCGTGGCCTTGCCCCCGGAGCAACCGGGCAAACCACGCCACACCCAAGACCAACACCAGAAGCCGCAGTCCAACATCCATCATGACTGCTCCCCTTGCAAGCGCACCCGAGGATCCAATGCGGTGTAGAGCAAGTCGACCACGAGGTTGATGGTCACAAACACCAGCACCGTCATCATCAAATAAGCCACGATGACCGGGCGATCCAACTTGGTGATGGAGTCAATCAAGAGCTTGCCCATGCCCGGCCAAGAAAACACGGTTTCAGTGACCACCGCAAACGCAATCATGGAGCCCAACTCCAAACCCAACACGGACACCACCGGAATGAGGATGTTTTTGAGCACATGAACCCACAAGATCCTGACCTCTGACAACCCTTTGGCGCGGGCATATTTGACATAGTCTTGCAACAGCGCCTCTTGCGTGCCGGCTTGAGCCAGGCGAGCCACCAAGGACGCCTTGTGCAAAGCCAAGGTGAGTGCGGGCAAGAGCATGTATTGCCAACCGCCTGGGGCGAACAAGGAGAGTTGCATGCCGAGCACCTCCACCGTTTCGCCGCGTCCCGTGGAGGGCAACCACTGAAGCTGAACGGAAAAAATCAAGATGAGCAGCATGCCCACCCAAAAATTGGGGAACGAAAAGCCAAAGATGGTGCCGGTCATGATGGCCTTGCCCGGCCATTGACGCGCACGGTAACCGGCATAAATGCCAAGCGGCAAACCCAGCAACAAAGAAAACAACAAGCCCAAAGCGGCCAACTCCAAGGTGGCGGGCATGTAGTGAAGAATGAGCGCTACGGCGCTTTCGCCATGCACGAAGCTGCGCCCCAAATCCCCTTGCGCGGCATTGGCCACGAAATTGAAAAACTGCTGATAAAGCGGCAAATGAAACCCAAAGCGGGCTTTGGTGTCCTCGATCTCTTGCAACGAGGCGTCGGGCGAAATGAGGATGTCAATCGGATTGCCGATCAGGTAGACGCCAAAAAAGACGATGACCACCATGGCGGCAATCACAAACAGGGATTGCGCCAGACGACGGAGCATGTAGACGAGCAAGGGCTGTTCCTCTTACGCGACCGGCCAGCCCTGAGCCGATGTCAAAGGGCTGGCCGGGAACCTGGGGGATGAATCAGGGTTTGGCGGTGACCTCGTCGGGCAAGGTGTATTGGTCCACCCGAGGCTTGTAAGACAGTCCCGCCTTCATGGCCCAAGGCGTCACCTCGAAATGCAAGGGGATGATCGCCCAATCGGCCATGGCGGTGCGGGAGGTTTGGCGAAGCAGCGCCTCTCGCTGGGCGTCATCCACCTGCCCCAAGGCTTGCGTCAGGGTTTGATCCAGTGCGGGGTTGGAATAACCGGTGGGGTTGGTGGCGCCGTAACCGCGCGTTTTGTCCTTGGTGGCCACCAGCGCCTTCAAGGGTGAACTCATCTCACCCGTGCTGGCGCCCCAGCCCGCCAGATACACCGCAAAGTCTTGTTTGTTGCGGCGCGAGAAGAAGGTGGATGAGGTCATGGCATCCACTTCGGTTTTGATGCCAATGCGCGCCCACATTTGTGCCACAGCCTGAGCCACTTGCGCATCGTTGATGTAGCGGTTGTTGGGTGTGCCCAATGTGATGCCGAACCCATTGGGGTATCCCGCTTCGGCCAGCAGTTTTTTGGCTCGCTCAGCGTTGAAGGCTGGGGGCTTCATTTGTCCGGCCTCGTGCGCACCAAACATGCCAGGCGGCAACAACTCGCCCGCAGCCACGGCCACGCCACCCATGATGCGACTGACGATGGCATCGCGGTTGATGGCAATGGACAAGGCCTCTCGCACGCGCACATCGGACAAGGGGTTCTTCCCATCGGTGCCGGTGATGCCTTTGACGGGGTTGAGGCCCGAAGACATGGCGATGTAAATCACCCGGTTGGAAATGCCTTGCACCACTTTGAAGTTCTTATCGCCTTTGATGCGGGCCAAGTCTTGCAAGGGCGGGTTTTCGATCAAGTCGACATCACCCGCCATGAGCGCCGCCACGCGGGGACCAGGCGAGGTGAGCGGCTTCATGGTGACGACATCCCACTTGGCCGGGGTTCCCCAATGGTTGGGGTTGCGCTTGAGGCGAACCCCCTCGCCACGACGGAAACGCTCCAGCAGGTAGGGGCCGGTGCCAATGGCCGCCTTGCCCTCGTTGAAGTCGGCCGTGGCCGGGAATTTCACGTTCTCGCAGCCCGATTTGTTGAACTTGATGGCCTTGCCGTCGACCCCATTGGCCTTGGCTGAAATGATGCCCCAGCTGGAAAACTCAACCGGCAGCAGCGGATAGGGGGCCTTGGTGTGCACACGCAAGGTGTAGGGGTCGGGCACCTCAAAGCCTTCGGCGGCTTTGGTGTAAGTGGTGAACAGCGACGGTGAGTCTTTGACGCCGGGGATGCGGCATACGGTGTAGATGACATCGTAGGCGTCGAAGGTGGAGCCATCAGAGAACTTCACCCCTTTTCTGAGTTTGAATTCCCAAGTGGTCGGGCCGATGGCCTTCCAGGAGGTGGCCAACTCGGGGAACATGCGTTGCTGGTCATCGGTGCCCACCAGCGACTCGAAGACATTGCGGCGCAACTGGTTGTTGGGGCCCAGGTTGTGGAAGTGGGGGTCGGCGGAACTGGGTTCTGAGGCCAGGCCAATTTTCAATTCAGCGGCCTGCAGTCCCGTCAATGTCATGCAAGCAGCGATCAAGCCCATACCTCGCCATTGCCAAATCTTCTATGCCATAACAACTCCTCCAGA
>JAYPFZ010000098.1:0-7600 GCA_038126555.1 Betaproteobacteria bacterium
CGTTTGGATGCCGAGTTTGTAGGCGAGGATGGCGTTCGTCATCGTCCCATCATGCTGCATCGCGCCATTGTGGGGAGCTTGGAGCGTTTCATCGGGATTTTGATCGAGCAACACGCAGGTGCCTTCCCAACCTGGCTTGCACCGGTTCAGGTCAAAGTCCTCAACATCACCGATTCCCAGCGCGAATACGCCTTGGATGTCGCAAAAATGCTCAAAAATCAAGGTCTTAGGGTCGAAACCGACCTCAGGAACGAGAAAATCAACTATAAAATACGCGAACACGCGATGCAAAAGGTTCCCTTTATCCTCGTTGTCGGTGACAAAGAGCGTGAGCAAGGGGCCGTTTCAGTGCGTGCTAGGGGTAATCAAGATTTGGGCGTCATGTCCATCGCCGATTGCATGGAACACATTGCGCGTGAAGTCACCGCCAAAACGTGACTTCCGTTTTTTTTTGAGGTTTGAACCATCGCTACCGAATTTCGTGACCGTCGCCAACGCGAGGAACGCAAACACAGACTGAATCGAGAAATCACTGCACCAGAGGTTCGCATCGTCGGCCCTGACAATGAAGCATGGGGTGTCGTGTCTTTGGCCGAAGCCCTTCGCCGTGCAGGGGACATGGATGTGGATCTGGTTGAAATTTCACCGACTGCCCAGCCCCCCGTTTGCCGTCTGATGGACTATGGCAAGTTCAAGTATCAAGAACAAAAGCGCGCCGCTGAAGCCAAGTCCAAGCAAAAGGTCATCGAAGTCAAGGAAGTGAAATTTCGTCCGGGTACGGACGAAGGCGACTACAAGATCAAGATGCGCAACATACTGCGCTTTTTGGATGATGGGGATAAATGCAAGATCACGCTGCGTTTCCGTGGCCGTGAAATCACGCACCAAGAGCTGGGAATGGCCTTGTTGCAGCGCATTCGGGATGAACTGGGTGAAGCCATCGTGGTGGAACAGTTCCCCAAATTGGAAGGTCGCCAGATGATCATGATGATCGCGCCTGGCAAAAAGAAATCGGGTGGCGCCGTCAAACCCGTGGTTGAACCGGCTTCGGCCTGACAGCCAGCAAGACGACGCAAACAAGTGTCACAAGGCCTCAAGACTTGGTAGGAATGCCAAGGCGCCTCATGTGCACAACATCAGGAGCATTCAATGCCCAAAATGAAAACCAAAAGTAGCGCCAAAAAGCGCTTTCGTGTCCGTCCTGGCGGATCTGTCAAACGTGGTCAAGCTTTCAAGCGCCACATCCTGACCAAAAAAACCACCAAGAACAAACGTCATCTGCGTGGCGCGGTGAATGTTCATGAGACCAACATGGGGCACATGGCTCAAATGTTGCCCATGGCCGGTCTTTGACATCTAACACTCCAGGAGAAGAAATATGCCTCGCGTTAAACGTGGTGTGACTGCCAGAGCGCGTCACAAAAAAGTATTGGCTCTGGCCAAGGGTTTCCGTGGTCGTCGTGGCAATGTCTATCGCATTGCCAAGCAAGCCGTCATGAAGGCCGGTCAGTATGCTTACCGTGACCGTCGTGCCCGCAAGCGTGTGTTCCGCCAATTGTGGATCGCCCGTATCAACGCTGCCGCTCGTGAATTTGGCATGACCTACAGCCAATTTGCCAACGGCCTTCGCAAAGCTGCCATCGAAATCGACCGCAAGATGCTGGCCGACTTGGCTGTTCACGATAAGGCCGCTTTTGGTCACATCGTGGATCAAGTCAAAGCCAAGCTTGCCGCTTGATTGAGGGCACATTCACCGCACTGATCAATTCGATCGGTTGACTGGTTGGGGTTGTGGCCCTTGGCTACAACCCTTTTTTCATGGATGAACGGACATGAACGAGCTGGACGCATTGGTGAAACAGGCGAGCGAGTTATTCAAGCAATGCACAACACCGGCAGAGCTTGAAAACACGAAGGCGCAGTTTCTGGGTAAAACGGGTTCGGTCACAGGCTTGCTCAAAGCTTTGGGTCAGATGTCGCCCGAAGAGAAGAAAACCCGCGGCGCAGCCATCAATTTGACCAAGCAAGCCATTGAAGAGGCGCTGAATCGGCGTCGCGAAGAGATGGCCCAAGCCGATCTCGCCCGACAACTCACGGCCGAGGCCTTAGATGTCACCTTGCCAGGTCGCGATGACTTCAAGGGTGGCTTGCATCCCGTCAGTCAAACGCTCATTCGCATCGAGGGCATCTTTCGCTCCATGGGCTTCGAAGTGGCGCAAGGACCAGAAATTGAGACCGACTGGTTCAATTTCACCGCCTTGAATACCCCCGAGGACCATCCGGCGCGATCCATGCATGACACCTTTTACGTGGAAGGTGGTCATTTGCTGCGCACCCACACCAGCCCCATGCAGGTTCGTCACGCGATGGCCCATGTGCAACGCCATCAAACCCAAGCGAACTCACGCATTCCTGAAATTCGTGTCATTGCCCCTGGCCGCACCTACCGGGTGGACAGCGATGCCACGCATTCCCCCATGTTCCATCAATGCGAGGGACTGTGGCTGGGAGAAAACATCAGCTTCAAAGATCTCAAGGTGGTGTTCACTGAGTTCTGTCAGACTTTTTTCGAAACCAAGGACCTGACCCTGCGGTTCCGTCCCAGTTTCTTCCCTTTCACTGAGCCCAGCGCTGAAATTGACATTCAATTTGCCCAAGGCCCTTTGGCCGGTAAATGGTTGGAGGTTGCCGGCTCAGGTCAGGTGCACCCCCAAGTGGTGAAAAACATGGGGCTGGATCCTGAGCACTACATTGGGTTTGCGTTTGGCATGGGACCAGATCGGTTGACCATGCTGCGATATGGCGTGAATGACCTGCGGCTGTTCTTTGACGGCGACATGCGGTTTTTGCGTCAGTTTCATTGAGCCACGGAGGTCGATCATGCAATTTTCTGAATCCTGGCTCCGTAGTTTTTGTAATCCCGAGCTGTCCATTGACGCGATGTCGGAAGCCCTGACCATGGGCGGCTTGGAAGTGGAATCGTGCCAACCCGTGGCAGCGGCGTTCACAGGTGTCGTCGTTGCTCATGTGCTCGACGTTCAACCTCACCCTGATGCCGATCGACTGCGGGTTTGTCGAGTCGATGCAGGCGGCCCTGAGCCATTGCAAATTGTGTGCGGCGCGCCCAATGTGCAAACCGGCATCAAAGTTCCGTGTGCCCTGATCGGCGCTGAATTGCCCACGGCTGAAGGGGGGCAGTTTCAGATCAAACGCAGCAAGCTGCGCGGCGTGGAAAGCCAAGGGATGCTGTGCTCAGCCAAAGAGCTGGGCGTAGGCGAGGGTGCCGATGGCCTGATGGTGCTAGACCCGAATGCACCAATTGGTCAGGATTTGCGCGAATGCTTGGATCTCAACGATCACACCCTGGAGCTCAAACTCACGCCCAATTTGGCGCATTGTTTGAGCATCCAGGGCATTGCGCGCGAATTGTCTGCGCTCACCAACACCCCCTTACAGCAATTGGACGTCCCAGCTGTGCCGGTCACCCATGCTCAAGTGCTGAAGGTGAATGTTCAAGCGACCGACCTGTGCGGACGCTTCAGTGGACGCATCGTCAAAGGGGTGAACACCCGTGCTCAAACCCCAGCGTGGATGGTTCAAAAGCTCGAACGCAGTGGTCAGCGCAGTGTGAATGCCCTGGTCGATATCTCCAACTTCGTGATGTTTGAGTTGGGCCAGCCGACGCACATTTTTGATTTGGACAAAATTCGCGGCGATTTGAATGTCCGCTGGGGCAAGGCGGGGGAAAGCCTTCGGTTGCTCAATGGCAACACGGTGAACTTGGATGAATCGGTGGGCGTGATTGCGGACGACCATGAGGTCGAATCCTTGGCCGGCATCATGGGTGGTGACGCTACGGCCGTGAATGACGACACGCAAAACATTTACATCGAGGCGGCCTTTTGGTGGCCGCGCTCGGTGGCTGGACGTTCGCGCCGATTTGCGTTCTCCACCGATGCGGGGCATCGTTTTGAACGAGGCGTCGATCCTCAATTAACCCTCACCGCCATTGAGCGCATCACCCAGCTGGTGCTGGAGATTTGCGGCACCGATGGCACCACGGTGGGTCCCATTGATGACCAGATTCTGAATTTGCCCGAACGCAAGCCGGTTCGCATGCGTGTGGCGCGCGCCAATCGAATTTTGGGCTTGGACTTGTCGGCCGCTGACATGCTGGCCGCCTTGGAGCGCCTGAGCCTGTCACCTCAATTGACCGATGGCGTCATCGAGGTCGTGCCGCCGAGTCACCGATTTGATTTGGCCATTGAAGAAGATCTGATCGAAGAAGTGGCGCGCATGGTCGGATTTGATCGCTTGCCGACCGATCCGCCCAAAGCGCCCATTTCCCCCAAGTTGATCGATGAAGCCCATTGGGGCCCAGAGCGCCTCAAACGCCTGATGGCCAGTCGCGGGTTTCAAGAAACCATCAATTTCAGTTTTGTGGACCTTCAATGGGAAAAAGACTTGCACGGGAATGCCGATCCCATTCAAGTGCTGAATCCCATTGCTTCACAAATGAGTGTGATGCGATCGAGCCTGCTGGGCTCCTTGTTGAACGTCATCAAGTTCAACGTGGACCGCAAAATGGAAGCCATCAACACCTTCGAGCTGGGCCGTGTTTTCCGAAAAGATCCCACGGTCGCCGACAGTTTGAAAGATGTGGCTGGCTTTGCCCAACCCTTGATGTTGGCCGGGATGCGGCATGGACAATGTGCCCCTGTGCAATGGGGTCAAGCTGCGCGGCAGGTGGATTTTTTCGACATCAAAGCCGATGTGACAGCCCTGTTCCCCGGTGAAGCCTTGCGATTTGTGCCCGATGGCAGTCACCCGGGTCTTCATCCCGGTCGGTGTGCGCGCATTTGGCGAGGCGATGAGGCCATTGGCTGGGTGGGTGAATTACATCCGCAGTGGAAGGCCAATTGGGGCTTGAGTGCCTCGACCGTCTATTTCGAGTTGCTGGCCGACAGCGTCTTGCACCACCCCTTGTCGCCCTTGCAAGAAGTGTCTCGTTTCCCCACCGCCACCCGCGATCTGGCCGTCATTGTGGCTGAGCGAATCACCCACGATCAGCTGGTGAACGCCGCTTGGTCTGCTGAGCACCTCGGTCGTTTAAAGGGCGTGCAGCTCTTTGACATTTACCGACCCAAACCCGGCCAGGAGCGGGGTTTGCAACTGGGCGAAAAGAGCATGGGCATTCGCTTGGTGCTGGGTGATGATCAAGCGACCCTCACCGACGAACAAATTGACGCGGTTCGAGTCAACGTGTTGAATACCCTGGTGCGTGAACTGGACGCTCGTTTGCGCGACTGATCAAGGAGTCCTCATGGAAATCAGTCTCGATTCATTGGAAACCCCGGCACTCACCAAAGCCATGCTGGCCGATTTGCTGTTTCAGGAAATTGGCTTGAACAAACGCGAGGCCAAAGATTTGATCGATGCGTTTTTTGAGCTCATCACCGACAGTCTCGTCAAGGGTGAAGACGTCAAAATCACCGGCTTTGGACACTTTCAATTTCGAACCAAGTCAGCTCGACCGGGTCGAAATCCCAGAACGGGTGAAATCATCCCCATTGACGCCCGCAATGTGGTCACCTTTCATGCAAGCCAAAAGCTTAAAGACAGTGTGCAAACGGGCGTAAGTGAATCCTTTTGAGATCGCTCCGGGAAAATATCTTGGGTGGCTTCTCCCTGAGGCTTGAGTTCGTGTAACCTATGCGGTTCTCTTCGCAAGAGATTGATCTCATGGAGAATTCTTTACCCTCTATTCCAGCCAAGCGCTACTTCACCATCGGTGAGGTGAGTGAGTTGTGCGGTGTGAAACCGCATGTGCTTCGCTATTGGGAGCAGGAATTCACACAATTGCGTCCCATGAAGCGACGCGGCAATCGGCGTTATTACCAGCACCATGAAGTGTTGATGATTCGTCGGATCCGTGACTTGCTTTATGACCAAGGTTTCACCATCAGTGGGGCACGCAACAAGCTTCAAGAACTCGTTCAGTTTGAACGCGACAAGCGCAAAGCTGGCGAAATGCTGCTTTCTGGTGTGGAAGACATTGCTTTGGAAATCGATGGCCAAGTGGATGGCCATGGCTCACCCTTGAACGGCACCGCCATGTTGGCATTGCGTCGCGAATTGTTTGAAATTCGTGACCTGCTGGGCGGGCAGTGAAGGTTTTCCGCTTTATAATTTTGTTCTTCGGCGTGTAGCGCAGCCTGGTAGCGCACTTGCATGGGGTGCAAGGGGTCGCGAGTTCGAATCCCGCCACGCCGACCAACTCAAAAAAGCCTCTGACCACAAGTCAGGGGCTTTTTTCTTGCTGGCTATCCAAGCATGGCCACCCGATAAAAAGCGAAGGCACAAAGCCAGGCTAGGCCCAGCCCCCAAGCCAGGTTCAAGGCCGTGAAAGGCCATGACCGGGTCTCCGCGCGGATCGTGGCAATGGTGGAGAGACATGGGGTGTAGAGCAAGGCAAACAACATGAAGGCGTAGGCTTGTGCCGGTGAAATCTGAGCCACCAGCAACTGATTCAGATGGGGGCCTTCCTGACCAAAGATGATTGCCAAAGCCCCGAGCACCACCTCTTTGGCCACCAAGCCAAACACCAGCGCCAGCGTGAGCGCGGCACCAATGCCCAGCGGGCTCATGACCGGTTCCAGGAAATCACCCAATTGAGCAGCCCAGGTGGTTTGCGGCGAAGCGACCGGGTCGGGCCAATGGGTGAGCGCCCAGACCAAGACCACACCGAGCAAAATGAAACCGGTGGCTCGACTCAAGAAATGACGAACTTCACTGATGGCGCGCCACCAAACTTGTTGCAGTGTGGGCAGCCGATACGGTGGCATTTCCAGAATGAACACATCACGTGCAGCCTGTCGTTGACGGAAGATCACTGCCGTGAGTGCAGCGGCCAAGAAACTGATCCCATAAAGGCTCATCAAAACCCAGGGCGCCATGGCCTCCGAAAACATGATGGCCGTGAAAAATACAAACACCTGCAATCGGGCCGAACACAGCGAAAAGGGCAGCATCATGAGCGTGAGCCAGCGCTGTGCGCGAGAACGGATGATTCGCGTCCCCATCATGGCGGGGACATTGCAACCAAAGCCCATGATCAACATCGCAAAGGCCCGTCCATCGAGCCCGAGCCCAGACATCAGCCTGTCCATTAGGTACGCCACGCGGGACAAATACCCCACATCCTCTACCAGGCCCATGGCCAAGAAGAAAAGCACGATCAGCGGCACAAAACTGCTCACAGTGGCCAAGCCGTTGAACAATCCATCGAGCAAAAAGCCCTGCAAGCCATTGGGTAAGCCGCTCAGCAATGGGGCCAAGGCCCATTCACGCGCCAAGACAAAGCCAGCGTTCAGGCCATCTTGCAAAGGCTTGCCCACAGTGAAGACGGATTGAAACAGCAAGAAAAAGACGAGCAGAAACAAGGGCAGACCCCACAAGGGATGCAGCATCCAGTGATCCAAGCGCGCCGTTAACCGATGCGCGCCTGGCGTGGGTGTCGTCACGTGCTGCTCCAGCACGGTGTCGACTTGCCAGTGAGGGGGCGCGTGGGGAGGAGCGTGGTGGGCCGCTTGCTCCAGCG
>JAYPFZ010000099.1:0-7447 GCA_038126555.1 Betaproteobacteria bacterium
AGATTGGGGCTGGCCTTGACAAAGGTACGTTAAAGCGTACCATTCCTTTTCGACCACGAGGAAGTCCAATGCACACCCTGACTGCCAGCGAAGCCCGCGCCAATTTGTATCGACTCATCGACCAAACCGCCGAATCGCACGAACCCGTCATCATTTCTGGAAAGCGCAGCAGCGCCGTGCTGATCTCAACCGAAGACTGGGGCGCCATTCAAGAAACGCTGCATTTGTTGTCGGTGCCGGGCATGCGTGAATCCATCAAGGAGGGGATGGCAGAGCCCCTTGAATCCAGCGCCAAGGAGTTGAACTGGTGAGTTGGGAGCTGGTCTTTGCCAAGGCGTCCTTGAAAGATGCACAAAAAATTGCAGCCAGTGGCCTCAAGCCCAAAGCCCAGGCCTTGCTCACGGTCTTGAGCCAAGATCCCTTTCAGAATCCGCCACCGTTTGAGAAGTTGGTGGGGGACTTGGCGGGCGCCTACTCGCGACGCATCAACATCCAGCACCGGTTGGTCTATGAAGTTTTTCCCGAATCCAAAACGGTGCGCGTGTTGCGCATGTGGACCCACTACGCGTAACGCACACCCCCTGCCTTAAGATCACCCCACTATGAATTGGCTAGACAACATCCAATGGGACGACAAGGGCCTGGTGCCCGTGATTGCCCAAGAAAAAGACACCGGCGACGTGCTGATGTTTGCCTGGATGAACCGCGAGGCGCTGCAAAAAACGGCCGAGCTCAAGCGCGCGGTGTATTTCAGCCGCTCACGCAACAAGCTGTGGTTCAAGGGCGAAGAATCTGGCCATGTGCAAACGGTGCACGACATCCGCTTGGACTGCGACAACGATGTGGTGTTGCTCAAAGTCACCCAGCTGGGCCATGAGCCGGGCATTGCCTGCCACACCGGGCGTCACAGTTGCTTCTATCAAGGCCTGCACAATGACCAATGGGTGTCGGTCGATCCGGTGCTCAAAGACCCGGAAACCATTTACAAATGAACAAGATGAACCCTAGCGACAACCTCATGGACGTGTTGGCTCGCTTGGCCGAGGTGGTGGAGAGCCGCAAGCCCGAGCACGGCGGCGACCCCGAAACCAGCTACGTGGCCCGGCTGTTGCACAAAGGCCCGGATGCGGTGCTGAAGAAAATTGGCGAAGAGGCCACAGAAACCGTCATGGCGGCCAAAGACCTGTCGCATGGCGGGGATGCCCAGCAGCTGGTCTATGAAATGGCCGATTTGTGGTTTCATTGCTTGATCGCCTTGGCGCAAAACAACCTGGGTCCGCAAGATGTCGTGAACGAGCTGGCGCGTCGTGAAGGCCTGAGCGGCTTGGAAGAAAAAGCCCTGCGCAAGGTCAAAGACAGAGAGCAAAACGGAGTCTGAACGCATGTCGCAAGCCGATCCCAACTGCATTTTTTGCAAAATCGTGGCGGGGCAAATCCCATCCCGCAAAGCCTACGAGGACAGCGAAATATTGGTGTTTCACGACATCAACCCCTGGGCGCCGGTGCATTTGCTGGTGATCCCCAAGGCGCACATCGTGTCCTTGGCACATGTTCAGCCCGAGCACCACGCCTTGTTGGGTCGCATGATGGGGCTCATGTCCCAGTTGGCGTCCGATCATGGCTGTAACCCTTACCCCGATGGGGGCTTCCGCGTGGTGACCAACACCGGCAAAGAGGGCGGGCAAGAGGTGCACCATTTGCACTTTCACCTCATGGGCGGGCCAAGGCCCTGGGCCCGGGGATAACGATCAATTGGCCTGCAACTTTTAAAGAGATACTGCACGGCTAGAATTTCCGGTTCACAAGGAGCAAGTCATGGGATCATTTTCCATTTGGCACTGGTTGGTGGTGTTGCTGATCGTCGTGCTGGTGTTCGGCACCAAAAAGCTGAAAAACATCGGCCAAGATTTGGGCGGTGCAGTCAAGGGCTTTAAAGACGGCATGAAAGATGCCAATGCCACGGCAGAAGACCCTGCCAAAGTGGAAGCGGTGGCCGCTGATGCAGCCAAGCAAGCCAACACGATTGACGTCGACGCCAAGACCAAGTCTTGAACTGATCGCTTCGCATGTTGGACCTGGGCCTTTCCAAAATGGCGCTCATCGGCGTGGTGGCGCTGGTGGTCATCGGCCCTGAAAAGCTGCCTCGTGTGGCCCGAACGGTGGGCGCTTTGCTGGGCAAAGCCCAACGCTATGTGTCCGATGTGAAGGCCGAGGTCAACCGCTCCATGGAGCTCGAAGAGCTTCAAAAAATGAAAGCCTCAATGGAAGACGCCGCCAAAGACATCGAGTCTTCGGTGGAGCAGGCCTCCAAGGATTTCGAGCAAGACTGGGAACAAACCACGGCTGGTTTGTATGACCCAGGCCAGGACACCGTGGATGTGGCCCCTCCGCAATACACCCACCCTGGCAAAAATTGGCGCCTCAAGCGTGCCGCTGTGCCCAATTGGTATAAATCTCGGCAACGGGTGAGAACCCACGCGCAATCGGGCGCCGCTCGCGTGGCGCGCCATCGGCCGCGGGCCAGCCGCAACGGCTCTGGACTGACATGACCCAACCCAACGACGACCTGCTGGGCAGCGAACAGCCCTTTGTGCAACACCTCATGGAGTTGCGTGATCGTTTGGTGCGCGCCCTCATTGCCTTGGTGATTGCCTGTGCCGCCTTGGGCATTTACCCCGGCCCAGGGCCTTTGTATGACCTGCTGGCCGCCCCTTTGGTGGCGCATTTGCCGGCTGGCAGCACCCTCATTGCCACCTCGGTGATTTCGCCGTTCATGGTGCCGCTGAAAATTTTGCTGATGGCCGGCTTCATGATTTCCTTGCCCTTCACCCTTTATCAGGTGTGGGCCTTTGTGGCGCCGGGCCTCTACATGCACGAGCGTCGCTTGGTTTTGCCTTTGGTCATTTCCAGCACCTTGCTGTTTTTGGCGGGTGTGGCGTTTTGTTACTTTTTCGTGTTTGGGCGCGTGTTCGCGTTCATTCAAAGCTTTGCCCCGCAAAGCATTACGGCCGCGCCTGACATCGAGGAATACCTGGGTTTTGTGCTGAGCATGTTCTTGGCTTTTGGTCTGGCCTTTGAGGTGCCGGTGGCCGTGGTGCTGCTGGCGCGCA
Organism: Betaproteobacteria bacterium; assembly: GCA_038126555.1. Taxonomy (GTDB): domain Bacteria; phylum Pseudomonadota; class Gammaproteobacteria; order Burkholderiales; family Burkholderiaceae_C; genus Limnohabitans. Next base: position 3,111 of record JAYPFZ010000099.1, read on the forward strand.
TGGGTGTGGTGAGCTTGGACAAACTCAAGGAATTCCGGGGCTATTTCATCGTCTTGTCGTTTGTGATTGCTGCGGTGGTGACCCCGCCCGATGTGGTGTCCCAGTTGTCGCTGGCGATTCCCATGTGTTTGCTCTACGAAGTGGGCATTTGGGGGGCGGCGCTATTCATACGCAAAACCAAGGCGCCGTCCAGCGAAGAGCAAGAGGCTCAGTCCTCCTGAGGGTCGGCCATGAAGCGTTACTGGTTGCTGTTTTCTCAAGCGGTGACGGTGCTGCTGGCGGTTTGGTTTGTGCTGGTCACCCTCAAGCCCGAGTGGGTGCGCCGCATGCCCGCACCCGCGACCACCTGGTCCTCTGCGCCCGCGCGGCAAGCGGCCCCGGCTGAAGCGCGGCTGGGCGAGTTGCCCGGCGGTTTTCGTTTGGCTGTGCAGCAAGCCGCTCCGGCGGTGGTGAGCATCAACACCGCCCGTGCGCGGGAGACCCGAGGCCAAACCAACCCGTGGTTTCGCTTTTTCGATGGCGAGGAAAGCGACGAGGAGCAAGCGGGCCTGGGCAGTGGCGTGATCGTCGACCCCAGCGGTTACATCCTCACCAACAACCACGTGGTGGAAGACGCCGACGACATTCAAGTGGTGCTCAACGATGGCCGCCAAACCCAAGCCAAGGTGATTGGCACCGACCCCGACACCGATTTGGCCTTGCTCAAAATCAATTTGGGGCGTCTGCCCGTGATTCATTGGGGTGCCTCCGAAGACTTGCAAGTGGGGGACCCGGTGCTGGCCATTGGCAATCCCTTTGGCGTCGGGCAAACCGTCACCAGCGGCATTGTGTCGGCGTTGGGGCGCAATCAGTTGGGCATCAATACGTTTGAAAACTTCATCCAAACCGACGCCGCCATCAACCCGGGCAATTCGGGAGGGGCGTTGGTGGATGCGCAAGGGCGCTTGCAAGGCATCAACACCGCGATTTACTCGCGCTCCGGCGGTAGCCTGGGGATTGGCTTTGCCATCCCGGTGAGCACGGCGCGTCAAGTCATTGAGGGCCTGGCCACCCATGGCCAAGTGGTGCGGGGCTGGATTGGCGTGGAGCCCACGACCTTGAATCCCGAGTTGGCCCAAACCTTTGGCCTGCCCAATGTGCGCGGTGTGGTGGTGACGGCCGTGTTGCAAAACGCGCCCGCCCATCGTGCGGGGATTCGCCCGGGCGATTTGTTGTTGCAAGTCGCTGGGCAAGAAGTGACCACGGTGGAAGAGGTGTTGGCCAAGGTGGCGGCCTTGCCACCGGGCAAGTCTGCTCAAGTGGTGGTGCAACGGGCCAGCCAGCGACTCACGCTGCAAGTGACGCCGGCACAACGACCCAAACCCAAAATGCCGAGGTGAGCCCATGGCCCAAAGAGAAGCAGTGTTGGCTTGGTGCAATGCGGCTTTGGAGCCCGAGCGCTTCAAAGACTACGGCCCCAATGGCCTGCAGGTTCAGGGCAAGCCAACGATTCAGCGGGTGATGTCGGGCGTCACGGCCAGCCGTGCGCTCATCGAGCAGGCCATCGAGTGGCAAGCCGATGCGGTGCTGGTGCACCATGGTTTGTTTTGGCGTGGCCAAAGCGGGGCCATCACGGGTTGGTTGCGCGAGCGCCTGGCCTTGTTGCTGCGTCACGACATCAACCTCTTGGCCTACCACTTGCCGCTGGATGCCCATGCCCAATGGGGCAACAACGCCCAATTGGGTGTGCAGTTGGGGCTGGCGGTGGAAGGCCGGTTTGGCGATCAAAACCTGGGGGTTTGGGCGTCGACGCCCGATTGGTCTTGGGCGCATTTGCTGAGCCATTGCGAGCAGGTGCTGGGACGGCCGCCAGTGGCGGTGCCCGGCGATGGTCGCGTGATTCGCCGACTGGGCTGGTGCACAGGCGGGGCGCAAGGCTATTTCGAGTCGGCCATGGAAGCTGGGGTCGATGCTTTTCTCACCGGTGAAATTTCGGAGCCTCAAGCCCACCTGGCCCGTGAATCGGGGGTGGCGTTTTTGGCTTGTGGCCACCACGCCACCGAGCGATATGGCGCCCCCGCTTTGGGTCAGGCCCTGAGTGACGCCCTGGGCTTGACGCACCGGTTCGTCGATTTGGACAACCCCGCATGACAGCGCCCGTGCTGTTGACCATGGGGGATCCCGCGGGCATCGGGCCAGAGATCATCATCAAAGCCCTGGCGCAAGCGCCCAACCCGTCGGTCGTGGTGGTGGGCGATGTGGGGGTGATGCAAACGGCGGCCCAGCGCTTGGTGAGTCAGGGCCACGCTGCTGGGCGGGTTCGGGCCATTCAAGCCCATCAGATGAACGAGCCCGTGGCACCGGGTGAGCTGGCGGTGCTGCAAGTGGGCCCGCCTTTGGGCGAGGTGACTTTGGGTCAGGTGAGTGCGGCGGCTGGTCGAGCGTCGGCCGATGCCGTGACGTGGGCCGCCCAAGCGGCCTTGCGAGGTCAGGCCTGTGGCGTGGTCACCGCGCCCATTCACAAGCAAGCTTGGCATGCGGCAGGCGTGCCGTTTCCCGGGCACACCGAAATGCTGCAAGCGCTGAGTGCGCAACATTTGGGATGCGCGGTCAGCGACTTGCCGGTGCGCATGATGTTGGCCACGCCGCGGCTGCGGGTGGTGCTGGTGACCATCCACCTGGCCTTGCGTCAGGCCATTGAGGCCATTAATCAGGACTTGGTGTTCGAGACCTTGCGCATTGCCCATGACGATTTGCAGCGGATGCTCGGGCGTGCGCCCCGTCTGGCGGTGGCTGGCCTGAACCCCCATGCGGGCGAGGGTGGGCAAATGGGCGATGAAGAGGGGCGCATCTTGGCCCCCGCCATTGAAGCCGCCCAGCGCGAGGGCTGGCAAGTGAGTGGGCCCTTGCCTTCCGACACCGTCTTCCTCTCGGCCTTGGACCCCTCGGACGACAACCAGCAATTCGATGCGGTGGTGGTCATGTATCACGATCAGGGCCTGATTCCCATCAAATTGATGGGTTTCGATGAAGGGGTGAATGTCACCTTGGGGTTGCCGCTGCGCCGAACCAGCCCCGATCACGGCACCGCCTTCGATTTGGCAGGGCAAGGCCGGGCGCGCCCCGATAGCCTGTTGGCGGCCCTGGCCGATTTGCAATTGGCCGTTCGCACGCCCCTGAACTGAGCCCTCGCGGCGGCGCGACCCAGCCGGGCAGAAGGGGTGGCGCAGTCCATTACAATCTTCTGGTTTACCCGATCGTAGAGACCTTCAAGGAATTCCCCATGAGTGACTCCTCCGTGGACTCCAGCAAGCGCACCTGGCTTATTGCTTCCACCTGCGCGGGTGCCGTTGGCGGCGTGGCAACAGCCATCCCCTTCGTGAGCACCTTCCAACCTTCCGAGCGTGCCAAGGCCGCAGGTGCAGCCGTTGAGGCCGACATCTCCGCGCTGCAACCTGGCGAAAAAATGGTGGTCGAATGGCGCGGCAAGCCCGTGTGGATCGTTCGCCGCACCAAAGAGCAGCTGGCCGATTTGAAAAGCATCGACTCGCAGCTGGCCGATCCCGCATCCGCGCGGAATCCCGACGAGTTCACGCCCGAATACGCCCGCAACGAATGGCGCTCCATCAAGCCCGAATACTTGGTGGCTGTTGGCATTTGCACCCATTTGGGATGCTCGCCCGTTGACAAATTTGTCACGGGTGCTCAGCCCTCGTTGCCCGATGACTGGAAGGGCGGTTTCTTCTGCCCCTGCCACGGCTCGACTTTCGATATGGCTGGTCGTGTCTACAAAAACAAACCTGCGCCCGACAACCTGCCGGTGCCGCCTCACATGTATTTGTCGGACACCAAGATCCTCATTGGTGAAGACAAGAAGGCTTGATGGAGAACGACATGGCTGAATTCAAAACCGTATCTCCCGACGCCACCGCTGGCGAAAAACTGCTCAACTGGGTGGACAACCGTTTCCCCCTGACCAAGCTCTACAAAGAGCATTTGTCTGAGTACTACGCGCCCAAAAACTTCAACTTCTGGTATTTCTTTGGCTCGCTGGCCCTGTTGGTTCTGGTGATTCAAATCGTCACCGGCATCTTCCTGGTGATGAACTACAAGCCCGACGCTGCTGTGGCGTTCGCTTCGGTGGAATACATCATGCGCGATGTGCCCTGGGGCTGGCTGATCCGTTACATGCACTCCACGGGTGCCTCGGCCTTCTTCATCGTGGTGTATTTGCACATGTTCCGTGGCCTCATTTACGGCTCTTACCGCAAACCTCGCGAGTTGGTCTGGATCTTTGGCTGCGCCATCTTCCTGTGCCTGATGGCTGAAGCCTTCATGGGCTACTTGTTGCCCTGGGG
>JAYPFZ010000100.1:0-7030 GCA_038126555.1 Betaproteobacteria bacterium
GGCTTAGCCAGTTAGTTCATCAAAAGTAAAACCCCGCTTGCGTTGTCGCAAGCGGGGTTTTTTATTACAGGTTGTAGATTCACATTCAACAATAGAAAATAATAATACGATTTCATAGGTATCAATAATCGCCATTTGATTCGGCAGATCTAAGGGTTCTCTATTTTTTGTGGGTCGATCAGACTGAAAAAACGCATCAGTGGTTTCTTTCACTTGAAAATTTCCAAAAAAAACCCCGCTTGCGTTACCGCAAGCGGGGTTTTACTTTTGATGAACTAACTGGCTAAGCCAGCGTTAAATCAGAAGTTGGTTTGCATGCCCACCAGGGTGGATTTGATCTGCGTCACATCAGAGGCAGTCGTCATGTTGTCAAACTTCTGGTTCACAAAACGAGCATACATGCTGGTGTTTTTGCTCATGGCGTATTTCACACCAACAGCATTGATCTTGCGGTCTTTGTTGGCGGTGGTGGTGTCGTCTTTGGAGCCGGTGTTGACGATCAAAGACAGGTTGCCCATGGGCACCGTGACGGAAAGGTTGTTGGCCTTGCTGTCGGTGGCCGTGCCTTTGGACTCGGAGTAGCTACCAAAGCCAACCGAAGCCATGCCCAAGTTGTAGGTCACAGCCAGGTTGTTTTGCTTGGTGCTGTCGCCACCGCTGATGGCGGAGATTTTGTACAGGCTGTAACCAACAGAGAGAGGACCGTTGGCATAGAACACGCCAGTATCAGTGACCGAACCCACTTCAGTGACGGCAGTCGCAGCGTTGGTGTCTGCGTTGGTCTTGAAGACGTGGGCCACTTTCACCGTGACGTTGCTGAAGGTGGGGCTGGAGTACACCACGCTGTTGCTGTTACGAACGCGGCCGGTGCTCAGGAAGTTGAAGCCACCACCAATTTTGGTGCCAAAGCCGGTTGCTGCCGACATGGTGGTGAGGGAGGGGGTGTTGGCTGCGCCCAGTTGCAGGGTACCGAAACCGCCCGACAAGCCGAGGTACTGCTGACCGCCACCAACGATGCCAGTGTTTTTGCTGGAGTCGAAGTCGTTTTCAACCAAGAACATGGCCTTCAAGCCGCCGCCCAGGTCTTCGGAACCCGAGAAGGTCACGTTGCTGGTGCCTTGGGTGTTGTTACGGACGTAGTTTTGCGAAACGCTGTTGCCGTTTTTGTAGGTGGTGTCTTCCATGTTGATGGAAGGATCGAAGGTGCCGGTGATGCTGACGCCAGCGAAAGCGGAAGCAGCAGCCAAAGAAGCGAGGGCAACTAGGGATTTTTTCATTTCAGAATTCTCCAAGGTTAAACAAAGGGCACCGGTTCGAGGGTTTTGTGAAACCACCGGCCCCCGGGCCAACCTCCGAAAGGAAGTTGCAGGTATTTCACCAGACTACAGGCTCGAAAGCATTGATTGGGGTCATTTTTTGTCTAGAACGTTGTCGCCGTGCAACACGCAATTCGGCAACAATGCGGCCATGGACACCTTGCTGATCTTGGCCGATCGGGCCCTCAAAACCGTTTTTTCCAAGCACCATGCGGCTCGGCCCATGCCCACGGCCAGCCTAACTTCCGAACTTTCGCCAGCAGAACGTGAGCTGTCTGGGGCACTCATGCGGGTGAACCACGTGGGCGAGGTCTGTGCTCAGGCCCTCTACACCGCCCAGGCGGCCGCCACCCGCGACCCCAAGTTGCGCGCGCACCTGTTGGCCGCCAGTGCCGAGGAAACCGACCACCTGGCCTGGACCGAGGCGCGATTGCAGGCGCTGGGCGCGCGGCCCAGCTTGCTCAACCCCTTGTGGTATGCCGGGGCCTTTGCCATTGGGTGGGGGGCTGCCAAATGGGGCGGCGACGCGGTGAGCCTGGGCTTTGTGGTGGAAACCGAGCATCAGGTGGAGGCCCATTTGCAAAGCCACTTGGCCCGTTTGCCCGACAACGACCATGCGTCCCGCGCCATCGTGGCGCAAATGAAGGCGGATGAAGCCGAACACGCTCGCGCTGCCCAGCATGCGGGGGCGGTGCCCCTGCCCAAGCCCGTTCAAACCGCCATGTCACTGGCGGCCAAGGTGATGACCACCGTGGCGCACCGTTTGTAATACCTCGGGCGTTTTTGAGGACTTATTGCTGATCAGCTCGGTTCGATCAGTTCAAAACTGGTGGTAATGGCCGCAGTTTTGCCCAGCATGATGCTGGCCGAGCAGTATTTGTCGTGGCTCATGGCAATGGCGCGCTCGATGGCCGTGGCGGGAATGCCTTGCCCACGCACCACGAAATGCATGTGAATGCGGGTGAACACCTTGGGGTCGGTGTCGGCGCGCTCGGCTTTGAGTTGCACCGAACAGCCCTGCACGTTGTGGCGCCCGCGCTTGAGGATGAGCACCACGTCGTAGGCCGTGCAGCCGCCAGCGCCCGCCAGCAAGGTTTCCATGGGGCGCGGCGCTTGGTTGCGGCCTCCGTTTTCGGGGCGTTGCTCGTCGGGGGCGCCGTCCATGTTCAGCACATGGCCACTGCCGGTTTCGGCCACAAAGCCCATGGGCGAACGTGCGCCGGTGGCGCCGGTCCAGGTGACGGTGCATTCCATGTCAAAGCTCCTTGTTTGCTGCGGATGGCGGCTTGGCGGTCAAGCCGGGCAGGCGCATTCTAGGCAGACTGCGATTTCACACGGGTGCGACGGCTTTGCAGCATGTCGACGTTCATTTCGCCCGTGAGGGTGGAGGCGTAAAAGTTTTCAATCATGTCGACTGAGGTGCGGGCATTGCGCGCCAGTGTGAGCATGTCAATGCCTTGGCCATAAAGCAAACGGAAGGTGATGGCGGTGTGGCGCAGGCTGTAGAGCGTGCGGGCATGACCGTGGTTGTCGGTGAGCGGCAGGCGAGCTTCGCGCATGACCCACTTGAGCCAAAAATTCAGAATCGCCAGCGCTTGCTCGCGGTTTTTTTCATGCGGCATGAAGACGTAATCGTCGGGGTCATTGAGGCTCATTTTTTGCGCACGATGCTGCATGGCCTCGTAGATGCGCACCGCAGGGCGCAAGCTCACGATGGGCTTGTCGTGCTTTTTGGTTTCGGGCAGGGTCAGGCGCAAATAGGTTTGCTCCGACGAGCGAATCACTTGCACGTGGCGATGCTTGAGCACCTTGATGTCGGTGGGGCGCACAAAGGCATTCACCATGAAGCCAATCACCCAGTAGAGGTCGGGCGGGAGGGTGCGGTTTTTGGGGGTGATCCAAAAGCGGGTGCGCTCACCCATGCCGGTTTTGATGAGGGGCGCTTGCGCCTGGGTGCGCCACAAGCGCTTGGCCGTTTTGAGCAACTGCGCGTATTCGTGCAGATTGAAGTTGGCCCGCGGCTTGTGCTGAATTTGCACCGACGGCAAATCGGGCATTTCGGCAATGAGGCGGCGACTGTGCGCGAGTTTGAGCAGCTTGCGAACAATGACCAAATATTGCGACAGCGTGGTGGGTGAGGCCTCTTCGTCGGTGAGGCGACTCACCAGTTGCTGCACGCTGTCGGCATCGATTTGATGCACCGGCACATGGCCCAAACAGGGCAGGATGTGGCGATCCAACCGGTTGCGCAAAATTTGCAGCGACGCCTTGGCCAAGGCGCCACGGCGGGTGCGCTCTTCTTCCTGCGCCAGCAACAGCTGCGCCAATTGGGCCAACACCACCTGCTGGTTGGACAACTGACGCGCCCGGTGTTGTTGCGACTGAATCACCTCCCGCGAGCCCGGCAACTCGAAGCCCCCCGTTGGGGCCAAGGCAGGCGCGGGGGCGCTGGTGGCGGCTGGCGCATGCGCGAGCTGCTGCATCAAGCCGCCACCCACAAAATAGCCCACCACCTGGCCGTTTTCATACACGGCCACGGGCTGCTGCTCGATGAGCGGCGCCAAACTGCCCGCCAATTGCGGCAGCATGTCCAGACGGACGCTGCACGCGGTATCGATGGGCGCAACAGTGGAGGCAGGCAAAGCAGGCACGGACAAGGCAGGGTCACCCCGTTGATGAAGACACAGTCTAGATTCGAACGTCATGTCAAAAACTTGAGTCAAACTTTGATGGCGTGATGATTTTTTAACATCAAACTTTGGATTGACATTTGTAGATGCTCTGGCTACACTGGCCGCTTCCACCGCTTTTGCCCAAGTGTCCATCGTTGGCACTTTCGACCCTTCCATCGCCATGGAAGACACCTCCTACAAAAACGGCAACAGCGTTTCGCAAAACTACGTCCGCAACAACAGCCAAGGCACCAGCCAAATCACCTTCAAAGGCACCGAAGACCTGGGTGGTGGCTTGAAAGCCATGTTCCTGTTGGAAAACGACTTTGACGCCGGTAAAGATGCCACCAGCAACTTCGGTTCCAAAGGCGGCGAGCAATACCTAGGCTTGTCGGGCGGCTTCGGCTCCCTGCAACTGGGCGCAGCCAACACCCCCTCCCTCAGCACCATGTCGGCAGCCACCGGCTTTGGCACCAAAATTGGTGGTGGCTTCAGCTTCCTGAGCACCGGCCGCGTTCGTAACAGCAACAGCGTGGTTTACACCAGCCCCACCTTCAGCAACATCACGGTGAAAGTGGCCCACGCCTTCAAAACCAACGCAGACGCCAATAATCCCGCTATCAAAGAAGTGGCTTCGGTCACGGACATCGGCTTGTTCTACGCCAACGGCCCCTTGTCTGCCGGTTACAGCGTCTACAAAATCGCCGCTGCAGCTGGTGGCGATGGCACCCAGCAAAACAACCTGGCCGTGACCTACGACCTGGGCATGGCCAAGCTGGGCTTTGGCAGCTACTCTGAAACCAAGGGCGCCGCCACCGACAGCAAAGCCACCAACCTCTCCGTCACGGTGCCCATGGGCAACCTGTCCTTGATCGCCAACACCGGCTCCAAAGACGACACCACCGCTGCCAACAAAGACCGTTCCATCACGGCCGTGGGCGTGAAATACGCGATGAGCAAAAACACCAGCGTGTATGCCCGCATGGTGAACCAGAAGTTCGACAACATGACGGCCAACACCGACGTGACCCAAATCAAAACCACCTTGGTGGGCATGCAAACCAACTTCTGATGGTCAGCTGGCTCAGGCCAGCTTCACCAGCTGAAGTCCCTCACCCCGCCCACGGCAACGTGGCGGGGTTTTTTGTGTCTGTGCCACGCGTCAGCCTGCTGCCCTGTCACCACGCGACAATAGGCGCAACTTTTCCGGTGACCCGAACATGCCCGCCTCACGCCCCACCTCTCCCGACACCACGGCTTACCTCAAGCGCATCCTCAATGCCAAGGTCTACGACGTGGCCCATGAAACCGACTTGGACTTGGCCCGCAACCTGAGCCAGCGCCTGAACAACCAGGTCTTGCTCAAGCGCGAAGACCAGCAACCGGTGTTCAGCTTCAAGCTGCGCGGGGCCTACAACAAAATGGCCCACCTCAGCCCAGCCCAGCTCAAGCAAGGGGTCATTTGCGCCTCGGCGGGCAACCACGCGCAAGGCGTGGCCTTGGGTGCCCAGCGCCTGGGCACGCGCGCGGTGATCGTCATGCCCATCACCACCCCCAGCGTCAAGGTGGAGGCGGTCAAGGCCTTGGGCGGCGAAGTCGTGCTCGAAGGCGAGAGTTATTCCGATGCCCAGCAACACGCCCAGGCTTTGGCGAAATCCAAGGGGCTGACCTTTGTCCACCCCTTCGACGACCCGGAAGTGATTGCGGGTCAGGGCACCATCGCCATGGAAATCCTGCGCCAGCACCAAGGCCCCTTGCATGCGGTGTTCGTGGCCATTGGCGGTGGCGGCCTGATCTCTGGCGTGGCGGCCTACATCAAGGCGGTGCGCCCCGAGGTGAAGGTGATTGGCGTGCAAACCCGCGATTCCGACGCCATGTGGCAATCGGTGCAGGCCCATCAGCGCGTCACCCTGCCCGACGTGGGCCTCTTTGCCGATGGCACCGCCGTGAAAACCGTGGGACAGGAAACCTTCAAGCTGGCCCAGCAATGGGTGGACGACTACGTGGTGGTCGACACCGACGCGGTGTGCGCCGCCATCAAAGATGTGTTCATCGACACCCGCTCCATCGTCGAGCCCTCTGGCGCCATGGCCGTGGCCGCGGTGAAGCAATACGCCGCGCGCCACAAAACCCGTGGCGAAACCTATGTGGCCATTCTGTGTGGGGCCAACATGAACTTCGACCGCTTGCGCTTTGTGGCCGAGCGCGCTGGCGTGGGCGAAGAGCGCGAGGCCTTGCTGGCTGTCACCATCCCCGAGGAGCGGGGCAGCTTTCGCCGCTTTTGCGGCCTGATCAGCGATTTGCCCGCTTTTGGTGGCCAACAAGCCCCACGGCAAATCACCGAATTCAACTACCGCATGAGCGATGCGGCCCAAGCCCACGTGTTTGTTGGCATCACCACCACGCAAAAAGGCGAATCGGCCAAGATTGCCGCGCACCTGAAGAAGAACGGCTTTCAGGCCATCGACCTCACCCACGACGACTTGGCGCAATCGCACATTCGCCACATGGTGGGCGGTGCCTCCGAGCTGGCCAGCGACGAGCGCTTGCTGAGCTTCACTTTCCCCGAGCGTCCGGGCGCGCTCATGAAGTTCCTCTCCAGCATGAAGCCCACTTGGAACATCAGCTTGTTTCACTACCGCAACCAAGGCGCGGATCACGCCAGCACCTTGGTGGGGCTGCAAGTGCCCCCCAAAGACGACGCCGCCTTTCGCCGTTTCCTCAAGACCTTGGGCTACCCCTACGTCGACGAAACGCAAAACCCGGCTTACCGCATGTTCCTCAAGCGCTGAGGCAGCCCGCAGCGCGGGTTCAGGGCCGCGTCAACGGCACCTGGCTGGGCTGGGGCACGGGCAGGCGGTGTTGCACGCCACCGGAGGCCTCGTCAAGCACGACTTCATCCCAAGCCACCGAGCGCACCGTCCAGCCATTGGGCAAGGTCTGACCCACTCGCCAAGTGGCTGCGGGTGCGTTGCCCAGCGCCAGCAGCGCCATGCCCTGACCCGCTCCGCTCACCACCACACCACGAACCTGAATGGCCTC
>JAYPFZ010000101.1:0-6863 GCA_038126555.1 Betaproteobacteria bacterium
GTGAGTTGCACGCGCAGGCCGCCGAGTTCGGCAGACCGCCCCAATTCAAGCTGGAGGCCTTGGCTGCGTGCAATTTGCTGCACGATGGACCAACCCAAGCCACTGCCACTGGCGGCATCGACGGTGACAGGGCCTCGGTAAAAACGCTCGCCCAATCGGCTCAGGGCCTCGGGCGGCAGGCCCGGGCCGCTGTCTTCGAGCGTGATGGCCCACGGCGTGGTCGCGCCGGTGTGAATGCGCAGCCGCACCTTCGCCCCAGGCGGGCTGTAGCGCATGGCGTTGTCCAACAGGTTGCGCCAGAGGATCTCCCACAGCAAGGGGTTGCCCCAGGTGCTGGGGGTCACCTCGGCCAGCAGCTCCACGCTTTGACCGCGCGTCAGCGCTTGCGGCACGCCATCGGCCACTACACGCTGTAACAGGGCCGATACATCCAAGGTCTGGTCTTGGCCGTCGCTGGCACCGTCGAGGCGCGCCAGCGTGAGCAATTGCTCGATCACGCGGCTGGCGCGGTCGCAACCATGCAAGGTGTCTTGCAAAGCCTGTTGCCGTTGGCTGTCGTTGGCGCCTGCATGCAAGGCCACTTGGGCCTGCGCCCGAATGGCCGCGATGGGCGTGCGCAATTCATGGGCCGCGTTGGCAGTGAAACGCTTTTCGGTTTCCATGCGACGGGTCAGGCGTTCGAGCAAATCGTTGAGCGCATCGATCACCGTTTGGATTTCTTTGGGCGCTTGGGCCAAAGCCACGGGGTCGAGGGTGTCCAACTGCCGAGTGAGCAAGGCTTGGCGCAAGCGTTGCAAGGGCAACAACTCCGAGCGAAGCAGCCACCACAAGCCTGCGAGCAGCAAGGGCAGGGCCAGGGAGAGGGGCGTGAGGACGCTGAGCAGCATGGCGCCCAGGATGTCGTTGCGGCTGCTGAGGCGCTCGGCCACATAGAGCTGGGTTTCGTCGTCGGGCGAGCGCGAGGCAAACACCCGCCAGCTGCGGCCATCGGCCAAGGTGAGTGTTCGGAAGCCTTGCTGATGTGGCCCCATGGGCTCATGCGACACGTTGGGCGAGTGCATGACCAACTGGCCAGACTCAAACACCTGATAGGCCACCCGGTGCGCATACTTGTGAAGAATGGGCAAATCGGGGTCGGTGTCGGAGTCGTCGTCGGGGCCGTGCGTTTGTTGCAACACCAACAAGGCCGCCGATTGCGCCAAATGCGCATCCAACAATTCGTCCACTTCGTGCTGGGCATTGAGCCACACCACCAGGGCTGTGATCACCCACACCACCAAGGCACCGCCCAGGGTGCGTTTGATCAGCCGTTGTTGAAGGGAGTAGGCCGTGCTCATGGTGTCAGGGCATGATGATGTAGCCCACCCCCCGAACGGTTTCAATCAGTCCTGGCCCCAGTTTTTTTCGCAGGTGATGAATGTGCACTTCAATGGCGTTGCTGTCGACTTCGTGGCCCCAGCTGTAGAGGTGCTGTTCCAGCTGCGTGCGCGACAACACCCGGCCTGCGTTCAAGGTGAGGGCATGCAACACATCGAACTCGCGGGGTGAGAGGGCAATGGTGACCCCTTGCCGTTCCACCTGACGGGCGTCGGGGGTGATGCTGAGGTCACGCACTTGCAGGGTGGTTTGCACCTGACCATGGGCGCGTCGCACCAATGCGTGCAGCCGGGCAGCGAGTTCATCCAAATCAACGGGTTTCACCACGTAGTCGTCGGCACCGAGGTTCAAGCCTTCCACGCGCTGTGCCACCGCATCGCGGGCGGTGAGCACCAAAACAGGGGTGGCGTTGCGTTGAGATCGAACCGATCGCAAAACCTCCAGGCCATCGCGCCGGGGCAGGCCCAAATCGAGCACCACGGCTTGATGCTGGTCGCTGAGCCACTCGCGTTCGGCGGCTACGCCGTCGCGAACCCAGTCGACTTGAAAGCCGCGCTGAATCAGCCCGGCCTTCAAGCCATCGCCCAGCAGGGCGTCATCCTCGGCGAGCAGAATTCGCATGGCCGCGCCACATGGGACGAACCGCTTGGGGCCCGCGCCACAGACGCAACACCACCACCAGCGACAGATGCGTGAGCACCAAGAACAAGGTCATGTTTCCCAAACCTTCATGAAGTTCGTGCACGACGTCATCCAGCAAGCCGTCGCCCAGCCATTCATTGTAGGAGGCGAGCCCCGTGGCGATGGAGAACAGGGTGGTGAAGTAAATGCTGGTCACCGAGGCAGCCAAGAGCCAGGCACTGACCCCAACCCACACCGAGTGGTCCAGCCATTGGCCGGCTTGCAGCTTGGGCCACCACACGCGCCACAGGCTGACGCGCCGATACAAAACCGACCAGCGTGCTGGCGTGGGCCCCACCAAGCCCCACAACGCGCGCAGCACCAAAACCCCAGCGAGGGTGTAACCGCTGTAGACGTGAACCGTTTGCCAGGCTTCGGATTCGCTGGTGAGGTAAGACACCACAAAGCCGAGAGCCAATGTGGCGTGTAGGGTGCGTAAGAACGCATCCACCAAGGGCTTGCGGGGTCGTGAAGCAGCTGCTGAGGCTTGGGAAGAAGGGGGCAGGGTGGTGCTCATTTGGGGATGCTCACATCGTCGTCTTCGAAATCACCAGCTGCCGCGTCGGGGTGACAGGCGGCACAGTTCGCAGGGCTTTGAATGCTGGGTCGCGTCCAGGTGGCCTTGGCGACCCGCCGGTGTTTGCGCTCGAACCAGCTGGCTCGGGTGATGCGATCGTCGGGTGGGACGTCTCGGGCACGCTTGCCCTCACCGCCGTAGGCTTGCAGCCAGGTGTCGATGGCCTGGCGGGTTTTGGGATCCAGGCTGGCGTTGCTGCCAAAGTGGTGGTCAAGCCCCATGAGCAAACGGTGCCAAGACGCCTTGGGCAAGAGCTGGGCTGGATAGGCGAGGTGACAGCTGCCGCACTCCTCGGTGTAAAGCGGCAAGGGTTTGGGGCCACGGTATGAATCGGCCCATGCCAGGGCGGAATGCCCCAGCCACAAGCTCAGCATGGCCGTCCAGATCCATCGGTTTGTTTTCATGTTGGTCTTTCAGCGTAGGGTGATCAGCCAGGCCAGCACATCGGCTTTCTCGGCAGGGGTGCAGGCACGGTTCAGCACATCGTTGCAATTGCGACGAAACCACTTTTCGACCTTTGAGGCTTGCGTGAATCGACGCGGATGTGCCGCTGGAGCCAGGGGCTCAATGGTTTTTTGGGTGTTGGCGTGTCGGCCCGGGGTGACGGGCGTTTGGCCATGACAAGTGGCGCAAGACCAGGACTTGCCATGCTTATTTTGAAAAAACTGTTGCCCACGCTGGGCGTCGGCAGGCTGACCCGCTTGCGCGGTGTAATCGGCCAGCAACTCGGCAGGCGTGGCGGCCCAGCTGGGGGCAACCCCAATCAGCAAGAAAGAAAAGAGCGCGTTTCGCATGGGATTGATCCTAGAAACCCAGTCTTAGGAGCGGCTTAAGCATCGGGTCAAGGCCGCTTGAAGAAGTGCTTATTCATCTGACGTAAATTGAGCGGCTTGCACAGCGAAACCTTTTGCCGAATCACCCCCCCCTTGCCCCATGACTCCACCGCCCGCGTCGTTGCCCATTGGAAAGATTGACCCCGAATCGCTGGCGGCACTGCCACGAACGGCTGGGGTTTATCTGTTCAAAGGAGAGGGCCAGTTTCCGCTCTACATCGGCAAGAGTGTGGACATTCGAAGCCGGGTGATGGCGCATTTGCGCGCTGAAGACGAAGCCAGAATGTTGGCTCAAACCCGGCGAGTGGATTTCATTGAAACCGCCGGTGAAATTGGCGCTTTGTTGTTGGAGGCGCGTTTGATCAAACAGCTCAGCCCATTGTTCAACATCCGGTTGCGGCGCTTGCGGCACCTGTGCTCGATTCGCTTGAACGCAAGCCCAGGACGATTGCAACCCGAGGTGGTTTCAGGGCCAGCGGTGACGGTGGGCCAAGGGCAGGACTGGTATGGGCTTTTCAGTTCGGCGCATGCGGCGCAGCAACAGCTCAGAAGCCTTGCTGAACAACACCGTTTGTGCCTGGGCCTGCTGGGTTTGGAAAAAATGGGTCAACGTGGTTGCTTTGGTGTGCAGGTGAAGACTTGCCTGGGTGCCTGTGTGGGGCTGGAGCCCTCGTCGGCGCACGATCAACGCTTGCTCACCGCTTTGATTGATTTGAAGGTGGAGGCCTGGCCTTATGCAGGGCCCATTGACCTGGAGGAGCAGCGCGGGGATTGGATACAACGTCATCGCATTCAAGGCTGGCGGCAACTCAGCACCTGGTGCTCGCGCAGCGGCAAAACCACTGAACTCGATGACTCGGGCTTTGACCTGGACACTTACAAAATTTTGGTCAAGCCCATCATGCTGGGGACGGCACGCGTTGTCTTGGCTTGACGGCGCTTGCTTGCGCAAGCGCACTCAAGGCATGAGCAACTGGGCACTGCGTTCGCTCATGACCATGTCCACTCGAATTTGGCCACGGGTGAGGCCAACCAGCAGTTTGTTTTTTTCGCGCTGGGTGAGTGCTTCAAAGTCGATTTCACAAAGCACCACCACCGGCATGCTCTGGCCTTTGAAACGGTAGACACTGTCCACCAATAGGGACCCGGGTGTCCAAATTGCATTGCCGGCCGAGTCGTAGTGGCTGAAACGCCGCGTGGCATGGCCGCCCAGCTCGGCTTGCTTCAAGGCCTCGGAGGATTTCACCCCGCGGTAGCTGATGACGACCACTTGCTCCGGGCGATAACCCGCTTGCCACAAGTTGCGCAAGCATTGGTTCAGGGCCGATAGGCTGTTCACTTGGGATGGCGCCCAAGTCAGGATGTGGGGCGTTTGCCCTCGATGCGCACTGCGCGCCACCACAGGCACATCCGTGAGCGACCAGGTGTTGATCACATCCACCACGCGTTGCGGGCTGCGAAAGTTATCCATGCATTCAATGTGAACGGCGTCGGGGATGTCAAAGGGCTCGCGCTCGTAGACCTGCTGACCCGCATCCCCCAAGATGTAAATGCGCCCATCAGGCCGTGTGCGCGCAATGAGGGCTTCCACCCAAGGGGTTTCAAAGTCCTGTGACTCGTCGACCACCAAGAGGTCGATTGTGGGTTCACCGGGGTGCTCATCGTTCACCAACGACTGCACCATGGTGTCAAAGACATCGGCTTGGGTGAAGTCGGGCGTATGACCCAAACGCTCCCAGTGTTCGCGGCACAGTTGATGAAACGTGGTGACTTCCGCCTGGATTGGCGCCAACTGAGCCAGGTGATCGGCCAGTGGGCGGTTGAAGCACACATATCGCGCACGCTGCCCTTGCGCAGCAGCGGCTTTCAGTAGGGTCAGTGCCAATTGGGTTTTGCCGGATCCCGCTGTGGCTTGCACCACGTAAACCGCGCTGGGGTGACTGATTTTGGTCACCCAGGTGGCCAAGCCGCTGGACAGGGCTGTGGAAGCGTGCTGAACCTGTTGAATGTGGGTGGCAACATCGGTCACCACCTGAAACCGGTTGGCCAAAAAGTCGAGCACACGCTGCCGTGTGCCGTCAGGGGGTTGGGTGGTGGGAACCATTCCCATCAATAGTCGGCACAAATCGTCGAGTTGCGAGGCGTCCACAATTCGTTCGCGTGGATAAGCCAAGATGGCGCTTTGGATGTGGTGATCGGGCAGCACCAACAGGGTTTGAATGTTCACTGATGGCAATTCGCCCGATTTGATGCGAAGCATCAGGGCGTGGTGATGTCGCCGCACTTGGTGTCCAATGTTTTTGGGCTCGACACCACCGCCATAGTGTTTGCTGAGGGTGTCGGCGCCCTCGGTCACTTCACCCGCTTTCACTTCCAGCAACACCACATGCCCCTGCGGCGCCACCACCACCAAGTCGAGTTCGCCAAAGTGTTGTTGGCCCGATTCCACCGTCGTCCACGGCAGGTTGTGAAACACATCGAAATCATCGGGCAACCCCACCTCCAACAGGCGCAACATGTCGCGTTCGCGGTAATCGCCGGCGCTGAGGGGGCCGATGAGGGGGGCAGAGGGGTGAATGCGGGCCATGGGTCACACGAAGCGAATGGGAACCTTGAGGTCGAGGGCGCGTTGAGCAGAGGTTTGCCAATCGTCGGCAATGTGCTCATAAACTTCGGAACGCGTCTGAGGCTCTGGGATGCCCGACATGGACAAAGTGCCGCCGTCGCCAACGATGAATTCAACCCATTCGGTCATGAGGATTCCTGTGCTCGTGAATCAACCAGAAACAGTGTAATGAATCGATGTGCACCAACTTCGTTCCCACCACGCAAGACGCATGGGTGAATACCCACTTTGGCGTGTCCCTGCCCACGGGATATCCACCCGAGGCTTACCCCGGCTATGCGGCACCGGTGGTGGTGAAGAGCCATCAAACAGGCCGTGTGGCGTGCGGTTTGGCTCAATTTGGCTTGATTCCCGCATGGGCTCAAGACGCCAAGATTGCTCGCCACACCTACAACGCGCGCAGTGAAACGGCGCAGCAAAAACCCAGCTTCCGCACGGCTTGGCGTAACCGCCAATGGGGCTTGGTCTTGGCCGATCAATTCTTCGAGCCCAGCTATGCAACGGGCAAGGCGCAACGCTGGTCGATTGCGCAAACCAATGGGGAACCCATGGCCATTGCCTGCTTGTGGGATCGGTGGATCGATCCGTCTTCAGGGGAGCGGGTGGTGAGCTTCTCCATGCTCACCGTGAATGCAGACGAACACCCGGTGATGCAACAGTTTCACAAACCCGAGGATGAAAAAAGAACGCCGGTGGTGTTGCCGCCGAGTCAATTCCAGGCTTGGCTGGATGCCGACTTGACCACTGCCATCGATTACCTCGGTTGGGC
>JAYPFZ010000102.1:0-6774 GCA_038126555.1 Betaproteobacteria bacterium
TGCGGAAATCGGCTTTGCGTCCGTTGTTATCGGTCAGCGTGCCATGGTCCATCACCTGCAACAGCACGTTGAAGATGTCGGGATGGGCTTTTTCAATTTCATCGAGCAACAGCACGGCATGCGGCTTTTTGGTGATGGCCTCGGTCAACAAGCCGCCTTGGTCAAAGCCCACGTAACCCGGGGGCGCACCAATGAGTCGGGAGACGGCGTGGCGCTCCATGTATTCCGACATGTCAAAGCGAATGAGGTCAATGCCCAGGATGTAGGCCAATTGCTTGGCCGCCTCGGTCTTGCCCACACCGGTTGGGCCACTGAACAAGAAAGCACCGATGGGTTTGTCGGTTTTACCCAAACCTGAGCGGGCCATTTTGACCGACGACGCCAAGACGTCGAGGGCTTTATCTTGGCCAAACACCACGCTTTTGAGGTCGCGCTCCAGACTTTGCAGCTTGCTGCGGTCATCCGAGGAGACCGAGGCCGGCGGAATGCGAGCGATCTTGGCCACGATGTCTTCGATTTCCGACTTGGAAATGGTTTTCTTGCGCTTGGAAACCGGCAAGATGCGCTGAGCGGCGCCGGCCTCGTCGATGACGTCAATGGCTTTATCGGGCAGATGCCGGTCGTTGATGTATTTGGCACTCAACTCAGCGGCTGCTTGCAGGGCACCCAAGGCGTATTTCACGTTGTGATGCTCTTCGAAACGGGATTTCAGGCCCCGCAGGATGTCGACGGTTTGCTCCACCGAGGGCTCGATCACGTCGACCTTTTGGAAGCGCCGAGACAGTGCGGCATCTTTTTCAAAAATGCCACGGTATTCGGTGAAGGTGGTGGCACCAATGCACTTGAGCTGTCCTGAACTGAGGGCGGGCTTTAGCAAATTGGAGGCGTCCAAAGTCCCTCCAGAAGCCGCACCTGCGCCAATGAGGGTGTGAATTTCGTCAATGAACAAAATCGCCTGCGGTTTGTCTTTGAGCGACTTCAACACCCCTTTGAGCCGTTGCTCAAAGTCACCGCGGTATTTGGTGCCCGCGAGCAGCGCCCCCATGTCCAGCGAGTAAACCTGGGACTCGGCCAACACCTCAGGCACATCGCCTTGGGTGATGCGCCAAGCCAGACCTTCGGCGATGGCGGTTTTACCGACGCCAGCTTCGCCCACCAACAAGGGGTTGTTTTTGCGACGACGGCACAGGATTTGGATCACGCGTTCGACTTCGTAGTCTCGGCCGATGAGGGGGTCGATTTTTCCGTCTTTCGCCGCTTGGTTCAGGTTGAGCGTGAATTGCTCCAGAGGCGAAGCCTTCTCTGATTTTTCAGCCGTGGCCTCCTCCGATTCACTGGGGGCTGGCTCAGCCGGCTTGGCCGACTCGGCATCCTCTTGTTTGCGAATGCCGTGAGCAATGAAATTCACCACATCCAATCGGGTGACGCCTTGCTGGTGCAGGTAATACACCGCATGGGAATCTTTTTCGCCAAAGATGGCCACCAGGACATTGGCGCCAGTGACTTCTTTTTTGCCATTGCCGGTGGACTGCACATGCATGATGGCGCGTTGAATCACGCGCTGAAAACCCAGCGTGGGCTGAGTGTCCACTTCATCGGTGCCAGCCACCTGAGGGGTGTTGTCTTTGATGAAGTGCGTGAGGGATTTGCGCAATTCGTCCATGTTGGCCGAGCAGGCTCGCAACACCTCAGCGGCACTGGGGTTGTCTAGCAAAGCCAGCAACAAATGCTCGACGGTGATGAACTCATGCCGTTGCTGTCTGGCTTCGACAAACGCCATGTGCAGACTGACTTCTAACTCCTGGGCAATCATGGAAACTTTCCTTCACGCTATCGATGGTGCAAATGTATATGGGATCTGAAACCTGTCAATCAATGGGTTCATACAAACATTGCAGGGGGTGTCCGTCACGATGGGCTGCCTCTCTCACCTGCTCCACCTTGGTGGCTGCGACATCCTTGGTGAAAACCCCACAAATGCCGCGTCCGTCGATGTGAATCTTGAGCATGATTTGGGTGGCCGTTTCCCGATCTTTGCTGAAAAACTCTTGCAGCACACGCACCACGAACTCCATGGGGGTGTAGTCATCGTTGAGCATCACCACCTGAAACATTTGCGGCGGCTGAACCTTTTGCGTCAATCGCTCGACAACCAAGGCATCGTCGTCACTCACGGAGGGGTTTGACGGGGGACGGATGGGGGATTTGGGCATGATCTCGGGATTTTATCGAGTGCGAATTGCCCAAAGGCTGGCCGTTTGATCTAAGCCAAATGTAGTATATTAATTCTCATAAATGAAAATTCATTAATTCTTTGATACCAAGAGGTTTCCCATGGCACTCGGCACAGTCAAATGGTTCAACAATACCAAAGGGTTTGGTTTTCTGAAGTCAGACGACGTCCAAGGCGATGTGTTTGCGCATTTCTCCGAAGTCTTGGTCGAAGGCTACAAAACATTGCCCAAAGGGGCAGTGGTTCAATTCGATGTCGAGAACGGCCCCAAGGGGCTGTTGGCGCGCAACATTCGCATCCGAGAAATCATCGAAGCCGCCAAGGATTTGGAAAAAGTTGCGGCGGCTCACCGCGACGATTGGTCGGCCCCCCAGTGAGGGCCCCATAAAAAAGCCGAGCTCGCAAGCTCGGCTGATTAAAAAAGACCACCGGCTTAGGCTTTGATGCCATCGATGATGGTGTTGAAGGTCTGGCTGGGTCGCATGACAGCAGTCAACTGCTGGAAATTCGGTCGGAAATAGCCACCGATGTCCACTGGCTTGCCTTGCGCCTCATTGAGCTCACCCAGAATCTTGGCCTCAGCGGCTTGCAACTGCTTGGCAACCGCGGCAAAGCGCTTGGCCAACTCGGCATCCTCTTTTTGTTCGGCGAGTGCTTCGGCCCAATACATGGCCAAGTAAAACTGGCTGCCGCGATTGTCGAGTTCACCCGTCTTGGGCGAGGGACCTTTGCGGTTATCGAGCAGTTTGCCCGTGGCAGCATCCAATGCGGTCGCCATGATCTTGGCTTGCGCATTGTTGTGCTTGAGGCCCAAATCTTCCAGGCTAACCGCCAAGGCCAAGAACTCACCCAACGAGTCCCAGCGCAAGTGGTTTTCTTCAACCAACTGCTGAACGTGCTTGGGCGCAGAGCCACCGGCACCCGTTTCATACATGCCACCACCGGCCATCAGGGGGACAATGGACAACATCTTGGCTGACGTGCCCAACTCCATGATGGGGAACAAATCGGTGAGGTAGTCACGCAAGATGTTGCCCGTGGCACTGATGGTGTCCAAACCACGGATGACGCGCTCAAGCGTGTAGCGCATGGCGCGGACCTGACTCATGATCTGGATGTCCAGGCCCGTGGTGTTGTGTTCATGCAGGTACATCTTGACCTTGGTGATCAATTGGGCTTCGTGGGGGCGATAGGAATCCAGCCAGAAGACCACAGGCATGCCCGAGTTGCGCGCGCGGTTAACAGCCAGCTTGACCCAGTCACGGATGGCGGCATCCTTAACCTGACACATGCGCCAAATGTCCCCCTGCTCGACATTCTGAGACAAGAGCACCTCACCGGTATCGTTGTCGGTGATGTTGGCCACGCCATCTTCGGAGATCTCAAAGGTTTTGTCGTGTGAGCCGTATTCCTCGGCTTGTTGGGCCATCAAACCAACGTTGGGAACCGTGCCCATGGTGCGGGGGTCAAAAGCGCCATGCCATTTGCAGAAGTTGATCATCTCTTGGTAGATGCGGGCGAAGGTGGACTCGGGCATCACTGCCTTGACATCCTTCATGCGGCCATCGGCACCATACATCTTGCCGCCCGAGCGAATCATGGCGGGCATGGAGGCGTCCACGATCACATCGTTGGGCGAATGGAAGTTGGTGATGCCTTTGGCTGAATCGACCATGGCCAATTCGGGACGGTGCTCGTGGCAGCTGTGCAAATCACGCTTGATCTCTTCTTGCTTGGACTGCGGCAGGGTGGCAATTTTGTTGTAGAGGTCCACCATCCCGTTGTTCACGTTGACGCCCAGTTCCTTGAACAAAGCTTCATGCTTTTCGAAGGCCTCTTTGTAGAAAATCTTCACGCAATGGCCGAAAACGATGGGGTGGGAAACCTTCATCATGGTGGCCTTCACGTGCAAAGAGAACATGACACCCGTTTTGTGGGCGTCTTCAATCTCTTTTTCATAGAAAGCCAGCAGGGCTTTCTTGCTCATGAACATGCTGTCGATCACTTCGCGATCTTGCAAGGCCACTTGGGGCTTGAGCACAATGGTCTTACCGCTTTGGGTCAGCAACTCCATGCGCACATTGCGGGGACGATCCAGCGTGATGGACTTTTCACCATGGTAGAAGTCACCGTGGTGCATGTGCGAAACGTGTGTGCGAGAGGCTTGGCTCCACTCACCCATGCTGTGCGGGTTTTTGCGGGCGTATTCCTTCACGGCCTTGGGCGCACGGCGGTCTGAGTTGCCCTCGCGCAAAACGGGGTTCACCGCACTGCCAATGCACTTGGCATAGCGCGACTTGATGGCTTTTTCTTCATCAGTCTTGGGGTTCTCGGGGTAATTCGGCAGGTCATAGCCTTGGGCTTGCAGCTCTTTGACGGCGGCCAACAATTGAGCCACCGAGGCACTGATGTTGGGCAACTTGATGATGTTGGCATCGGGTTGCAAGGTCTTCTTGCCCAGCTCAGCCAAGGTGTTGGGCATTTGCTGCTCGGGTTTGAGTCGGTCTGAAAACTCACCAATGATGCGACCCGCCAAGGAAATGTCGCTGGTTTCCACGTTGACCCCAGCCGCGTTCACAAAAGAACGGATGATGGGCAAAAAAGAAGCGGTGGCGAGCAAAGGAGCTTCGTCGGTCAAGGTGTAAATGATGGTGGGTTGCTGTTTGCTCATCTCGCAAAATCTCCTGGGAGGGTTGAATCGCTGGTTGGAAGACTGGGTGAATAGTCCGTATTTTGCACTGCACTTCCACCATGCAAAATATAAGAATCCACTGATGCATGCCAAGGCATTCATTTCAGACCCCAACTCCCCTGGCCGAGCGCGCTTGCGTAATGTTGCGTAAAGACCCTGCGCGGCGGTTCATTTGGGTGAAAAATTCTCAAATGGATCAGCAACTGCACCCCCTACTTCGCACGCACCACTTGGGCTCACGGCTTGCCCGTTGGGCGTGGGTCACTGGGCTAATGGCTGCCATGCTGCTCAGTAGCGCGTTTGCCGCACCAGCCGCCCAGCCACAGCCCCCGTTGCCGCAGCAACAGTTGACGCTGGGGATGCACGTGATCACGGTGGAGGTGGCCCGAACCCCACAGGCCCAGGAAATGGGCCTCATGCACCGAACCAGCCTCCCCGCCAACCAAGGCATGCTCTTTGTTTTCGAGCAAAAGCAAACCGCGTGCTTCTGGATGAAAAACACCCGCATCCCGCTGAGTCTGGCTTTTCTCGACGACGACGGCACGATTCTTCAATTGACGGACATGACGCCACACTCCCTGCAAGCCCATTGCTCCAACCGACCTGTTCGCTTGGCCTTGGAAATGAACCGGGGTTGGTTCCGCAACAAAAAAATTCAAGTGGGCCAACGGTTTACCTTCCCTCGCCCGGGTGAGCTTTGAATCGACGAAAGCCATAAAAAAAAGCACCCCTGAGGGTGCTTTTGCGTTTGAAATCCGCCCCGAATCAAGCGAAATTGGACTGCACAAAGTCCCAGTTCACGAGTTGGTCCAAGAAGGTCTCGACAAACTTGGGACGCAAGTTGCGGTAGTCGATGTAGTAGGCGTGTTCCCACACGTCAACGGTCAACAAGGCTTTGTCGCCCGTGGTCAACGGCGTGCCAGCAGCGCCCATGTTCACGATGTCCAGGCTGCCGTCGGCTTTTTTCACCAGCCAAGTCCAGCCCGAACCGAAGTTGCCCACGGCTGACTTCACAAAGGCTTCGCGGAATGCAGCATAGGAGCCCCACTTGGCCTGAATGGCAGCAGCCAGTGCGCCTTGAGGCTCACCACCGCCGTTGGGCTTCATGCAATTCCAGAAAAAGGTGTGGTTCCAAATTTGAGCGGCGTTGTTGTAGATGCCGCCCGAAGATTTCTTGACGATGTCCTCCAAGGACATGTTCTCGAACTCGGTGCCCTTTTGGAGGTTGTTCAGGTTCACCACATAGGCGTTGTGGTGCTTGCCATGGTGAAACTCCAGGGTCTCTTTCGAATAATGCGGCGCCAGGGCATCGATGGCATAGGGCAAAGCAGGTAGCGTGTGTTCCATGAGGTCCTCAATGGGGTTGGTGAAGAATGCAGGCGATTCTAGGAAAGTTCAGAACGATCGCTTGTCCTCGACTTGCATTCCTGCCTCACCGTCATGGAAATGAGCCCGCACGGCATCTCCTGGCTTCACCTGATGGACCGACGCCACCACCGCGCCCGATGGGTCGGACAAGCGGACAAAACCCCGCGAGAGCACGTGATCCGGGTTGAGCGCCTCCAAGCGGACCGCCCAATGGCTCAGTTGGTTGCGACGCTTCACCAGCGCCTGATCAAAGGCACCGGCATGCCGCTGCGCCCTGTCGCGCAGCCGACTCTGATGGGTCTGAATGCTCAGGGTCAAGGCTTGCCGCAGCTGCCAAGTGATGCGGTCCAACCCGCGTTGCCAATCGTGCAACCGCACGCGCGGCTGCTTGAGGGCTTGCGAACACTGATCCAAACGCTGCTGCGCTTGATTCAAGGCCGTTTGCATGCGCTCTCTCATCCGGCCATCCCACTGATCCAGT
>JAYPFZ010000103.1:0-6741 GCA_038126555.1 Betaproteobacteria bacterium
TGGTGTATGTCGGACAGGCCCACGACGCCCACTGATTTCTTTTTTCTCAACCTTCCATCTTTTCCTTAGGAGCTTCAAATGGAACACGTTCTTGGCTATGTTGCACTCGCAGCCGGTTTGATCATTGGTTTGGGTGCCATTGGCGCCTGTATCGGTATCGGCATCATGGGTAGCAAATACCTCGAATCTGCTGCTCGCCAGCCCGAACTGATGAACGAACTGCAGACCAAAATGTTCTTGTTGGCTGGTCTGATCGACGCGGCCTTCCTGATTGGCGTGGGTATCGCCATGATGTTTGCCTTCGCCAACCCCTTCGTCCTGAAGTAATTCTGCAAACCTAAGAAAGGTGTTGCCGTGAGCATCAACGCAACCCTGTTCATCCAGGCGGTCGTCTTTGCGATCCTGGTGTGGTTCACGATGAAGTTCGTGTGGCCCCCCATCGCTGCGGCTTTGGATGAGCGCGCACTCAAAATAGCCCAAGGACTGGCAGCCGCGGAAAACGCCAAGCTCGAACTCTCCAATGCCCATCAGCAAGTGGAAAAAGAGCTGGCCAAAACCCGCGACGACTCGTCCAAGCTGCTGGCTGATGCCGAGCGACGTGCCCAAGTCATGGTCGAAGAGGCCAAGACCCGTGCCGCTGAAGAAGCCGCTCGCATCATCGCGTCTGCCAAAGCAGAAGCTGAGCAAGAGTCTGTGAAGGCTCGCGAAGCCCTGCGTGACCAAGTGGCCGCTTTGGCGGTCAAAGGTGCCGAGCAGATCCTGCGCAAAGAGGTCAATGCCGGTGTGCATGCCGATTTGCTCAACCGTTTGAAGACCGAGCTCTAAGAGGACATCATGGCTGAACTTGCCACCATTGCTCGCCCTTACGCTGAGGCCCTGTTTCAGGCCGCCAAAGGGCAGGCCAGCGGTGACGCAGAGTGGGTCAGTGAACTCGCTCTGATTGCCGAGCAACCCCAGTTGCAACAGTTTGCAGAAAACCCCAAAGTCACGCACGAACAGGTGTTCGCGCTGATCACCGAGGTGGCCAAGAGCAAGCTGTCTGAACGCGCCCAGCATTTCTTGCGCACCGTGATCGACAACAACCGGTTGTCGGCGCTGCCAGAAATTGCTCGGCAGTTTCATGCCCTGGTGAATGCTCAGCAAGGTCTCTCCGATGCCATGATCCAAAGCGCCTTTCCTCTGGAAGGTGATGCCCTGGGCCAAGTCCAGGCTGTCTTGGAAAAGCGTTTTGGGCGCAAGCTCAATGTGTCGGTGGACGTGCAACCCGAGTTGATTGGGGGCATCCGCGTGGTGGTCGGTGACGAGGTGCTCGACACTTCTGTCAAGGCCCGTCTCGAACAAATGAAAGTGGCGTTGACCGCCTAAGCTGCATGCTTGGTGGTTGCCTTTAAAAGGAAAAGGAAAGAGTCATGCAACTCAATCCAGCAGAAATTTCTGAATTGATCAAAAGCCGCATCGAAGGACTGCAACCCAGTGCTGACGTGCGCAACCAAGGCACCGTGATTTCGGTGACCGACGGCATTTGCCGCATCCACGGTTTGTCCGATGTGATGCAGGGTGAAATGCTGGAGTTCCCCAACAACACCTTCGGCCTCGCCCTGAACTTGGAGCGTGATTCCGTGGGTGCGGTGATTTTGGGTGAATACGAGCACATCTCTGAAGGCGACACCGTCAAGTGCACGGGCCGCATTCTGGAAGTGCCCGTGGGCCCCGAGTTGGTGGGTCGTGTGGTCAATGCCTTGGGTCAGCCCATCGACGGCAAAGGCCCGATCAACGCCAAGATGACCGACGTGATCGAAAAAGTGGCCCCTGGCGTGATTGCCCGTCAATCGGTGAGCCAGCCCATGCAAACCGGTCTGAAATCCGTTGACTCCATGGTGCCCATTGGCCGTGGTCAGCGTGAATTGATCATTGGTGACCGTCAGACCGGTAAAACGGCCGTGGCGATTGACACCATCATCAATCAAAAAGGTCAGGACATGTTCTGTATCTATGTGGCCATCGGACAGAAGGCCTCATCGATCAAGAACGTGGTGCGCGCACTGGAACAAGCCGGCGCCATGGAATACACCATTGTGGTTGCCGCCTCGGCCTCCGAGTCTGCCGCCATGCAATACGTGTCGGCTTACTCGGGCTGCACCATGGGCGAATACTTCCGCGATCGCGGTCAAGACGCCCTGATCATTTATGACGACTTGTCCAAGCAAGCTGTGGCTTATCGCCAAGTGTCCTTGCTGTTGCGTCGTCCTCCCGGCCGTGAAGCTTTCCCTGGCGACGTGTTCTATTTGCACAGCCGTCTGCTCGAGCGTGCGGCTCGCGTCAATGCCGACTACGTCGAAGCTTTCACCAAGGGTGAAGTCAAAGGCAAAACGGGTTCGCTCACCGCACTGCCCATCATTGAAACCCAAGCGGGTGACGTGTCTGCCTTCGTGCCGACCAACGTGATTTCCATCACCGACGGTCAGATCTTCTTGGAAACCAGCCTCTTCAACGCCGGTATCCGTCCCGCCATTAACGCCGGTATTTCCGTGTCGCGCGTGGGTGGTGCAGCCCAGACCAAGCTGATCAAAAACCTGTCCGGTGGTATTCGTACCGACTTGGCGCAGTACCGTGAATTGGCTGCTTTTGCACAGTTCGCTTCCGATTTGGACGAAGCCACTCGCAAGCAGCTCGACCGCGGTGCCCGCGTGACTGAATTGCTCAAGCAAGCTCAGTATTCGCCCCAGTCGATCAGCATCATGGGCGCCACCTTGTTTGCCGTGAACAAAGGCCACTTGGATGACATCGACGTCAACAAAGTGCTGGCGTTCGAGTCCGGATTGCATGCTTACCTCAAAGACAAGCACGCCAGCCTGATGAGCAAGCTCGAGAAGGACAAAGCCATGGACAAGGACGCTGAACAAGAGATGTCCGACGCCATCGTGGCCTTCAAGAAAACGTTCGCCTGATCCCGACCTGAGAAAGCAAGGAGCCCTCGATGGCAGCAGGTAAGGAAATTCGCGGCAAGATCAAATCGGTGGAAAACACCAAGAAGATCACCAAAGCCATGGAAATGGTGGCCGCTTCCAAAATGCGCAAAGCCCAGGATCGCATGCGTTCTGCACGCCCTTACGCCGATAAGGTGCGCCAGATTGCTGCAGATTTGGGTCGCGCCAACCCTGAGTACGTTCACCCCTACATGGCCACCAACGATGGCAAAGCCAAAGGCTTCATCGTGGTGACCACCGACAAGGGGCTGTGCGGTGGCTTGAACACCAACGTGTTGCGTGCTGTGACCAATCGCATCCGCGAAGTCAAGGCCGAAGGCCAAGAGGTCAAGGCTGTGGCCATTGGCAACAAGGGCTTGGGCTTTCTCAATCGCGTGGGTGTGCCCATCATGGCGCAAGCCCATCAGTTGGGGGACACCCCCCACCTCGATAAGCTGATTGGCCCGGTGAAGGTCATGCTGGACGCTTACATCAAAGGCGAGATCAACGAAGTGTTGCTTTGCTACACCAAGTTCATCAACACCATGAAGCAAGAGCCCGTGGTCGAGCGTTTGCTGCCTTTGTCCAGCGACGACATGAACCAACATCAGTCCAGCAGCACCTGGGACTACATCTACGAACCCGACGCACAGTCCGTGCTCGATGACTTGCTGCGCCGATACGTCGAAGCCCTGATTTACCAATCGGTGGCTGAAAACATGGCGTCTGAACAGTCAGCCCGCATGGTGGCCATGAAGGCCGCTACGGACAACGCAGGCAACGTGATCAACGAGTTGAAACTCGTCTACAACAAGACCCGTCAGGCAGCGATCACCAAGGAACTCTCCGAGATCGTGGCCGGTGCAGCGGCAGTGTAAACAGC
This sequence comes from Betaproteobacteria bacterium, assembly GCA_038126555.1. GTDB lineage: Bacteria > Pseudomonadota > Gammaproteobacteria > Burkholderiales > Burkholderiaceae_C > Limnohabitans. Next base: position 3,850 of record JAYPFZ010000103.1, read on the forward strand.
ATTCATTTTTGGAGCAAAAAATGGCTCAAGCGCAAGGAAAAATTGTTCAATGTATCGGTGCCGTGGTTGACGTGGAATTCCCTCGTGACCAGATGCCCCGTGTTTACGACGCCCTCAAACTCGAAGGCTCGGCACTGACCCTGGAAGTTCAGCAGCAGCTGGGCGATGGCATCGTTCGCACGATTGCCTTGGGCACTTCCGACGGTCTGCGTCGTGGCCTGATGGTGACCAACACGGGCGCACCCATCACGGTGCCCGTGGGCAAAGCCACCCTGGGTCGAATCATGGACGTGTTGGGCAACCCCATCGACGAGCGTGGCCCGGTTGACATGACCCAATCGGCCTCTATTCACCGCAAGGCGCCTGCTTACGATGAGCTGTCTCCTTCGCAAGAACTGCTGGAAACCGGCATCAAGGTGATCGACTTGGTTTGCCCCTTCGCCAAAGGCGGTAAGGTGGGCTTGTTCGGTGGCGCCGGTGTGGGCAAGACCGTGAACATGATGGAACTGATCAACAACATCGCCAAAGCCCACTCGGGTTTGTCGGTGTTCGCTGGTGTGGGTGAACGGACCCGTGAAGGTAACGACTTCTATCACGAGATGATGGAATCGAACGTGGTGGTCTCTGACAACCTCAGCGAATCCAAAGTGGCCATGGTGTATGGCCAGATGAACGAGCCTCCTGGCAACCGTTTGCGTGTGGCTTTGACCGGTCTGACCATCGCCGAATCCTTCCGTGACGAAGGCCGTGACGTGCTGTTCTTCGTGGACAACATCTACCGCTACACCTTGGCCGGTACCGAAGTGTCCGCCTTGTTGGGTCGTATGCCTTCGGCCGTGGGCTATCAGCCGACGCTGGCTGAAGAAATGGGCCGTTTGCAAGAGCGAATCACCTCCACCAAAGTGGGCTCCATCACCTCCATCCAGGCCGTTTACGTGCCTGCCGATGACTTGACCGACCCCTCACCTGCCACCACCTTCGCTCACTTGGACTCCACCGTGGTGTTGAGCCGAGACATTGCAGCGTTGGGTATTTACCCCGCCGTGGATCCCCTCGATTCCACCAGCCGCCAGTTGGACCCCCATGTGGTTGGCGAAGAGCACTACACGGTGGCCCGCTCGGTTCAGGGCACCTTGCAGCGTTACAAAGAATTGCGCGACATCATCGCCATTCTGGGCATGGACGAATTGGCCCCCGAAGACAAACTGGTTGTGGCCCGCGCCCGTAAGATCCAGCGTTTCCTGTCGCAGCCCTTCCACGTTGCGGAAGTGTTCACGGGCACCGCTGGCAAATACGTGTCCTTGGCTGAAACCATTCGCGGCTTCAAGATGATCGTGAACGGCGAATGTGACCATTTGCCCGAGCAGGCCTTCTACATGGTTGGCACCATCGACGAAGCCTTCGAAAAAGCCAAAAAAGTTTAAGGCGAACGCGTCATGAGCAGCACACTCCATGTCGATGTGGTCAGCGCGGAAGCGTTGATCTACTCCGGCGAGGCCACCTTTGTGGCTTTGCCTGGAGAGGTGGGCGAGTTGGGCATTTATCCCCGTCACACGCCCTTGATCACGCGCATTCGACCCGGTTCGGTTCGTGTGCAAAAGGCAGACGGTGGCGAAGAGTTCGTGTTCGTGGCGGGTGGCATTCTCGAAGTGATGCCCGATCACGTCACCGTGCTTTCGGACACCGCCATTCGGGGTGAAGACCTCGACGAGCAGCGCGCCAATGAGGCGCGTGCCCATGCCGAAGAAGCCGTCAAGAACGCCAAGAGCGACGTCGACATGGCTCGTGCCCAATCTGAGCTGGCCGTTTTGGCCGCCGAATTGGCTGCCTTGCGTCGCTATCGCGGCAAAAAGTGAAGCGCCAACAGCGCCTGACTCGAGAACCCCGGCCTGCCGGGGTTTTTTCATGGTGAACCCACTTCAAGCGAGAATGCAGCCATGGTCAAAGCAAAGTGGAAAGCTGCCACCTTGGGCGGCAGCCCAGAAGAGGTCGAAGCGGCCTTTTATGAGGCCATGCAGAACCGCAACCTCGATGCCTTCATGGCCTGCTGGGCCGATGAAGACGACATCGTGTGCGTGCATCCCGGTGGCCCGCGTTTGGTGGGGCATGACGCCATTCGCGCCTCCTTTGAAGCCTTGTTCGACGCAGGCGCCATTCAAGCGCGACCCGAATCGGTGCGGCGCATTTCCGCCTTGGCCAGTGTCATCCACAACGTGGTGGAGCGTGTGCGCATTCAAGCGCCCGATGGCGAGCAAGAAGCCTTGATTTTGGCCACCAATGTGTATCACCGGACGGCTCAAGGCTGGCGCCTGGTGCTTCACCATGCCAGCCCCGCCAGCGAGCAAGACTTGCAGGCGTCCAGCGATGTCCCCAACCTCTTGCACTGAGTCCTCAACTCGCCTCGACTGGGGGCGTGCCCCGTGGTGGTTACCCACGGGCCATCTGCAAACGGTTTATGCCTCCTTGGCGGGGCCGGGCTTAAAACCCGAGGCCACCCCTTGGGTGAGGGAGCGCTGGAGCACCCCCGATGACGACTGGGTCTGGGTTGACCATTGCTCGCCGACTGGGCAAGCGGTCACAGCCACGCTGGTGTTGTTTCATGGTCTAGAGGGAAACCGAGACAGCCATTACGCCCAAGCGTTTGCCCAAGCCGCGAACGCGCGCGGTTGGCGGTTGGTCTTGCCGCACTTTCGAGGTTGCGGCGGGGGCCTAAATGACCAACCCAGGGCCTATCACTCGGGCGATCACGAAGAGCTTAACTGGATGCTGGCGGGCATTCACCAGCGGTGGCCGGGGCCCCTTTTTGGGGTGGGCATTTCGTTGGGTGGTAATGCCTTGTTGCGCTGGGCCCAGGAGCAAGGGACGCAACAGCCGGTGCAAGCCATTGTCAGC
>JAYPFZ010000104.1:0-6321 GCA_038126555.1 Betaproteobacteria bacterium
GTGTCGGTCACGCCCACGTACTCGGCGCGGCCGATGTCCTTGAGGAAGGCGTGCTCGGGGCCGACGCCGGGGTAGTCCAGGCCGGCGGAGATGCTGTGCGTCTCGGTGATCTGGCCGTTGTCGTCCTGCAGGATGTAGGTGCGGTTGCCATGCAGCACGCCGGGCTGCCCGCGCTGGAGGGACGCCGAATGCTTGCCGCTGTCCATGCCCTCACCGGCGGCTTCCACGCCGATCAGGCGGGTGCCCTCGTGGGGAATGTAGGGGTAGAAGATGCCCATGGCGTTGCTGCCGCCGCCCACGCAGGCGATCACCGCGTCGGGCTGCTGCTCGGCCATCTGCAGGCTCTTGAACATCTGGGGCATCTGCGTGAGGCACTCTTCGCCGATCACGCTCTGGAAGTCACGCACCATCATGGGGTAGGGGTGCGGGCCGGCCACGGTGCCGATGATGTAGAAGGTGTTCTCGACGTGAGTCACCCAATCGCGCAAGGCTTCGTTGAGGGCGTCCTTCAGGGTTTTGCTGCCGCTGTCGACGGGCTTGACCGTGGCGCCCAGCAGCTTCATGCGATAGACGTTGGGGCTTTGGCGTTTCACATCCTCGCTGCCCATGTAGACCACGCACTCCAGGCCGTAGCGCGCGCAAATGGTGGCCGTGGCCACGCCGTGCTGACCGGCGCCCGTTTCGGCAATCACGCGGGGCTTGCCCATGCGCTTGGCCAACATGGCCTGCCCAATGGTGTTGTTGATCTTGTGTGCGCCCGTGTGGTTGAGGTCTTCGCGCTTCAAATAGATTTGGGCGCCGCCCAATTCACGGCTCAAACGGTCGGCGTGATAAATGGGTGAGGGGCGGCCCACAAAGTGTGCCAACTCGCGCCGGAACTCGGCCATGAAGGCGGGGTCTTTGCGGTGGTGCTCGTAAGCGGCTTGCAACTCATCGATGGCGTGGGTGAGGGTTTCGCTCACAAAGCGGCCGCCATAAGGGCCAAAGTGGCCATGGACATCGGGTTGTTGGTAGTCAAACATGGGTCGTTTCCGTTGGTGGCCAAGGGCTTGGCCAGGATTCACGATTCGGCCGAACGAACGGCCAAGGCGAAGTCGCGGATTTTTTGGGCGTCTTTGATGCCCTTGGCGCTTTCCACGCCAGAGCTCACATCAACAGCCAGCGATAAGCCGCGGTGACGCAGGGTGCGCACGCCCTCGGCGACATTTGCAGGCGCGAGCCCACCAGACAAAACGAGGTGAGCGTTGACGGAAGGTGGAAGCTGTGACCAATTGAAGACATGCCCGCCGCCGCCATACCCGGTGACCCAGGTGTCCAGCAACAGCGCGTGGGCGCGTTGATATTGCTGGGCACATTCTAAAAGCTTGGGCGTGGGGTGTTCGGGGCTGGGTTCCGTGGGAAACCGAATGGCTTTGATCCAGCGCCGTTGGGTGAGCGAAGCCGCCAGTTCGCAAAATTCTGGGGACTCATCGCCGTGAAATTGCAGCCAAGCACCGGGCACTTGCAAGGCCGCTTGCACCACCTCTTCGGTGGTGGGGTTCACGAACAGCAGCACCGGCGACACCCAGGCGGGCAGGCGTTGGGCCAACTCGGCCGCGCGCGCCGCCGTCACCGCCCGAGGGCTGGGGGCATACAGCACAAAGCCCACCGCATGCACGCCCGCTTGCACGCAAGCGTCGACGTCTTGCTCTCGGGTGAGGCCGCAAATTTTGATGGGGGTGCTGTGCATGTCCGGCATTGTCCCTCAAGAGTTGAGGGCCGCCGCTGCTGGGCTCAATGGGGCAGGTGATCGGCTGCGACCGTGAGCGAGGGCAAGCCCCACACGTCGTCGTAAACCGGCCCCACGAAATACAGGCCATCGGCGGCAAAGGTGGGGGCTGCCGCTTGGCGGCTGCGGGCAGCCAGCACCTCGGCCATCCAGTGGGCGGGTTGCAGGCCTTGGCCCACCCAAACCAGGCAGCCCATGATGTTGCGAATCATGTGATGCAAGAACGCGTTGCCCTCGAAATCAAAACGCCAATAGCGACCCAGTGGGCTGGTTTGCTGGCAGGCCCGGATGTCGATGCGGTGCAAGGTTTTCACCGGCGTGGGCGACTGACACTCGGCGGCTCGAAAGGAGCTGAAGTCGTGGGTGCCCAGCAAACACTCGGCAGCGGCTTGCATGGGGGCCAGGGCCAGTTCGCGGAACACCCAGCCCACACGGCCTTGCTCCAGGCTGGGGCGAACGGGCGACTCCAGCAGCAAGTAGGTGTAACGGCGCCGGGTGGCGCTGGCACGGGCATGAAAGGTGTCGGGCACGGTTTGCGCCCACTGCACCGCGATGTCGGGGGGCAGGTGGGTGTTGGTGCCACGTACCCAAGCAAACAAAGGCCGATCGAGCTCGGTGTCGAGGTGCACCACTTGCTGAATGCCGTGCACGCCCGAGTCGGTGCGCCCGGCGCACAGGGTGTGCACCTCGGTGAGGGTGAAGGCTTGGAGGGCGCGTTCGAGCTGGTTTTGAACGCCGCGCCCACTGGGTTGGGATTGCCAGCCGTGATAGGCCTGACCGTTGTAGCTCAGGCCCAGGGCAATCCGTTGCCTCAAGGGCGCTCTTCCAGCCAGCGGCGAGCGGCCGCTTGGCTTTCCGGGTCGCCTTGCTCCAGCACCTCTTCAGCCAGCGCGCGGCTGGTGTGCACCTGACCCAGGTTCCACAACTCGGTGGCCAGTTTCAGGCGGACGGTGAAGGGGTTTTCTTCGCCAGGGGCCGTGGCCGGTTCCTCTTGGGGAGGCAGATCGGCTTCAGGGGCCGAGGTGTCGGCGGTCAGGGCAAGGGGATCGTTGGCCGAAGCGTGGCTGTCGTTCTGGGCCGGGTCGAGGTCGAGGTTGAAGCCTGGCGGCAAACCCAGATCGGGCGGCGTGTTGTCGTTGTGTTCACCCGTGAAGTCGTGCACGGGCACGGCCTGGCGAGCCCGCGCGCGTCGGCGAGCGGCCACGGCAAACAACACCAGCAACACCAACAGGCCTGCACCCACGAAAGGCAGGGTGGGGTCTTTTTCGAGGGCCATCACCAGCGACTGCTCTTCGGGGGCCTTGTCGACCTTCACGCCGGGCTCATCCTTGGGGGCATCGGCGGCAGGGGGCTGCGCGCCAGCCGATTCGGTGGAGGCTTTACCCGCTTGATCGGCCAATTGCTTGAGCGCGTTCAAGTCTTGTTGGGCTTGGGCTTCTTTGGTGGCGGCTTCGGATTGGTTTTGTTGCTTGGCCAATTGATCAGCAGCCTGGGTGTCGGCTTGGCTGATTTTGAGTTGGTCTTGGGGCTGGGTCTGCTTGTCTTCCGGCTTGACGAGGTCGCCCGATGCCGATTGCTTGGCGGGGCTTTGTTCGACCTGGTTCAGGCGCTGGGCCACGGCTGCCTTGTAGGCGGCAAAGGCATCGATTTGCAGGCGAATTTGACGGCGGGCCTCGGTTTTGTCGATGGCGCGGGCTTCATCGAGCGAAGGCACTTGCAGGTCGACGTCGGAGCGCAGGCGGTTGACGTTGTTGTCAACGAAAGCCTGGGGGTTGCGGGCCAGCAAGGCCAACAACATTTGGTCGAGGTTGACGGTGGCGTCTTGGTAGCCCTGAATCAGCTCGGAGGCGGTGTCGCCGCGTTTCACTCGCAGGGTTTCGGGCTTGGCTTCGGCCTTGGATTCGGCTTTGGGCTCGGCCTTCACGGGCTCGGGCTTGGGTTCGGGGGCAGCCTCGGCCTTCACGGGCTCGGGCTTGGGTTCGGGGGCAGGCTCGGCCTTCGCGGGCTCAGGTTTGGGCTCGGGGGCGGGCTCAGCCTTGGGTTCGGGTGCCGGTTGGGCGGCCGCCTGGGGTGCGGCGGCTGGCAATGCGGTGGCTTGCGGGGCAGGCTCGGGGGCTGCCTTGCGCTGAACCGGAGCCGAAGCGCCCGGTGCGGTGTAGCTCACGGGCACCAGGGCTTGGCCGCCTTCCCATTGCAACAGCACATAAAACATCAGGTGCGGCTCGCGCAAGGGGGCGGCACCGGTGATCTGCAACTCCAAGGTGTTGCGGTCGATGGGTTCGAGCTTGATGAGCGCGCCTTGCAAGGCCACGGGCACATCGGTGCTGGTTTCACCCGTGATGGCTTTGGGCGCCAAGCTGGCGCGCAGGTTGCGCTGCTGGGCAACGCTCACATCGTCGAGGCGAACCAACAGGCGCATGGGCCGGTCGGGTTTGGACAGCAATTTGGGCTGGCTCCACGACAAGGCATGGGCGGCCAACGGCGTGAGGGTCAGCGTAGCGACCGTGAGCGCGGCACAGACTGCTCGGTGAATGCGGGATGGAGCCATCATGTGTGAACTTTCATATGGGTTTTAAGGATGATAAACCACTCATGTGAGGGGGACTAGGGGTTCATCAACCAGGCCCACTCAGGCTTCCAACAGAATGCGCAGCATGCGGCGCAGCGGTTCGGCAGCGCCCCACAGCAGTTGGTCACCAATGGTGAAAGCGCCCACGTAGTCGGGGCCCATGGCCAGCTTGCGAATGCGACCCACCGGAATGGTCATGGTGCCCGTAACGGCCACCGGGGTCAAATCTTTGAGGGTGGCTTCGCGGGTGTTGGGCACCACTTTGACCCACTCGTTGTCGGCGGCAATCATGGCTTCGATGTCGGCCACGGGCACGTCTTTTTTCAGCTTGAAGGTCAGGGCCTGGCTGTGGCAGCGCATGGCACCCACGCGCACGCAAAAGCCATCGACCGGAATGGCGGGCGAGCCAAAGCCTTCGCCCAAGCCCAAAATTTTGTTGGTCTCGGCCATGCCTTTCCATTCTTCTTTCGACTGGCCATTGCCCAGGTCTTTGTCGATCCAGGGAATGAGCGAGCCGCCCAGGGGCACGCCAAAGTTGGCGGTTTCGTCGCCCGACAGCGAACGCTGCTTGGCGATGACCTTGCGGTCGATTTCCAAAATGGCGCTCTTGGGGTCGTCGAGCAGGGCTTTGACTTCGGCGTTGAGCGTGCCGTATTGCGTCAGCAATTCGCGCATGTGCTGGGCACCACCGCCCGAGGCGGCTTGGTAGGTTTGGGTGCTCATCCACTCCACCAGGCCGGCTTTATACAAAGCGCCCACGCCCATGAGCATGCACGACACCGTGCAGTTGCCACCCACCCAGTTGTTGCCACCCTTGGCCAAGGCGTTTTGGATGACGGGCATGTTCACCGGATCGAGCACGATCACGGCATTGCCCTCCATGCGCAAGGTGGAGGCGGCGTCGATCCAGTGGCCGTTCCAGCCCGCAGCGCGCAGCTTGGGGAAGACTGCGCTGGTGTAGTCGCCGCCTTGGGCGGTGATGATGATCTCGCAGCGCTTGAGGGCCTCGATGTCGTGCGCGTCTTGCAGCTTGGTTTCGTTCTTGGCCATGGCAGGGGCTTGGCCGCCTGCGTTGGAGGTGGAGAAAAACACCGGCTCGATGAGGTCGAAATCCTTTTCGGCGACCATGCGGTCCATCAGCACGGAGCCGACCATGCCGCGCCAGCCCACCAGTCCTACGAGTTTGCTCATGTTGGTTGTCCTTTTTGCAATGCGTTGTGGCTTGGGGTGATCAGGCCAGGGCCTTGACCACGGCGTCGCCCATTTGCACCGTGCCCACTTGGGTGGTGCCTTCGCTGTAGATGTCGGGGGTGCGCAGGCCTTGGGCCAACACCGCCTTCACGGCGGTTTCAATGCGGTCGGCTGCTTCGGCTTGGTTGAGGCTAAAGCGCAGCATCATGGCCGCCGACAAGATGGTGGCCAAGGGGTTGGCCAAGCCCTTGCCCGCGATGTCGGGCGCACTGCCGTGGCTGGGCTCGTAGAGGCCTTGGTTTTTGGTGTTCAGGCTGGCCGAGGGCAGCATGCCAATGGAGCCGGTGAGCATGGAGGCTTCGTCGCTCAGGATGTCGCCAAACATGTTGCCGGTGACCACCACGTCGAAAGCCTTGGGGGCCTTCACCAGTTGCATGGCGGCGTTGTCGACATACATGTGCTGCAACTCCACGTCGGGGTATTGCGCGTGCACTTCGGTGACCACGTCTTTCCAGAACTGGAAGGTTTCCAGCACGTTGGCTTTGTCGACGCTGGTGACCTTTTTGTTGCGCTTGCGTGCGGCCTGGAAGGCCACGTGGGCGATGCGCTCGATCTCGGGCTTGGAGTAGCGCATGGTGTCAAAGGCTTCGTCGGCACCGGGGAAGTGGCCATCGGTGGCGATGCGCTTGCCGCGCGGTTGGCCAAAGTAAATGTCGCCGGTGAGTTCGCGAATGATGAGGATGTCGAGGCCGGCGATCAGCTCGGGCTTGAGGCTAGAAGCACCCACCAGCTG
>JAYPFZ010000105.1:0-5906 GCA_038126555.1 Betaproteobacteria bacterium
GCACTGCCTTCACACGGCAGGGGTCACATGTTCGATCCATGTATCACCCACCAAACTTTCAATCAAGCCTCCATTCGGAGGCTTTTTTGTTATGCGGCGGGTAAAAAGTGAGGAATACTTAACGGAACTTTCTTGAACATGGATGGTCAATTCCTCAACTTACAAAGGCACAAGCCAATGCGTGAACCTTCTAGTGCTTACAGCATCCTTGAGGCAAACCGCTTCAAATCACATGAACTCACGCGAGGCCCTTGGGACCCCAACCATCAACACGCGGGACCGCCCTCGGCTTTGGTTTGCCGAGCGGTAGAGCGGGCCGCCAGTGTGCACGGGCTTACCCATCTGAGCAGGCTCACCACGAACCTGCTGCGCCCGGTTCCCATCGATGACCTTGAAGTGCAACTGCAAGAAGACTACGTGGGCAAGAACGCTGGCCATTTTTCAGGCGAGTTGCTGGCGCGCGGTAAGGTCGTTTTGCGTTTCACTGCACTGGCGCAGCGGGAAAATTCGGTGGACTTGCCTGCCGGATTGCCGGGTCACCCGTGGCCAAGTGCACAGCGCTCACCCGAGATGTCCGAACTGACGCAAATGCCGTTTGCCAAAGATGGGCATCGCGGCTATTCGGACTTGATTGAAAACCGTGCTGCGCGCGGAACGATTTTTCAAGGCCCGTGTGCGATTTGGTTTCGGCTTCAGCACCCTTTGGTTGAGGGTGAAGAGCCCAGTCCCTTTCAACGCACCGCTGTCGCTGCGGATTCGGGCAACGGCATCAGCGCTATCCTGGATTTCCGAGCCTACAGCTTCATCAATTCCGATCTAACGATTAACTGGCTGAGACGCCCCCAAGGTGAGTGGGTTTGTCTGGATGCACAAACCTGGATTGGTGACAATGGCTGCGCGCTTGCTGAGTCAGCACTGTATGACGCCATTGGCCTGATTGGACGTGCTACGCAAAGTTTGTCGATTCGCAACAGGGCTTCCATTTGATAGAGCGCTGATTCATGACACGGATATTTTCAAATCGGTCAAGGCACTTCGACATGGGTGATTTGCCCACAGAATTGCTTGCACGGGATGCCCATGCGCCAGAGTATCAAGCCGAGTCACCCAAGGATAAAAATCCTGCAGGTCCAAATTCGATCAACGAGGCCTTGTCAACTTATCAAGCATTGTTTGAAAATTATCTCGATGGTGAGATCGCCAGTTCCCGCGCACCGATACCCGACGATTTGAGTCTTCGCAGTAAAAACCTCAAAGCGTGCGCCTATTTTTTGGATGCAACCCTGGCTGGTGTGTGCGCCATTGATTCCTTGGATGGGGCGCCTGAAAAGGCCTTGAAACACACCCATGCTTTGATTTTTCTCGTTGAATTCAGCCGTGAACCCAAATCCTCTGAGCCAGGTGCAGCGTGGATTCATGGCAGTAACAAAGCGAGAACCGATGCACGAGCCACTGAAGTGGCGGTTGTTTTGGCGGGATACATTCGGGCTATGGGGTACAGTGCCCGCGGCCATGTCACGGGCAATGCGCATTTCAATCTTGAAACACTGGCGCAACGCGCTGGCATCGCTCGGTGTGAAAACGGCGTTCTTCAAATGCCTTTCCTGCATCGCGGCTTTGCAATAGCAGCTGTCACCACTGATTTGCCTTTAGCGGTTGATCTGCCTATTGCAACTCATGCCGCTTTGGATTGGCCAGACGCTGACGCCTACATGGGCAAGATGGGCACTCGCCCGGGTTGGGAAGAATCGGAATCCGAGCTACGCCCTATGCATTGGGGGCGATACCCCATGGAATCATTGAAACGGGTGCCAGAACCCACAACACTGATTATTCGTGACGACATCATTCGCAACAGCAAACGAGCCGATTTATTTACGCGAGCACTAGCCGGTGATTTGGGTGAAAAAGCAAAAATGCAGCGAACTCGGTTCGCCACCAAACATCCGCTGGCGTTTGCCATGACACCTTTGATCCGAAACATGGTTCCGTTGCAAGGCACATATGAGCGGCTCGTTCCTAAAGATTCAAATTCAGAATTGTCAGATCCCCAAAAAAATTCAGAGTCCATCAAGGCCTTGGCGTATTTTTTAGGCGCAGATTTGGTGGGCATTTGTGAGGCAGAGCCTTGGATGTTTTATTCACATGAAGCACAACAGGGGAAACCGATTGAACCCACACATAAGCACTGCGTTGTCATGTTGATTGATCAAGGCTTTGAGACCATGGAAGGTGCATCGGGGGACGACTGGATTTCGGGTGCGCAATCCATGAGGGGCTACATGCGAGGGGCTTTCATAGCGGGTGTCATGGGCGCTCACTTACGGCGCCTAGGTTTTTCTGCTAGAGCACACACCAACGCAGAATCAGATGTATTACACATTCCTGCTGCCTTGTTGGCCGGGCTGGGCGAACTTTCTCGCATTGGGGAGTTGGTTTTAAACCCATTCATCGGCCCTCGCTCGAAAAGTGTTTTACTCACGACCGACTTGCCTTTGGCGTTTGATCAGCCCATTGATTTTGGGTTGCAGTCTGTTTGCAATATGTGCCTGAAATGTGCCCGCGAGTGCCCATGCAATGCCATACCCTTTGGTCCAAAGGTGATGTTCAATGGCTATGAAATATGGAAACCCGATGTTGAGAAATGTGGCAAGTACCGCTTAACGAACATGAAGGGCTCAGCCTGTGGGCGTTGCATGAAAACCTGCCCTTACAACCGAGAAGACCTTGTTGAATCGTCACGACTCCTTGAGCTTTCAATCAAGGTGCCCAGTTCCAGAAAAGCCCTCATTGATTACGATGATCAAATTGGTGCGGGCATGCGCAATTTGGTCAAGCGATGGTGGTTCGACCTGGAAATCGTCAACGGCGTGTGTGTTTCACCCAGTGGTGTCAACGAACGTGATTTAGATTTGGACCGAACCCATAAACTGGCTCAAAATCAAAAATTAGCATTTTTCCCACCGCATCTGCAACCGCGAACAGAGACGACTATGGAAACCACGGTTCCGCTTGATCGTGAGGCTGGGCTTAAGGCGTATGCCCATGCCGAAAAACCAAGTCAAGCTAGAACAAGAAAGAAATAATGGTGACAGATATTGGACTGATCGACTCACCTTGGCTCGAGATCCAAGGCTCTTGCCCAGCCTGAAAACCGTTTGAACTGAAAATTAGGCGCCACTTTGATCTATAAAAAAACCCCTTCGAGAGGGGTTTTGAATGGATTGAAAACGGGTCACTTCTTGCAGGCTTTGTTTTCTTTGTTTTCCTGTTTCGAACAATCCATTTTTCCGCCGCCATGGCTACCTGCAAATGCGGGAGCTGACAAAACCATGAATGCGGAAATGATCGCCGTGATTGCAAATTTCATAGGGCACCTGTGAGTTGGTAAGAAGACATTGAAGGGGATTTGTGCTGACGCACCGCCGAATACTAACGGGTTTCGATAGGATGTGGTGAATTCCTCTGCTTCGTCCTTCAGCAAAAGGGAAATGACATGCGCAATCGGTTGTGGCTGCTGCTTGCCCTATGGGTGGCTTTGCCTGCCTGGAGCCAAGCTAGGCTAACGCCAGAGCCGGACGCGGTCGTTTTGCCGCAGAGTCTTTATGGGCAAGACGCCACTGGCCGAGCCATCAGGGTATTGGAAAAGGCTTGGCAAACGAATCCCCAACAATCGGTGAACGCTTGGCCTTATGCCAGAGCGGCTTTTACCCAGGGCCTCTCCACGGGGGACATGCGTTGGCTTGGTAACGCCAAAGCTGCTTTGATGCCCTGGTGGAACGCCCAGTCGATGGAGCCAGAAGGCTTTTATTTGAGGGGGTTGATTAAGCAAGGTTTTCATCATTTCGATGAGGGACTTGATGACATCAACCAAGCCATTGCGCGCTCGCCAGATCAAGCCGAATATTGGTCATGGCGCTTTGTTTTGCATGTGCTCCTGTCTCGCTTTTCGCAGGCGCAGTCAGATCTACAACACATGCAACGCTGGTTGGGTGCAGAAGAAACAGCAATTTATCGAGCGATTTTGGATTACCGAACAGGGCATGCAGATCGAGCCATTGCGCCACTTCGACGCGCGATGAGCCTGCCACGTTTTCAAGACGGATTTGCGCAGGAGTGGGTGGGCTTTCATTTGGGGGAAGCATTGCGACTGAGTGGTCAAACTGAGGCTGCGCTTGCCATTTGGCAGCAACAACTGGCTGCTCAACCCGAGTCGCATTGGCTTCGGCTCTCGCTGGTCACCGAGTTAAACCACCGATCTTTACATCAGAAGGCTCGTGCTTTGGCCATTCACGATAAACCGCTTGAGCAGTTGTCCGACGCCCTTTTGGTGCAAGTTTTGATCGCAGAGCAGGGCATGCAAAGTGCGAGGACGACTCAAGTTCAATCCATGATGGCAGCACGAATTGAGGCACAAGAGCAACGTCAGGACGGGCTTATTGAACGTCCAACTTTGGTGTACTACATCGATGCAGGTGGTGACGTGTCTAAAGGCCTCGATTTGGCCGTTCGTAACTGGTCAACGCAACAAGATCCGCCGGATGCGTTGCTTTTGATGAAAGCGGCTTGGTTAAGCAACCAGCCTCGCATGGCACAACCCGTGTTTCAGTGGTTGAAGCAATCGGGGTATCGTGATCCACTGCTCAACCATTGGGTGAATCGGCTTCAAGCTCATCCTGCTTGGAGTCAAGCCTCATGAATTACAGGCGATGGTGTCGTTTTCTGGTCGGGCGATTGATGGGAACTTGGGTCCCTTTGACCTCGTGTCTGGCGCATTCCAGCAGCAACAGTTATTTGATGATCAGCGAGGGGCAAACGCAACTCAGTTTGCGCCTGGATGTTCATTTGCGGGATGTGGATCTGGTGTTCGATTTGGACCAAAACAGAGATGGTCAGGTCGTGTGGCGTGAGGTTGAACAACAGCGGCAGGCCATAACCCAATGGTTGCTTCAGGGTGTCGAGTTTCGCCAAGGTGATCATCGTTGCGAATGGGGCGGCGCAGACCTGCAAGCGAGTCAGCGTTCGGATGGCTTTTACCTGAGTCTGCTCGGCGATGTGAACTGTTCCGCCGAACGGCTTGATGGCCTGATCCTGCAATACCAACTCTTGTTTGACCGCGACCCTTTACACAGAGGTGTAGTGAAAATTGAACGTGGTGAAACCATCAGCACGGCATTGCTCAGCCCTGAGCAACCTGAAGTCATTCTGGACCGAACGGGATTCACACCTTGGCGCGTCGCACTGCGCTATGGCATTGAAGGGGTCTGGCACATTTGGTTGGGTTTCGATCATGTGCTTTTTTTGATCAGTTTGTTGCTTTTGGCGCCATGGGTTCAAATTCCTCAGCGGTCGGGTGAGCCTCCCCAGCCAGCCACCTTCAAGTTCATGACATGGGACGTGCTTAAGGTGGTTACGGCCTTCACTTTGGCCCATTCCATCACGCTGGTGATGTCGGTCTTACAGGTGATTCAGCCTCCTGCATCCATCGTTGAACCCGTGATTGCACTCTCTGTCGGTGTGGCTGCGTTTAACAATTTACTGGGGGACCGCTCAGTCAAACGCTGGCCGCTGGCCTTGTTGTTTGGTTTGATCCATGGGTTTGGTTTTGCCAGTGTTTTGGCGGATTTAGGCCTGCCTACTCAAGCCAAGGTGTTGGCATTGGCCACTTTCAACGTTGGGGTAGAGGCGGGTCAATTGGCTATCGTTTTGGTCTTTCTTCCGCTGGCTTGGGCGCTCAGGGCCACACTTTTTTATCGCCGATTGGTTCAAGTGATTTCTTTGTTCATTGGTCTGGTTGGCATTTTTTGGATGTTCGAGCGCATGGGATTGCTGGCAACCTTTGCATTGCCCAGTTGAATGCGGGTTGACGCAGGCCTCAAAAATCCAACGACAACTGCGAACGACTC
>JAYPFZ010000106.1:0-5730 GCA_038126555.1 Betaproteobacteria bacterium
TGGGTCATGATCATTCCCATGCTCGTGAAAGTGGACTTCGGTGCATTGGGCGAAGTGCGACAACACGTGCGTGGCATTGGCGTCACCCTGTTTGTGAATTGGCTGGTCAAGCCGTTTTCCATGGCGTTTCTGGGCTGGTTGTTCATTCGCCATTGGTTTGCGCCGCTGCTGCCCGCCGACCAAATCGACAGCTACATCGCGGGCCTGATTTTGCTGGCGGCAGCCCCTTGCACGGCCATGGTGTTTGTGTGGAGCCGCCTCACCCAAGGCGACCCTTTGTTCACCCTTTCGCAAGTGGCCCTCAACGACACCATCATGGTGTTTGCATTTGCGCCCTTGGTGGGCTTTTTGTTGGGCATCTCGGCCATCACCGTGCCGTGGGCCACCTTGGTCACTTCGGTGGTGCTTTACATCGTGATTCCTGTGTTGCTGGCGCAGTGGTGGCGCAAGGCTTTGTTGGCCAAAGGGCAGGCGGTGTTTGACGCCACCATGGACAAGATCGGCCCTTGGTCGATCGCGGCCTTGCTGGCCACACTGGTGTTGCTGTTTGCGTTTCAAGGCGAGGCCATCCTCAAGCAACCCGTGGTGATTGCCTTGCTGGCCGTGCCCATCTTGATTCAGGTGTTGTTCAACTCGGCGTTGGCCTATTGGCTCAACCGACAACTCGGCGAGCAGCATGCGGTGGCCTGCCCGTCGGCACTGATTGGCGCCTCCAACTTTTTTGAGTTGGCGGTGGCCGCCGCCATCAGCCTCTTTGGCTTGGAGTCTGGCGCGGCGCTTGCCACCGTGGTGGGCGTGCTGATCGAGGTGCCCGTGATGCTGCTGGTGGTTCGTGTGGTGAACCGCACCCGTGGGTGGTATCAGCAACGGACTTGATTTCACCGCGCTGATCTGAGCTCAATGCGCTTTCGCGTTTCGATTGATGGCGTCGTGTCGCGCCTGAATCGGCGCTGGCCACTGCGCCTTGATCCACGAAAGCACCGCCACGATTTCTTCATCGCTCAACTGGCCTTGGTAGGCCGGCATGTCAGAGGGGTAGTCTTTCAAGTTGGCCACCTTGGCCACGCCATATTTGGTGATCTGAAACAGCACCTCATCCGGGTGATGCCAGGTGTGGCCACTGCTGTCGTGGGGTGGGGCTGGTAATCGGCCGTTGGGGCCTCGCTCGCGCCAATTGGCCTGGCCTTGCAATTGCGCACCATGGCAAGCGGCACAGTGCTGGTTGTAAACCTGTTGGCCCATGGCCAGCAACTGGGGGTCTTGGGGGCGCAGGACGATGGCTGGCGGTTCGTTGGGGTTGAAGGCCACCCAGGCGGCCACTGCCACCACCAATCCCAACAATGCGCCCCACAAGGGCCAGCGCGAAAGCAATCCAGACATGCGGTCCTCCTCAAACTATGGTGGCGACAGACTTCACCTGGCACCAAACGGCGTCTCCCGGTTGCAGCGAGAGCTGGCGCAGGGCGCGATGCGTCACGCGGCTGAGCAAGCCTTGTCCGCCACACCGAATCCGAACCACCACTTGTGAGGGGTGGCGGTCGGGAAAGATGGCCTCAATGACGCCTTCAAACCGGTTCTGAATGGTCACGTCGTCGTGCTGGCTGAGCGACAAACTCACATCTCGCGCCAGAATGCGAACCCGCAGCGATTGCCCCAGCCGAAAGCCTGCATCGCGCCCCCAAATGCCAAGCGCCCCCACTTGCAGGCGGGCCATTTGGTCCATCGCATCCAGTTCCACCACGGTGCCGGTGGCCACCAGGCCCGCTTCGTCACCCAAGCGTTGGGCCAGTTCACCCGACGACATCACCTCGGCCAAGTCGCCTTGGGCAATCACTTGGCCAGCCTCGAGCATCACCACATGGTCGGCCAATCGCGACAGCTCGTCGACCGAGTGCGTCACATACACCACGGGGATTTGCAAACGCTCGTGCAGGCGCTCCAGCCAAGGCAAGACTTCCTGTTTGCGCTCGGGGTCGAGTGCCGCCAAGGGCTCGTCCATGAGCAAGATGCGGGGCTGGGTGGCCAAGGCCCGCGCAATGGCCACACGCTGGCGCTCACCGCCCGAGAGCTGAGCCACTCGGCGGTCTAACAAATGGGCGATGCCCAAGAGTGCCATGGCTTCTTGCAACAACGCTTGGCCTGCTTGGGGTTTGGCCCGCTCCAGCCCGTAATGGAGGTTGGCGCGCACGTCCAGGTGCTCGAAGAGGCTGGCCTCTTGGAACACATAGCCCAGGGCACGTTGCCAAGTGGGCACAAAGCGGCGCTGCGCGCTGTCTTGCCACACCTGGTCTTCCAAAATCACCTGACCCTGCGCCCGCTCCAGGCCCGCGATGCAGCGCAAGAGGGTGGTCTTGCCACAGCCCGAGGGCCCAAACAAAACCGTGACGCCTCGGCTGGGCAAACTCAGGTCCAGGTCCAACGCAAAGTTGGGTCGCTGCAAATTCAGCTTCAAGCGCAGTTGGGGGATGGCGTTCATGGCTGGCCCCGATCACGGGGGCGGTTGATGCGAAACAGCGCCAACAACACCCCAAACGAAAACACCAACATGCCTGCTGCCAGCCAATGGGCCTGCGCATATTCCATGGCTTCCACGTGGCCATAAATCAAGGTGGACATCACGCGGGTTTGTCCCGGAATGTTGCCGCCAATCATCAAAACCACACCAAACTCACCCAAGGTGTGGGCAAAGCTCAACACCGTTGCGGTCAACAGGCCCGGCTTGGCCAAAGGCAGGGCCACGGTGAAAAACGCATTCAGCGGGCGAGCCCGCAAGGTGGCCGCCACTTCCAAAGGCCTGGGCCCCATGGCTTGAAATGCCACTTGAATGGGCTGCACCGCAAAGGGCAGCGAAAACACGATGGAGCCCAACAACAAGCCACTGAACGAAAAGGACAACAAGCCCCAGCCGAGTTGCTGTGTCCATTGCCCCAGCCACCCATTGGGCCCCAGCCACACCAGCAAATAAAAGCCCAGCACCGTGGGTGGCAACACCAGGGGCAGCATCACCACAGCCGCAACGACGGGTTTCCAGCGCGAGGTGGTTTGCGACAACCACCAAGCCAGTGGGGTGGCCAAAAGCAGCAACACCACCGAGGTGCAGGCCGCCAATTGCAGGGTCAGTGCAATGGCTTGCCCGGTTTCCGTGGAGACAACAGGGTTCATGGCTGGGTGTTGTAGCCGAACGAGCGGATCAAAGCTTGGGTGTCGGGCTGTTTCAGGAACTGCAGCAAGGCCATTGCAGCGGGGTTGTTCGCGCCTTTGTGCAGCAGCACGGCCTGTTGTTCGATGGGGTCATGCAGCGCGGCGGGCACGATCCAACCCGAGCCCGCGGTGAATTGCCCCTTGGCCCACACTTGGGACAAGGCCACAAACCCCAGCTCGGCATTGCCCGACGCCACAAACTGATGGGCTTGGCCCACGCTGGTGCCCAGCACCCAGCGGGGACGCAAGGCATCGAGCAAGCCCAGGGCGTTCAGGGTTTGCTGCGCAGCAGCGCCGTAGGGCGCCAATTTGGGGTTGGCCAAAGCCAGTTTGCGAAAGCTGCCACGGCGCAAGACCTGATCGGTGCCGTCCACTTGGCCGGGCAAGCGACTCCACAACACCAATTGGCCGTAGGCATAAGGGAAGGTGGTGTTGGCCACCCCCAGCCCGGCTTGCACCAGTTGCTGGGGGGTTTGGGCATCGGCAGCCATTAACACCTCATAGGGTGCGCCGTTGCGAATGTGCGCGGCCAACTGGCCGGTGGAGCCCACCGAGGCATTCACCCGGTGCCCCGTTTGTTGCGCAAAGCGTTGCGCAATGGCGTTCAGGGGGGCCGCGAAATTGGCAGCCACCGCCACTTGAACTTCGGCTGCCCGCAGCGGGAAGACCGTGAGCAACAGGACAGCCATCAGGGCGCCCATCAAGACGCGCATCTGGAAGAGGCGTTGAAGCACCGGTGCGCAGTGGTGGGTCATGGTCGGTATGTGAGAATTGAACAAAGCAATGGTTTTCGCTATTCTATTGTGGAATAGCGAAGCGTTGCACAAACCAAAAACCATGCGATCCAAAGCGATTGATTTTCAAGAGGTGTTGGGCATCGCCGCCCTCGACAAGCGGCTGGAGGTGTTGCGCACCCTGCACCGATCGGGCTCCATTTCCGAAGCCGCTCGCGCCACGGGGGTGAGCTACAAGGCGGCCTGGCAGGCGCTGGAGACCCTGAGCAATTTGGCCGGCGCCCCCTTGGTGGCCAAGGCCGTGGGCGGGGCTGGCGGAGGTGGGGCCAAGCTCACCCACGAAGGGGTTCAGGTGTTGGCCGCTGCCGACCGTTTGCATGGCGCGCGCCAACAAGCGCTGGCCGAGTTGCAGCGCGAGGCCTCGGCCAGTGGTTTGAATTGGCAGGGCTTGGCGAGTGTGGGTTTGCGCACCAGCATGCGCAACCAATTGCCCTGCACGGTCTCGGCCATCGAGCGCAGCCAAGGCATGGGCCAAGTCTGGCTGAGCTTGCCCGATGGCCAAACCCTGGTTTCACGCATCACCCTCGAGAGCGTCGAGTTGCTGGGCCTCACGCCGGGTTTGCAGGTGTTGGCTTTGTTCAAAGCCACTGCCGTCACGGTGGCGCCCACCATCGTGGCCATGGGCGACGTCAATGTGTTGCAAGGCAAGGTGCAACGCAAAGGGGCTGGGGCGGCAGGGGTCGAGGTGTCGGTGCAGTTGGCGCCAGGCCTGAGTGTGGTGGGCTTTGCCAACAGCTCGGCCCCGGTCAAGTTGCGTCAAGCCGTCATGGTGGCCATTGAACAAACCGCCTTGGTGATTGGGCTGGCCGCATGAGCCCCTTGCGCAGCGAACGCGATTTGAGCGCCCTCAACCCCAGCCTCATGGCGGCGGGCTTTCGGCAAATGCTGCCCATTGCGGCGTTTGTGTTGGTGTTTGGTGCGGCCTATGGGGTGGCGGCCCAACAAAAAGGGGTGAGTGCGGGCTGGGCCTTGGCCATGAGTGCCTTTGTGTTTGCCGGCGCGGCCCAGTTCGCGGTGTTGGATTTGTGGGGCCCGGAGTTGTCCATGCTCACCCTGGCACTGACGGTGCTCGCCATCAATGCGCGGCATTTGCTCATGGGGGCCAGCTTGTATCCGTGGTTGCGCCACTTGCCGGGGTGGCACCGTTATGGCGCGATGGTGTTGGCCTCCGATTCGAATTGGGCCATGACGCTACAAGCCATGGCCAAGGGCAGCCCAGGTTTGGGCGTGCTGGTCGGCGGTGGCCTGGCGCTGTGGGTGTTTTGGATGTTGGGCACTGCCATGGGGTTGATGTTTGGCGGGTTGATTGCCGACCCCAAGGTGTTGGGTTTGGACATGGTGATGGCTTGCTTCTTGTTGGCCATGGCGACAGCTGGCCTCACCTCGTGGCGCACCTTGTGCATTTGGGGGGTGGCCGGGGCCACGGCGCTGGTGGTGGATGCCTGGCTTGGACACAACCTGCACGTGGTGGCTGGTGCCATCGCGGGCGGCGGTTTGGGCCTGCTGTGGAAGGAGCCCGGCGATGACGCCTGAAGTCAGTCACTGGCTCGCCTTGGGGGTGTTGTTGGTCATGGCGGTGGTGACCCTGATCACCCGCTGGGGTGGCGTCTGGCTGATGAGTTGGGTGCCCATTGGTGCCCGTGTGCGCCGATTCATTGGTGCCATGTCGTCTTCGGTGCTGGTGGCGCTGTTGGCGCCCCTGGCGTTCAAAGGCGATGCCAGTGTGCGACTGGCT
>JAYPFZ010000107.1:0-5550 GCA_038126555.1 Betaproteobacteria bacterium
GACCCCTGCCGTGTGAAGGCAGTGCTCTACCGCTGAGCTAATCACCCGTGTCTTGCGACGAGGGCAGATTATGCCACAGTTGTCGCTCCATTCGGCTCATCTGTGCCTTGGTTTCCGAATGTTCGCCACAAGGTTTTGCCTCCGCTGGCTTTATCGATTTCGGTCAGCATCTGCTCATGGGCCTGTAGCTCTTGGGCATTGGGTTCAATGACCACCAATTTGAGGCCTCGATAGTCGGCAACCGGCGCTTGACTCCCGCTGGGACCATGCTCTTCTTCGAGCAACATTTCCTGACCACGGGTCAACGCAATGTAAACATCGGCCAGCAACTCTGCATCCAGCAAAGCGCCGTGAAGCGTGCGGGAAGAGTTGTCTACGCCCAGCCGCTCACACAAGGCATCCAAGGAATTTCGCTTGCCTGAATACAACTGCTTGGCCATGGCCAAGCTGTCTACCACTTGCTCGACGTGCTGATGAAAAGCCGGCTCCCCCACTCGCTCCAACTCGGCATCCAAGAAACCCACATCGAATGGTGCGTTGTGAATGATGATCTCGGCACCGCGCACAAAGTCCAGCAATTGCTGGGCCACTTGCGCAAATTTGGGTTTGTCTTGCAAAAACTCAGTGGTCAAGCCGTGAACCTTCAGCGCATCCTCGTGGCTTTCACGCTCGGGGTTCAAATACAAATGCAGGTTATTTCCCGTCAAGCGGCGATTGACCAATTCGACACAACCAATTTCGATGATCCGATCACCTGCATGAGGGGATAGGCCCGTGGTTTCGGTGTCCAGCACAATTTGACGCATGGGTGGTCTTAATGGTTTTCTTTGGCGTGGTTGATGGTGTAGCGCGGCAATTCAACCGTGAGGTCGGTTTGCCCCAGCTTCACTTGGCAAGACAAGCGCGACACCGGTGTGAGGCCCCACGCTTTATCCAGCAAATCATCCTCTTCTTCGGTCGCTTCTTCCAGGGTCGAAAAGCCTTCGCGCACGATCACATGGCAGGTGGTGCAGGCGCAACTCATGTCGCAGGCATGCTCCAAAGCAATCTCGTTGTCGAGCAAGACCTCGCACAGCACATCGCCGCTCAAGGCTTGCAGTGTTTTGCCTTCCGGACAAAGCTCGGGGTGGGGCATGACGCGAATGACTGGCATGGTTATAGGTTCTCGATGTTTTGACCCTGAAGGGCGTGTTGAATGCTACGGTTCATGCGACTTGCGGCAAATTCTTCGGTTCCATCGGCCAAAGCTTTGGTGTCCGCCTCTAACGCAGCAGCCGATTGTTGAGGCTGGCCTTGCTCCAATGCAGCCAGGAGTTGGTCGATTTGAGCCCGCTCTTCGTCTTGTAGCAAATCGGCATCGGCGGCCAGGGCGGCACGGGTGGCCAACACCATGCGGTCAGCCTCCACTCGGGCTTCTTGCAAAGCCCGCGCGTCGCGATCTTGCGCAGCGCTGGAAAAACCATCTTGCAACATGCGGGTGATGTCCTCGTCGGACAGGCCATAGCTGGGCTTCACGCTGACCTCGGCCTGCACGCCACTGATTTGCTCGGTGGCATTGACCGACAACAAACCATCCGCATCCACCGTGAAAGTCACCCGAATCCGAGCCGCGCCCGCTGGCATGGGCGGAATACCGCGCAACTCAAACCGCGCCAAGCTGCGGCAGTCTTGAACCAGTTCGCGCTCGCCTTGCACCACATGCACGGCCAAGGCGGTCTGACCGTCTTGGTAGGTGGTGAAGTCTTGTGCCATGGCGGTGGGGATGGTTTGGTTTCGGGGAATGATGCGCTCAACCAGGCCCCCCATGGTTTCCAGCCCCAACGAGAGCGGAATGACATCCAGCAGCAACAGCGCGTCTTCGGCAGAGTGGCCTGCCAATTGGTGGGCTTGCCGCGCAGCACCCAGGGCCACCACTTCATCGGGGTTGAGGTTGGTCAGGGGTGTTTGGCCGGTCAAGGTTTCAATTGCACGGCGGATGTGCGGCATGCGAGTGGAACCACCGACCAACACCACCCCTTGCAGGTCGGTGGCACTGACCTGGGCATCGCGCAGGGTCTTGCGAAACACCTTCAGGGTTCGCTCAGTGAGTGAAGCACTCAGGGCTTCAAATGTCGATTGGTCAATGCTGAGGGTTCGCAGCTGCCCTTCGAGGCTCAGCTCAATTTGGGCTGCGCCTTGATTCGACAAGGCCTCTTTGGCTTGACGTGCCGCCTGAAGCAGTGCGGTGCGCGATTCAGGCCCCAATTCAGCGAGCCCCCATTCGGCCAAGCAGTGATCAGCCAAAACTTGATCGTAGTCATCACCACCCAAGGCTGAATCACCACCGGTGGCCATCACTTCAAACACGCCGGCGCTCAGGCGAAGGATGGAGACATCGAAGGTGCCCCCGCCCAAGTCGTAAACCGCATAAAGCCCTTCGCTGCCGTTGTCTAGGCCATAGGCAATGGCGGCAGCGGTGGGCTCGTTGAGCAAGCGCAAGACGTTCAGCCCTGCGAGTTGAGCGGCGTCTTTGGTGGCTTGCCGCTGCGCATCGTCAAAATAAGCGGGCACGGTGATGACGGCGCCAAACAAATCGTCGTCCAGGGCATCTTCGGCGCGATAGCGCAAGGTGGCCAAAATTTCGGCGCTGATCTCGACCGGCGTTTTCACGCCCTCACGGGTCTGAATGGACACCATGCCGTCACCAGGCGCCAACGCATAAGGCAATGCGGGCAAGGTCGCCAAATCCTGTCGGCTTCTGCCCATGAGTCGCTTGACCGAAGCAATGGTGTTGGCCGGGTCTGTAGCCTGTTGAGCCAAAGCTTGTGCACCAATTTCACGCCGCCCCTCCCCCAAATAACGCACCACCGAGGGCAGGATCACTTGATCATTGGCATCGGCCAGACATTCGGCAACACCGTGTCTAACCACTGCCACCAACGAATGGGTCGTGCCCAGATCAATGCCCACCGCCCATCGGTGCTGGTGGGGTGCAGTGGATTGTCCGGGTTCAGCAATTTGAAGCAAGGCCATGGCTTAGCAGTTATTCAATTAAAGGTCCATCTGATCCAAACGCCGGTCGATGTCTTGCTCAAAACGTTGCATGAACATCAGGCGTCGAACCCATTCAACGGCTTGGGGCCAGTCCGCTTGCAGGTCAATGGCATTCTCGCAGGTGGCCAAAGCTTTTTGGCGGGCGGTGCGCATGTCAAGTTTCAGGGCGTCCAGCTCAGCGGGAGTTTGAGCTTCTTCCAACTGCTCCCGCCACTGCATCTGCTGCATGAGAAAGTCGGAGGCCATGTGGGTGTTCGACTCCGCTTGAATGGGATGCCCAGCCAACTCACACAAATAGGCCGCTCGGCGGAGTGGATCTTTCAGTCGCTGGTGGGCTTCGTTGATTCGAACCGACCACTGCATCGCCAGACGCTGGGCTGCACTCGCTTGAGCAGCAAAACGATCGGGGTGAGCCAGTTGTTGCAATTGCTTCCAACGCTGCGCAACGGCGGCGGCATCGACCGCGAATTGTTGCGGGACTTGAAACAGTTCAAAGTCGTTGGCTGCCAGCAAGTTGGGCAGCTCACCATCTGGCCCAGCCATCACACCCGAAAGGATTCACCGCAACCGCAGCGGTCGCGTTCATTGGGGTTATTGAACCGAAAACCTTCGTTCAAGCCTTCGCGAACAAAATCCAGCTCGGTGCCATCGAGGTAAACCAAGCTTTTGGGGTCGATGTGAATCTTGACCCCTTCAGACTCAAACACCATGTCTTCCGGTGCGGCCTCGTCCACATATTCCAACTGATAGGCCAAGCCCGAGCAACCAGTGGTTTTCACACCCAAGCGCACGCCCACGCCACGGCCACGCTTGGCCATGTATTTGTTCACGTGCTTGGCAGCAGCGGCAGTCATGGAAATGGACATGTCGATCTCGGCGTCAGGCGTGTTTTTTCTTGTAGTCGTCGATGGCCGCTTTGATGGCGTCTTCGGCCAGAATGGAGCAGTGAATCTTCACCGGCGGCAATGCCAACTCTTCGGCAATTTGCGCATTTTTCAAAGCGCCCGCCTCGTCGATGGTTTTGCCTTTGACCCACTCGGTCACCAAAGACGATGAGGCGATGGCCGAGCCGCAACCATAGGTCTTGAACCGAGCGTCTTCAATCACACCCGTTTGCGGGTTGACCTTGATTTGAAGCTTCATCACGTCACCGCAAGCGGGTGCCCCCACCATGCCAGTGCCCACATCGGCGTCACCTTTGTCGAAGGAACCCACGTTGCGGGGGTTTTCGTAGTGGTCAATCACTTTGTCTGAATAAGCCATGCTTTTTACTCCTGTTGGGCAGCGTGTCAGTGCGCCGCCCATTGAATGGTGGACAAGTCCACACCGTCTTTGTACATCTCCCACAGCGGGCTGAGGTCGCGCAGTTTGTCGACGTTGTGCCGAATCATCGCGATGGCGTCATCGATGTCCGCCTCGGTGGTGAAACGGCCAATGGTGATGCGCAAGCTGGAATGGGCCAGCTCATCGTTCAGGCCCAGCGCACGCAAGACATAGCTGGGCTCCAGACTGGCAGACGTGCACGCCGAGCCCGACGAAACCGCCAGTCCCTTGATGCCCATGATGAGCGACTCGCCCTCCACGTAATTGAAGCTGATGTTCAAGTTGTGGGGAACGCGTTGTTTCAAGTCGCCATTCACGAAGACTTGCTCCATGTCTTGCAAGCCTTTGAGCAAGCGGTCTTGCAGGGCCTGGGCTTTGGCCCGGTCTTGCGCCATTTCTTCTTGGGCAATGCGGAAGGCCTCGCCCATGCCCACACACTGGTGGGTGGGCAAGGTGCCACTGCGCATGCCGCGCTCATGGCCACCGCCATGCATTTGGGCTTCCAGGCGAATGCGCGGCTTGCGTCGCACATACAAAGCACCAATGCCCTTGGGGCCGTTGGTCTTGTGCGAGGCCAAGCTCATGAGGTCAACCGGCAATTGCTTGAGGTCGATGTCCACTTTGCCCGTGGCCTGCGCGGCATCCACGTGAAAGATCACGCCCCGCTCGCGGCAAATTTGACCCAGGGCCGGAATGTCTTGAATGACGCCAATTTCGTTGTTCACGAACATGACGCTGGCCAAAACGGTGTCGGGGCGAATGGCCGCCTTGAACGCTTCCAAGTCCAACAGGCCGTTGGCTTGCACGTCCAGATAGGTCACCTCAAAGCCTTGGCGCTCCAAGTCACGCATGGTGTCGAGCACAGCTTTGTGCTCGGTTTTCACGGTGATGAGGTGACGCCCTTT
Organism: Betaproteobacteria bacterium; assembly: GCA_038126555.1. Lineage (GTDB taxonomy): Bacteria > Pseudomonadota > Gammaproteobacteria > Burkholderiales > Burkholderiaceae_C > Limnohabitans. The sequence continues at coordinate 5,262 of JAYPFZ010000107.1, forward strand.
TTCTTGATAGAAGTGAGCAGCCCCTTTGATGGCCAAGTTGTTGGACTCGGTGGCGCCAGAAGTCCAGACGATCTCACGGGGATCGGCCCCGATGAGGTCGGCCACTTGGCAACGGGCCCGTTCAACCGCTTCCTCAGCCTCCCAGCCCCAAGCGTGTGAACGCGAAGCGGGGTTGCCAAAGTGCTCGCGCAACCAAGGAATCATGGCGTCGACCACGCGCGGATCCACCGGCGTGGTTGCACCGTAATCCATGTAAATAGGCAAATGGGGTGTCATGCTCATGTTGAAA
>JAYPFZ010000108.1:0-5443 GCA_038126555.1 Betaproteobacteria bacterium
CGTACGGTCAGCATGCAGCGTAATGCCAGTCTCATTCTGAAATTGCGTAACTAAAGTGGGCCCTGGGTATCATTGGGTGCTTCATTCAAGGAGACCCCAGTGATCGGCCACCCCTTTGACATCAACACGCTGGGCGATTGGGTCGGGGTGAAGTCATGAGCCTTTATGTGCCTCCAGCCTTTCGTGTCTCAGCGCCCGCTTGGGAGCTGGTGCGCGAGCACCCGCTGTTGCAACTGGTCACCGTCGACGAGCAACAAGCCCCCCAGTTCTCATGGGTGCCCATGCACCTTGAGCAAATCCCGCAAGCGGGGCCGCCCCCTGTGGCTGGTCGCTTGCTCGGCCACCTGGCCAAGGCCAACCCACAAGTCCAAACCCTGGCTCGCCAACCGGTGGCCACCGCCATTTGCATGGGGCCGCAGGCCTACATGCCCACCACGGTCTATCCCGATGTGCAACGGGTGCCCACCTGGAATTACCTGGTGGTCAGCCTGACCTTGCGCGCCCATGTCTTGGAGGGGCACGCGGCCAAGGACGCCCTGCTCAAGCACCTGATCGCGGATCACCAACCCGCGTATGCCGACCAATGGCGCAGCCTGCCGTCAGACTTCACCGAGCGCATGCTCAACGCCATCGTGGCTTATGACTTCGAGGTGCTGGACGTGCAAGCCAAGTTCAAGCTCAACCAGCACCGACCTGAGGCGCACCCGGCCATGCACGCGCACTATGCCAACGGCAACGAACAAGAGCAGGCCCTGGCCCAGTGGATGCAACGGCTGGGGCTGGTGCCATGAACACCCCCAACGACGCGCATTGGATGGGTTTGGCCTTGCGCCAGGCCCAGCTGGCGGCTGAGGCCCAAGAAGTCCCCATTGGGGCAGTGGTGGTGCACCAGGGCCAAGTGGTGGCCCAAGCCCACAACGCCCCCATTGCAGGACGTGACCCCACGGCCCACGCTGAAGTGTTGGCCTTGCGACAAGCCGCCCAGCATCTGGACAACTACCGCTTGGCCGAATGCACGCTTTACGTGACCGTCGAGCCTTGCCTGATGTGCGCGGGCGCCATTGCACAAGCCCGCATTGGTCGCTTGGTTTACGGTTGTGAGGAGCCGCGCACCGGCGCCATCCAGTCGGTCGTGCGCAGCTTTGAGCTGCCTGGGCTCAACCCCCACACCCAGGTGCTGGCCGGGGTCGGTGCCGAACCCAGCCGCGCCTTGTTGCAGGCATTCTTCCGTGAACGCCGACAAGCGCACCGCGAAGCGCCCCATGCCCCCTTGCCAGATTTCGCTTTGCGCACCCCCGAATCCGCCTTTGAGGGCTTGCCCGATTTCCCCTGGATCCCGCACTACCGACAAGACCTGCCCAGTTTGCAGGGCTTGCGACTGGCCCATCTGGATGAAGGCCCTGAATCGGCGCCCATCACCTGGCTTTTGCTGCACAGCAGCCCCAGCTGGAGTTACGCGTGGCGACAGGTGATCCCCGTGCTGTTGGCAGCGGGCCACCGGGTGGTGGCGCCCGACCTGATCGGGTTTGGGCGCAGCGACAAGCCCAAAAAGCCCCAATGGCACCAGTTTCAAACCCACTGCAACATCCTCTTGGAGTGGGTCCAAGCCTTGGATTTGCAGCGCGTGGTGTTGGGTGTGCAAGATGGGGCCGAGCGTTTGGGCCAGACCTTGCTGCTGGCCAGCCCAGCCCGCTACCGAGGGCTGTGGGACACCACGCTCACCCCACTCGAAGCCCAGGCCAATGACGCCCCATTTCCCGACGACGGTCACCGCGCGGCGACCCGGGCGTTTCCCTCCCTGGTGCTGGAGCCAACCGATCCAGCCGGGCCGCCCAGCGTGGGACACTGGGTCACCGATGCGGGATCATCCTCCGCCATCGCCATGGCTGAAGCGGCCTTGGCTCATTTTTCATCGCCCCATTGAACAAGGACCGACATGGCCCACATTTACGTTTATTCCCCGTCCGGCGCCGTGGTGGACAAAGCCGGTTTTCGGCGCGGCCTGGCTTGGCTCAAACAACAAGGACACGCCGTTGAAGTCGACCCCAATGCCTTGACCGTCCACCAGCGGTTTGCCGGCGACGACGACACCCGACTCGCGGCCATTGAGCGCGCAGCCCACAGTGGTGCCGACCTCTGCCTGCCCACCCGGGGCGGCTATGGCATCACGCGTTTGGTTCACCGTTTGCCCCTGAAGGCCATTGAGCGGTCGCTGGCCAATGGATGCCAATGGATGGGGTTCAGCGACTTCACCGCTTGGCATTGCGGCGTTTGGCAGGGCTTGGGGCAGGGGAGTTGGGCTGGCCTGCATTTGATTGCCGACCTGGGCGCCGAATCCCCCGACGACATCACCACCGCCTGCTTCGACGATGTGCTCAACCGCGCTTCGGAAGGCACGGGCTGGCGCCTGAAGCGGTTCGACCACCCCCAAGACACCCCGCAAGACCAACAATTGGCCAAGGGCGGCGTGCTCTGGGGTGGCAATCTGGCGGTGCTCACCAGCTTGCAGGGATCGCCTCACTTTCCCCGCATCAAACGGGGGGTGCTGTTCCTGGAAGACGTGGGCGAGCACCCCTACCGGGTGGAGCGTCTGATGCTGCAACTGCTGCACAGTGGCGTGCTCGACGCCCAACAGCTCATCGTCATGGGTCAATTCAATCAGTATCAGTTGGTGCCTTTTGACCGGGGCTTCAACCTCAATCGGGTGGTGCAATGGTTGCGCACCCAAACGCGCACGCCCATTGTGTGTGGCTTGCCGTTCGGTCACGTGCCCACCAAGGTATGCTTGCCCTTTGGTCAAAAGGTGGACGTGATGGTGCAAGGCAACGAAGCATTGATGCTTTGGGGATCCATGCATTAATTCAATGATTTCAATGGCTTAGGAGTTAAACATGAAGCTGGATAAACCGCATTTCATCGATGGTGCCTGGCAAGCCGGGGAGGGCGAAGCCCGCCTGCCCGTTCACAACGCCAGCACCGAAGCCCTCATGGCCGAATTGGTCAGTGCCAGCCTGTCACAGACCGAGCAAGCCATCGTGGCGGCTCGCCGTGCCTTTGAAACCTGGTCGCAAACGCCGGTCGAAACCCGCTGCGCCATGATCGACCGCGTCGTTCAAGGGCTCAAAGACCGCACCGACGAGTTGGGTGAAACCATCGCCAACGAAGTGGGCATGCCCTTGAAGATGGCCAAAATGATTCAAGTGGGCGGACCGGTGTTCAATTGGAGCTACACGGCCAAAGTGGCGCGCAGCTACGAATGGGAACAAACCGTGGGCAACTCCCAAGTCTTGCGCGAACCCATTGGCGTGGTGAGTTGCATCACGCCTTGGAACTTTCCGCTCAATCAAATCACGCTCAAAGTGGCTCCCGCATTGGCCGCCGGATGCACCGTGGTGCTCAAACCCTCTGAAATTGCGCCGCTCAACGCCATCATCCTGGCCGAAATCATCGAGGCAGCAGGCTTTCCGCCGGGGGTGTTCAACCTCATCCATGGCACTGGCCCCGAAGTGGGCGAACTCATGGTCAGTCACCCCGCGGTGGACATGGTGAGCTTCACCGGATCCACCCGAGCAGGCCGCCGCATTGGCGAATTGGCCGCACAGACCATCAAGCGCGTGGCCCTGGAATTGGGCGGCAAATCCGCCAGCGTGGTCTTGCCCGATGCCGATCTGGCTGCCGCCGTCAAAGGCACGGTGTCGGCTTGCATGCTCAACAGCGGCCAAACCTGTTCCGCGCACACCCGGTTGCTGGTGCACGAATCGCAATACGAAGCGGCCAAGCCCCTGATTGCACAAGCCATTCAAAAGCTCAACATCGGGCCCAGCTTGGACGAAGGCTCCCGCTTGGGGCCCTTGGTGAGCGCCAATCAGCGCGACCGCGTGGTGGCCATGATCGAAAAAGGCCTGGCTGAAGGCGGTGAGTTGATCATCGGCGGCCCCGAGAGGCCTGCGTTGCCCAAAGGCTATTTTGTGCAGCCCACGGCCATGCGCGTGCAACCCCAGCACACCTTGGCGCGCGAGGAAATTTTCGGACCCGTCTTGGTGGTCCTGACTTACAAGGACGAAGACGACGCCATTCGCATCGCCAACAGCACGGCGTATGGGCTGGGGGGCGGCGTCTGGAGTGCCGATGAAGACCGAGCCATGGCCATTGCGCGCAAGCTGCGAACCGGCCAAGTGGACATCAATGGCGCACCATTCAATTCGAAAGCGCCGTTTGGTGGATACAAGCAATCGGGCAATGGCCGCGAAAACGGGGTGTATGGCTTTGAGGAATTCCTGGAATACAAAGCCGTTCAGTTCAAACCGGCGGCCCAAGCCTGATCCGCTCCGCCGCCTGAATGAATTCCACAATTTGTATTATGTAAACTCACCAACGGGCGTCCGAAAGGCTTGAATGGCGGTGTCGACCATGCCCTCGACACTGCCCTTGTTGGCATACGCCAGACGCAGTTGGTGGGCATCACTGCCGTGGTGCACCACGGTTTCCAGCAAATCCAGCGCTTCTTGCGACTGCAGCGATTCCGCAGCCCGACGCACGCGGCGCAAGGTGCTCAGGATGTCTTCCCGCAACGAAATCGCTTCGTGGGTCTTGGGATGGACCAACTGGCCTTCCAAACCGAACCGACAGGCTTGGAAACGGTTGTAGTTGTAGACCAAGTAATCGTCTTCCTCGGGCATGGGGTCCGCCCCTTCCAGCAACAGCTTGCAAAGCGCCTGCAGGTAACACGCCAAGGCCGCCGCTTTGTCCACCTGCAAGGGCGTGTCGCACACCCGCAGCTCAATCGTGCCGAACTCGGGTTTGGGCCGAATGTCCCAGTAAAAGTCCTTCATGCTCTTGACCACGCCGGTGGCGGTCATTTTGTCGAAATAGTCTTCGCTGAACTGGCGCCAATCCAGCAAAAACGGTGCCCGACCACTGAGCGGAAAGGCAAACACGGAGTTCAACCGGGCTGAATTGAACAAGGTGTCGATGCCTTGCACAAAGGGGCTGGAAGCCGACAAGGCAATGAAATGCGGCAAATATCGATTCAGGGAATGCAACAAAAACAAGGCTTCATCGCCACTGGTGCAACCCACGTGGACGTGTTGCCCAAAAATGGTGAATTGCTTGGTCAGGTAGCCATAAAGCTCCGACACTTCGAGGAATCGGGGCTTTTTGAAAATGCGCCGATCCGACCATTGCTGAAACGGGTGCGTGCCACCCCCACACAAGCCCACGTTGAGCCGATCACCGGCTTGCAACAGGGCGTCGCGCATGGCGTGCAATTGGGCCCGCAAGGGCGCGTGTTCGCGGTGCACACCGGTGGCAATTTCAATCATGCTTTCGGTGATTTCGGGGGTCACCGTGCCCGGAAATTGCTGACGCTGCAACAAACTCAGCATGTCGGGGCTGGCATCGGTGAGGTCAAAGTCACTCAGGCTGACCAACTGAAGTTCGAGTT
>JAYPFZ010000109.1:0-5396 GCA_038126555.1 Betaproteobacteria bacterium
GAGCAACACGCTCACTTGGAATGACGCCAGTTTGTGGAACTTGATTCAAGCCGGGCAAGTGGTGCTGTAAGCGCCCGCATCCTGGGGGATGGGCGTGGGGCTGGCGAGCGGTGGCCTTCAGTGGGCCTTCAGCTGGCCCCGCTAAGATAAGCCCCCATGGATATACCCCGGCTGGCGCTCGACGCCATCACCTGCGAGCGAGGGGCTCGCCCCTTGTTTGCGCCCTTGTCGTTCACGGTGGGCGCGGGGGAGTGGGTGCACCTGCAAGGGGCCAATGGGGCGGGCAAAACCACCTTGCTGCGCACCCTGTGTGGCCTCATGCCCCCCGCTTCGGGCACGATTCGCTGGCAAGGCCAAACCTTGGCCGAGGCGGGCGCGGCCTTCCGTTCCGATTTGCTCTATTTGGGCCATGCCCTGGCCCTGAAGGGCGAGTTGTCGGCCTTGGAAAACCTCCTCATCGATGCGCGCTTGCGCGGTCACGACCTCACGCCGCAGGCCGCACAAGCCGCCCTGGAGGCCTTGGGCTTGCGCACCCGCGCGCATTTGCCGCTGCGCGTGCTCTCGCAAGGCCAGCAGCGCCGGGCCGCACTGGCCCGCTTGGCGGTCAGTCGGGCGCGCCTGTGGGTGCTCGATGAGCCTTGGGTGGCCCTCGACGCCGATTCGGTGCAGCGCTTGTCCGAGCGGCTCGACGCCCACGTGCAAGGCGGTGGCTCGCTGGTGTTCACCAGCCACCAGGCCGCGCCCTTGCAAAGCCCGGGGCATGTGGTGAGGTTGGGGTCATGATGGGCTTTTGGCACGTCTTCACCCGCGATGTGCGCCTGGCCCTGCGCCGGCGCATGGAGTGGTTCACCGGCATGTTTTTCTTTTCGGTGGTGGCCACGCTCTTTCCCTTGGCCATTGGGCCCGAACCCAAAACCCTGCACCTCATGGGGCCGGGCATTTTGTGGGTGGGGGCCTTGCTCTCCAGCTTGTTGTCGCTCAACCGTTTGTTCGAGGCCGATGCAGCCGATGGCTCGCTGGAGCAGCTGGTGCTGTCGCCCCACCCATTGCCCCTACTGGTCATGGGCAAGATCACCGCGCATTGGCTCATTGCCGGGGTGCCGTTGGTAACATTGGCGCCGGTTTTGGGCCTGCAATTCGGGCTCACGCACGAGGAGTTGTTCACCCTGGTGCTGACCCTGCTGGTGGGCACGCCAGTGCTCTCGTTGTTGGGGGCCATTGGCGCGGCGCTCACGCTGGGTGTGCGCGGTGGCGGCTTGCTGGTGGCCTTGCTGGTGTTGCCCCTGTGCGTGCCGGTGTTGGTGTTTGGTGCCGGTGCGGTAGAAGCCGTGTCGGCGGGGCTGGGTGCCCAGGCCCATGTGTCCTTGCTCATGGCCCTGTTGCTGCTGGCGTTGTTGTTCAGCCCTTGGGCTTGCGCGGCTGCCTTGCGCATTGCCCTGGAATGAAAGAGTGAAGATGCGTTGGTTTCATTACGCTGCCCCGCAAACCTTTTATGGCTTGGCGGGCGCTTGGATCAAGCCCCTGGCGGTGTTGGCCACGGCCTTTTTGGTGGTGGGTTTGTGGATGGGCTTTGCGATGGCCCCGTCCGACTTCCAGCAAGGCGAGGGCTATCGCATCATTTTTGTTCACGTGCCGGTCAGCTGGATGTCCATGGTCATTTACCTCGCCATGGCGTTTTGGAGCATTTTGGGCGTGGTGTTCAACACGCGCTTGTCGGGCATGATGACCCGCGCCTTGGCGCCCACGGGGGCGGTGTTTGCGTTTTTGTCGCTCTGGACGGGCGCCCTGTGGGGCAAGCCCATGTGGGGCGCGTGGTGGGTGTGGGACGCACGCCTCACCTCCGAGCTGATTTTGTTTTTCCTCTACCTGGGCTACATCGCGCTCACCTCGGCCATCGACGACCCGCGCCGGGGCGACCGCGCCGGGGCGGTGATCGCCATCGTCGGGGCCATCAATGTGCCCATCATTTATTTCTCGGTGAAGTGGTGGAACACCTTGCACCAAGGCGCCTCGGTGTCGCTCACCAAGGCCCCCAGCATGGCCACGCTCATGCTCTCGGCCATGTTGGTCATGGCGATTGCGTTTTGGCTCTACACGATTGCGCTGGTGCTGTATCGCGTGCGCACCATCATCTTGCAGCGCGAGGCGCACACCGACTGGGTGCGTGAGCACGTTCGCGCCCACGCCCCGGGAGGTTTGGCATGAACTGGACGCACATTCACTGGGCCTCGTGGTCCGACTTTTGGGCCATGGGCGGGTATGGTTTTTACGTTTGGGGCAGCATGGCGGTGACGTTCTTGCTCATGGCCTTGGAAATGTGGCAAGCCCGCCAAGCCCATCGGCACACTTTGAATCAACTGCAACACCTCATGGAACTCGACGCCCACGACGCCGCCTCAGCACCCACCCACTCCGGAAGCGCCTCATGAACTGGACTCCCCGACGCAAACGCTTCGCCCTGGTGGTGCTGGCCGTGGCCGTGCTGGGTGCGGCTGCGGCTTTTGTGCTCAACGCCTTCCAAAGCAATTTGGTGTTTTTCTTTTCGCCCACCCAGGTCTACAAGGGCGAGGCCCCGGTGTCCAAGGTGTTTCGCGTGGGCGGCTTGGTGAAAACCGGCAGCTTGCAGCGCAATGGCACCGATGTGCAATTTGTGGTCACCGACGACAGCCACGACGTGCCGGTGCACTACGTGGGCTTGTTGCCCGATTTGTTCCAAGAGGGCAAAGGCGTGGTGGCCCAGGGCAAATTGGGCACCGACGGGCGCTTTGAGGCCCAGCAGGTGCTGGCCAAGCACGACGAGAACTACATGCCCCCCGAGGCCGCGCAAGCCCTGACCGACGCCGCCCGTGACCGCGCCGCCAACGAGGCGGCCCAGCGGGCGTCCCAAACCGTGAAGGAGTGAACATGGTTGCAGAGCTGGGCCATTTGGCCCTCATCGTGGCGGCGGTGCTCGCCGCGTTGTTGGCGGTGGTGTCGGGCTGGGGCGTGTGGCGTCGCCAGTGGACGTGGATGGCCATGGCCCGTCCCTTCACCGCCCTGATGTGGGGCAGTTTGGCGGTGTCGTTCGCGTGTTTGGCCTATGCCTTCCTCACCAACGACTTCTCGGTGCAATACGTGGCGCAGCACTCCAACACCTTGCTGCCCAAGCCCTATCAGTTCGCCGCCATTTGGGGCGGCCACGAGGGCTCGCTGCTGCTGTGGATCTTCTTGCTCGCCACGTGGATGCTGGCCGTGGCGGTGTTCTCGCGCTCCTTGCCGCAAATCATGGTGTCGCGCGTGCTGGTCACGCTGGGTTGGGTGAGCTTGGGCTTTTTGATGTTCATCCTCATCACCTCCAGCCCCTTCGAGCGCCTTGTGCCCGCGCCCAACGAAGGGCGTGACCTCAACCCCTTGTTGCAAGACCCGGGGCTGGTGATTCACCCGCCCATGCTCTACATGGGCTATGTGGGCACGGCGGTGGCGTTTGCCTTTGCGCTGGCGGCCTTGCTGGCCGGGCGCCTCGATGCGGCTTGGGCGCGCTGGTCGCGCCCCTGGACGGTGTCGGCCTGGGCCTTTCTCACGCTGGGCATTGGCCTGGGTTCGTGGTGGGCGTATTACGAGTTGGGCTGGGGCGGCTGGTGGTTCTGGGACCCGGTGGAAAACGCCTCCTTGCAGCCTTGGCTGGTGCTCACCGCCCTCATCCATTCCCTGAGCGTCACGGAAAAGCGCGGCGGCTTCAAGGCCTGGACGGTGTTGCTGGCCATTGCGGGTTTCTCGCTGTCGCTGCTGGGCACTTTCTTGGTTCGCTCCGGGGTGCTCACCTCGGTGCACGCCTTTGCCTCCGACCCCACGCGCGGGGTGTTCATCCTCTTGTTCTTGGCGATTGTGGTGGGCGTGTCGCTCACCATCTTCGCCCTCAAGGCCCCGCAGGTCATGACGGGCAGCCCCTTTGCGCTGGTGTCGCGCGAGTCGATGCTGCTGGCCAACAGCGTGTTTCAGGTGGTGGCCACGCTGGTGGTGATGCTGGGCACTTTGTATCCGCTGGTGATGGACGCGCTCAACTTGGGCAAGCTCTCGGTGGGCCCGCCGTATTTCAATGTGGTGTTTGTGCCCATGATGGTGCCGGTGCTGTTTTTGCTGGTGCCCGGTGTGGTGGCGCGCTGGCGCGAAGCCAACGTGGCCGAGCTGGCGCGTGAGTTGTGGCCCCTGGCCTTGGTGTCGTTGGGGGTGGGGCTGGCCCTGCCCGCGCTCTTGGGTCACTGGGCCTGGACGGCGGCGCTGGGCTTCACGCTGGGGGCTTGGGTGGGCTTGTCGTCCTTGCTGCACATGGTGCAGCGCTTGCGCAAGCCCGGCCGCATCAGTGGCTCGTTCTGGGGTCAGCACTTGGCCCACTTCGGATTGGCCGTGGTGGTGGTGGGCATCACCGGCGTGCAGCACTACCAAGTGGAACGCGATGTGCGCATGGGCATTGGCGACACCGTCGAGATTGCGCCCTACACCTTCCGTTTGGCGGGGGTGAGCAAGGTGCCGGGCCCCAACTACGAAGCGGTGGAAGGCCGCTTCGAGGTGATCAAAAACGGTCAGGTCACCGAGGTGCGGCGCACCCAAAAACGCAAATACTTTTCGTCGGCCATGCCCATGACCGAGGCGGGCATCGACTCCAACTTCTGGCGCGATTTGTATGTCTCCATGGGTGACCCCTTGCCGGGCAACACCGCCCAATGGGCCATGCGCGTGTATTACAAGCCCTTTGTGCCGTGGCTCTGGATGGGCGCTTTGATCATGACGCTGGCGGGTGCGCTGGCTGCGCTCGATCGACGCTACCGCCGCGAGGCCAAACGGCTGGCGCCGCAAGCCGCTGCGACGGCTCAGGCTTAACCCAAGGGCACACCATGCGCAAATTGCTCCTCATTCCCCTGGCCTTGTTCATTGGCTTGGTGGTGTTTTTGGCGGTGGGCTTGCAACGCGACCCGCACCAAATTCCGTCGCCCCTCATTGGCAAGCCCGCGCCCGCTTTCGATTTGCCCACCTTGGTGGAGGGGCAGCGGTTTTCGCCCGAGTCCTACAAAGGGCAGGTGTGGCTGCTCAACGTGTGGGCCACGTGGTGTGTGAGCTGCCGCGAAGAGCACCCGGTGCTGGTGGCGTTTTCCAAGGCCAACGCAGTGCCGGTGGTGGGCCTGGGCTACAAAGAGGTGCAGTCGCAAGAGCCGGAATACGCCCTGCCCGACGACCAAAAGCTGGCCTTTGCCCGCGCCCGCGAACAGCGCTACCTCACGCGCAATGGCAACCCCTATCAGGTGTCGGTGCTCGACATGGATGGGCGCGTGGGCATTGAATACGGCGTGTATGGCGTGCCCGAAACCTACCTCATCGACAAGCAAGGCGTGATTCGCTACAAGCACGTGGGGCCGGTGACG
>JAYPFZ010000110.1:0-3195 GCA_038126555.1 Betaproteobacteria bacterium
CCCCGCCGTAGCCGCCAATTTGGCGGGCTTTGCGCGCGGCTGGGCCAGTTTGTCCAACCCGCAAGAGGCTCATCAACCGACTCGCGTTCCAGATGAACACGGCGCCTCGGTGGTGTTGGCGTTTCAGTCGCTCTTTGACGACACCGCCGAGCGCATTCGGGCCTATCAAAACGAGCGCTATGCCCAATGCTTTCGCGAACGCGTGCAGCGCGTGATGAGCGCCGAGCACCTGTCACCCCAAGCCGCGGCACTGGGCTACAAAATCACCCCCCAGCTCATGCCTTGGCTGGCCTTGTGGATGATGCACGAGGACGTCGCCGAGGTGGCGCGGCTGAAATCACGTCGCGAACGCTGGCAACGCATTGCGCACGAGGTCAAACACCAGCCCGGCCAGTTGCTGCAGGTGGAAGAGTTTTTGAAGCCCGGTGTTCCCGAGCTCACCGCCCTGTTGCCCCGTTGGCTCGCACGCCCCTGGTTGGCCTGGGACGAGCGTCGCCAACGCCGTGGCTTGCCCGCTTGGTCCATGCCCTTGCGCCTGAAAACCCACACCGTCTCGGGCATGGTGGCCTTGCGCTTGCTGGCCGCCTTGCGCCTGATCCGGCCCTGGGGTCATGAACATCGCCGGGTGCAAGCCGACATCGACGCCTGGCTGGCGGCCTTGCTGCGCGTGTTGCCGGAATCGGCTGAATTGGCTTTGGAAATCGCTCGCTTGGGCCAGCTCATCAAGGGTTATGGGCAAACCCACGCCCACAGCCTGCACACCTTTCACCACCTGCTGACCCGGGTGGCGCTCGACGACAGCCGCAGCCCCGCCCAACGGGCCCAGGCCCTGCGCGATGCGATCCAAGCCGCTGGGGCGCAATCGGGCACCGCCGCCTTGAACCAAAGCTTGGCCCAGCACCAGGCCCCCACCCTATCGCCCCCGCCGCAGCCCATTCGCTGGATGGCGAGACGGCCTTCACCCTGATTTCACAGACCAACTAAGGAGACTCGCATGACCTCAGCCCATCGCACACGCACGGCCCTCGCCCTCATCGCCTCATTGGGCCTGAGTTTGGGTGCCACCGCCCAAGCCCAAGACAAACCCGTCAACCTCAAATTTTCAAGTTGGGTGCCAGCCCAGCATGCCCTGAACCCATCGCTCAAAGCCTGGGGCGAGAGCCTCAAAGCGGCCAGCGGCGGCACCTTGAACTTCACCCTGTTTCCTGCTCAGCAACTGGGCAAAGCGGTGGATCACTACGACATGGCCAAAGACGGCATCGCCGATTTTTCCTACGTCAACCCGGGTTACCAACCGGGCCGATTCCCGATTTTTGCGGCGGCTTCTTTGCCCTTTTTGGCATCCAACGGCAAGGGGGGTTCGGCCGCGGTAGATGCCTGGTACCGGGCCTATGTGGCCAAGGAAATGAAGGACGTGCACTTTTGCTTTGCCTTTGTGCATGATCCGGGCGCCTTGCACGTGAAAAAGAAAATCGTCAGCCCCGACGAAATCAAAGGCATGAAAATTCGCCCGGCCACCTCAGTCATCGGCGCCATGGTGACGCAATTGGGTGGCACCAACGTGCAATCTTCTGCCCCCGAAGCGCGCGAGATTCTGGAGCGCGGCGTGGCCGATGGCATCACCTTCCCTTGGGGTTCCATTCTGCTGTTTGGCATCGACAAGGTCACCAAATACCACATGGATGTGCCCCTCTACGTGACGCCGTTTGTGTGGGTGATGAACAAAGACCGCTACAACGCCCTGTCGGCCAAGCAAAAAGCAGCCGTCGATTCCCACTGCACCACCGAGTGGGCTCAAAAGGTGGCTGCACCCTGGGCCGACTACGAAGCGGCGGGACGCACCAAGTTGGCGGCCACCAAGGGCCACACGGTTTACCAGCTCACAGCGGAACAAACCGCTGCCTGGCGAAAAGCCGTGGCCCCTGTGGTCAACAGCTGGGCTGAGGATGTGAAAAAGCGCGGCGAGAACCCCGACGCCGTGCTCAAGTCCTTGAAAGACAGCTTGGTCAAATACCAATCCGCCATGTGAACTGAGCAGCACCACGTCCCATGAGCGCTTCCATGACCACACGCAAGCACCCGTTTGACCGCATCATCGACACCATCGAGTGGACGGCGGCTGTCTTTGTGGGCTTGGTGGCGCTGAACATTTTTGTGGCCGTGGTGCTTCGCAAGTTTTTCAGCACATCGATTCCCGACAGTTATGACATTGGCCAACTGATGATGGGCATCCTCATTTTTTGGGGCATTGCGGCCACCAGCTATCGGGGCGGTCACATCACCGTCGATTTGGTCTGGAGTCTGGCCAACCCCAAGGCCAAGCGCTGGATCGATGTCTTTGCCACCTTGGTGTTGTTGGGGGTGGTGCTGGTTCAAACCATCATGTTGTTCGACAAAGTGGCGCTCACCCTGGCCGACCAAGTCAAAACCTACGACCTCAGGCTGCCGGTCTGGCCGTTTTACGCCATGGCTTGGCTGGGCGATGCCTGCGCGGTTTTGCTCATCGCCATTCGAACATGGCGACTGATCAGGCAACCCGAGGCCATTGCGGATCATCCCGAAGACAAAACCAGCGAGTGAACCCATGGCATTGAGTCCCTCTGAAGTGGCCTTGTTGGGCTTTGTGTGCTTGTTTGCCCTGATGCTTTTGCGGGTGCCCGTGGGCATGGCCATGGGCTTGGTGGGGGTCACCGGCTTTGGCTATCTGACAGGCGCTGTGCCCGCCCTCAAGCTGATTGGCCAAACCTCCATGAGAACCGTGACCGATTACAACTTCGGTGTCATTCCCATGTTCATGCTCATGGGGGCGCTGGTGTCGGTGTCGGGCATGAGTCGCGAATTGTTTCGCGCGGCCAACTCGCTGCTGGGACATTTGCGCGGGGGCTTGGGCGTGGCCACCATTTTGGCCTGCGGTGGGTTTGCTGCCGTGTGCGGCTCATCGGTGGCCACAGCTGCCACCTTCTCCACAGTGGCCTATCCCGAGATGCGGCGTTTTCAGTATCCAGAATCGTTTTCAACGGGGGTGATTGCGGCTGGAGGAACCTTGGGCATCATGATCCCGCCCTCCACCGTATTGGCGGTTTATGCCATTCTGACTGAACAAGACATTGGGAAATTGTTCATGGCCGGTGTGGTGCCAGGCCTCTTGGCGGTCTTGATGTATGTGCTCACGATTGCCCTCATCGTGGCCGCTCG
>JAYPFZ010000110.1:3295-5197 GCA_038126555.1 Betaproteobacteria bacterium
GCCTTGCTGTTTGGCTACTTTCTCACCCTCACGCAAGTGCCTCAAAACGTGACCGAATTCCTCACCGGCTTGGGGGTTGGCCCCTACGGCGTGCTGGCCCTGATTCTGCTGATGTATCTGGTGCTGGGCTGCCTGATGGATGCCATGGCCATGATCATTCTCACGGTGCCCATCATTTACCCAGTGATTGTGGCCTTGGGCTTTGACCCCATTTGGTTTGGCATCATCGTGGTGATGGTGGTCGAGTTGGGCCTGATTCATCCGCCCGTGGGCATGAACGTCTTTGTCATCAAAAGCGTGATCAAAGACGTGAGCTTCAACACCATCTTCCGAGGCGTGTTGCCCTTCATTGCCATGGATTTGGTGCGCTTGCTGCTGCTCATTGCCTTCCCTGTGTTGGCGCTCTGGCTACCGAATCAAATGGGCTAGCCCTACATTGGGCAGCCCATGAAAAAAGGCCCCGCAAGGGGCCTTTGGTTTGCACCGGGTGCAACGGCTGGGTTTAGCGAACCACGGCCAATTGCGCACGCTTGCCACCGCGGTAGGTGTAGAGCGTGACCTCGCCGGTTTTGATCTCGCCTTTTTCGTCAAAGGCACTGGTGCCCGTGACGCCCTGGTGGTTGATGCTCGCGAGCTTGGGCAAGTAGTCGGCCGGCTTGGTGGAATTGGCGGCTTGCATGGCTGCAGCCATGGCCATCACGGCGTCGTAGGTGTAAGGGGCATACAGCTTCACGTCGGTGCCGAATTTTTTCTGGAAAGCCACGCCGAAATCAGCCATGGCTTTTTTGCCGCCTTCATCGACACCACCGGCCTCGGCGCAAACGACTTGGTCGTCGGCCATGGTTTCACCGGAGAGCTTGAACAAATCGTTGGTGCAAATGCCATCGCCGCCCATGAACTTGGCGTTCACGCCCAGCGCTTTCATCTGCTTGATCATGGGGCCAGCCACGGCATCCATGCCACCAAAGAACACCACATCGGGGCTCTTGCCCTTGATGGTGGTCAGGATGGCGGTGAAGTCGGTGGCCTTGTCGGTGGTGAATTCACGACCCACGATGGTGGCACCAGCGGCCTTGGCGGCCTTTTCAAACTCTTCAGCCACGCCTTGGCCATAGGCCGTGCGGTCGTCGATCACCGCAATCGATTTGCCCTTGAGCGTGGTCACCGCGTATTTGCCCAGCGTGCCGCCGAGTTGGGTGTCGTCAGCCACCACACGGAAGGCCGTCTTGAAGCCTTGACGGGTGTATTTGGGGTTGGTCGCTGACGGCGAAATTTGGGGAATGCCAGCGTCGTTGTAGATTTTCGAAGCGGGAATGGTGGTGCCCGAGTTCAGGTGACCCACCACGCCATTGACCTTGGAGTCCACCAGTTTTTGAGCGGCGGCCGTGCCTTGCTTGGGATCGGCGGCATCGTCTTCGGGCACCAGTTCAAACTTGACTTGCTTGCCGCCAATCGTCACGCCCTTGGCGTTGAGCTCATCGATGGCCATGCGTGCACCGTTTTCGTTGTCTTTGCCCAAGTGCGCAATGGCACCGCTGATGGGGGCCACGTGCCCAATCTTCACCACATTGCCATCTTGGCTACAGCCGGCAGCAACCAAGGCGGTGGCGATCATCAACATGGAGACTTGAAATTTCATGGGACGTTCCTTTGAAAGTTAAGAATGAAAAACTGCATTTTGCGCGTGAAGCCCGCACGGTGTATGGAATTTAGCTCATTTTTCCTGAGGGTTATCCATGATCGCCGGGGGCGACTTGGGCGTGGAAGGCGTCCCTTGTGGTTCAGGGCTTGCCTCTGGTGCTGGGGTTGTTTTGGGGGCCCGCTCGGTGACCCAGGGAATCACGACAGGTCGGGTTTTGGAGCCCGGCGTGACGATGTCCCGCAGCGTGGGAATGTGGACTT
>JAYPFZ010000111.1:0-1212 GCA_038126555.1 Betaproteobacteria bacterium
GTGACCGCCCAAGACCGCCAAGCGGGTCAAGCGCAGGGCCGCAACACCCCGGGCGAGTTGCCCCGTGTGGCCGAAACGGTGGCTCAGCTTCGCGGGCTCACGCCCGAGGCCTTGGCCGAGGCCACCACCGCCAATGCCCAGCGGGCTTTGCCCCGCCTTGCGGCCCTGATGGCGGCGCGCGCATGAGGCGTCGCCGAGCCGCGAACGCGCTGCCCGAGGTCAACACCTCGGACATGGACGGCGTGCGCCATTTGCATTTGGGCAGCCCTTGGATTCAGGGCAGCATGCGCATCAAAAAGCCCTTCGACATCGAGCTGGAATACGTGCAGCGCATGATGGCTTGGTTGCTCTTCATGCCCATCGACAGCGTGGGTCAGCGCCACGCCATGCAACTGGGCTTGGGGGCGGCGGCGATCACCAAGTTTTGTCACCACCACTTGCGCATGACCACCACCGCCATTGAGCTCAACCCGCAGGTGGTGGCCGCTTGCCGCTTGTGGTTCAAGTTGCCGCCTGACGACGAGCGCCTGAGTGTGATTTTGGGCGACGCCGCCGAGGTGGCCGCCAGCGACCACTGGGCGGGCCAGATCGATGCCTTGTGCGTCGACCTCTACGACGAGGAGGCGGCAGCACCCGCCCTCGACAGCCCCGACTTTTACGCCCACTGCCGCCACTTGCTCACCGACGACGGGGTGATGACGGTGAACGTGTTTGGCCGCCAGTCCAGCGAGGACCAAACCGTGGCCACCTTGCGCGACGTGTTTGGCGCGGCGTGCGTGTGGCGCTTTGCCCCCACCCGCGAGGGCAATGCGGTGTTGATGGCCACCCGACAACCCGTGACGATGAGCCGCGAGGACCTCACCCGGCAAGCCGAAGCGATTGCCAGCCGTTGGCCTTTGCCGGCGCTGCGATGGATCAAGGGCCTGAGCGCCCCAACCGAAGGAAAGTGAACGACAAGATGGCAGACCACGCTTTGCGCGCGCAATTGCACAACGAGGTGCACGCCCGCCCACCCGAGCCCATGGCCACCCGCATGGCCATCACCCATGTGGTGATGCTGGCCAACGAAGCCCAGCGCCAGCAAAGCCGTGCGCACTTGACCCAGCTGATGCAAAACCACCATGTGGCCCCGCCCGCCGAATCGGCGGCGCACGTGCGGGCCGACTTGGGCGCTTTTCGCTTGCGCTGGGAAATGCACACCGAGTTTGTGAG
>JAYPFZ010000111.1:1312-5151 GCA_038126555.1 Betaproteobacteria bacterium
GACCAGCGCGTCATCGACATCCACGAGTCCAGCATCGGGGGTGCGCAAACCGTGGGCGAGTTCTTGTTGCGCCGCCTCTCGCCGGCCCGAAGCACCTGCGAATCGGTGTCGCAACGGCAAATTGCCTTGTCCGAAAGGGTTTCTCGGATGAGCAATTTGTTGCGCACACGCGTCGACATCGAGCAAGAGCGCAGCTCCCAGGATTTGCTCGCGGCCATGAACCGCCGCCAGCACCTGCAGCTCAAACTCCAAAGCACCGTCGAGGGTTTGTCGGTGGCGGCCATCAGTTATTACATCGTGGGCTTGCTGAAATACATGGCCTTGGGCCTGGAGTCCAAGGGCTGGCTGCACGATGCCGAGTGGGTGGCGGCCTGGCTTGTCCCGGCGGTGGCAGTGATGGTGTGGTGGTTCATGCGACGATTGCATCGCCGTGTGCTCCGTCAGGGCGACGACCCCCAACATTGACCGATTCAAGACCATGAACCCTCACCTGCCGTTTGATTTTTCAACGGGCTATGCCACCCAGCGCTTGCCCGTGTTTGCTCGCAACGTGGTTTCCACCTCGCACCCACTGGCCGCTCAGGCCGGGTTGCGCATCTTGTGGCAAGGGGGCAATGCGGTGGACGCCGCCATTGCCGCGGCGGCGGCCATCACCATCACCGAGCCGGTGAGCAACGGCCTGGGCTCCGACGCGTTTTGCATCTTGTGGGACGGCCAGCAATTGCATGGCCTGAACGCCTCCGGGTGTTCGCCCGCCACCTGGACGCCCGAGTATTTCCACCGCAAATATGGCGACCAGCCCAAGCCGCCCAAGCGCGGCTACGACTCGGTGACCGTGCCCGGCGCCGTGGCCAGCTGGGTGGCCATGAGCGAGCGCTTTGGCAAGCTGCCCTTCGAGGACTTGTTGCAACCGGCCATTGAAATTGCCGAGCGCGGTTACCTCATGCCCGTGGTGGTGCAGCAAAAGTGGGAAGCCGCTGTGGCCGAGATTCACAACCAGCCCGGCTTTGCCGAGGTGTTCATGCCTTGGGGCCGCGCCCCGGCGGTGGGCGAGTTGTTCCAGTTTCCGTCGGCGGCCAAGGGCTTGCGGGCGATTGCCAAAACCAAAGGCCAGGCCTTGTATGGCGGCGAAATTGCCGAGGCCTTGGCCCGCCACGCCGCCGCCAACGGGGGCAGCCTGAGCGTGAAAGATTTGGCCGACTACCGCCCCGAATGGGTCACGCCCATTGCCAAGCATTACCGGGGCTACACCTTGCACGAAATTCCGCCCAATGGCCAAGGCATTGCCGCGCTCATCGCCTTGGGCATTTTGTCGAACTTCGATTTGGCCAGCCACGCGGTCGATGGCGTCGACTCCCAGCACTTGCAAATCGAGGCCATGAAGCTGGCCTTTGCCGATGTGTATCGCTACGTGGCCGACCCCCGCGCCATGTCCGTCACGCCCGAGCAAATGCTCGACGACGCCTACCTGGCTTCGCGCGCCAAGCTCATCGACCTGAAGCGGGCTCAAAACTTCCAGGCCGGCAACCCGGTCAAGGGCGGCACCATCTACCTCACCGCCGCCGACGAAAACGGCATGATGGTGAGCTTCATCCAAAGCAACTACATGGGCTTTGGCTCGGGCTGTGTGGAGCCCACCTTTGGCGTGAGTTTGCAAAACCGAGGCCATGGTTTCTCCACCGACCCCAAGGGCTTGAACCCCGACAACCTGGTGGCCCCGGGCAAGCGCCCCTTCCACACCATCATTCCGGCCTTCCTCACCAAAGACGGCCAGCCCGTGATGAGCTACGGCGTGATGGGCGGCAACATGCAGCCCCAAGGCCACATGCAAACCCTGGTGCGCATGCTCGACTACGGACAAAACCCGCAGGCCGCGTGTGACGCGCCCCGTTGGCGCTTCAACCAAGGGCTGAACCTCAACGTGGAATCGGCCATGAACCCCGACACGGTGCAAGGCTTGTTGGCCCGTGGTCACGAGCTCGACGTCATCAACGACAGCTACCAAGACTTTGGCTCTGGCCAGTTCATTTGGCGGGCGGGCGACCCGAAAGTGGAAGGCTACGTGGTGGCCAGCGATTCGCGCCGCGATGGTTTGGCCGCAGGCTTTTGATGGCCACCTCCGCGCCTGCGCCTGAGCCCATCGACCCCGCCGTGCATCGGCTGGGCTTGTGGCTGGCCATCGTGGGGGCCATTGCCTTCAGTGGCAAGGCCATTTTTGTGAAGCTGATTTACCGGCATCACATCGACCCGGTGACGCTCATCATGCTGCGCATGTTGTTGTCCTTGCCGATGTTTCTGGCCATGGCCTGGTGGGCCAGCCGCCAAACCCATGCCCGCGCCAACCCCCTCACCCGCGCCGACATCCTGCCGATTGCAGGCTTGGGGTTCATTGGTTATTACCTCGCCAGCTACCTCGACTTTCTGGGCTTGCAATACGTGACGGCCAGCCTGGAGCGGCTGATTCTGTATTTGAACCCCACGCTGGTGATGGTGCTGAGCTGGGTCTTGTTTCGCAAAACCGTGGGCCTGCAACGCATGCTGGCCATGGCGGTGAGCTACGCCGGCGTGCTGGTGGTGTTTGGCCACGAGGTGAGCCTCGAAGGCGCCGATGTGGCCTTGGGCGTGGCGCTGGTGTTTGCCAGTGCGCTGGTTTACGCCCTCTACCTGATTTACAGCGGCCAAGTGGTCAAGCGCATTGGCTCCATGCGATTGGTGGGCTTGGCCTCCACCGTGGCGTGTGCCTTCAGCATTGCGCAGTTTGTGGTGGTTCAGCCCATGGCGGTGGCCGACATTCCGGCAGCGGTGTGGTGGCTGTCCTTGGCCAATGCGGTGTTTTGCACCGTCACCCCCGTGCTGTTGGTGATGATGGCCATCGAACGGGTGGGCGCTGGCCTGGCCGCGCAAGCGGGCATGGTGGGCCCCATGTCCACGATTTTGATGGGGGTGCTCATCTTGGGTGAGCCCTTCAATCAGTGGGTGATCGTCGGCACCGCTTTGGTGTTGGCGGGTGTTTATATGGTGTCTCGTTTAGGAGGAAAGTGACATGGACTTTGGACTCAAAGGCAAATGGGCCCTGGTGGGCGGAGCCAGCAAGGGCTTGGGTTTTGGCTGTGCCGAGGCGCTGGCCAAAGAGGGTTGCAACCTGGTGATCGTGGCGCGCCGCGCCGAGGTGCTGCAAGAGGCCGCGCAAGCCTTGCGTGCGCACGGCACCACCGTGTTGGCTGTGGCCGACGACATCACCACCCCGGCAGGGCGTGAGGCGATTTGGTCGGTGGCCGGTGGCCCCGGCAAGGCCTTTGACATCGTGGTGACCAATGCCGGCGGGCCGCCCCCGGGCGACTTCCGCGACTGGGGCCGCGACGAATGGATCAAGGCCGTGGACGCCAACATGCTCACGCCCATTGAGCTCATCAAAGCCACCATCGATGGCATGGCCGAGCGTGGCTTTGGCCGCATCGTCAACATCACCAGCAGCTCGGTGAAGTCGCCCATTGAGATTTTGGGTTTGTCCAACGGCGCACGCAGTGGCCTCACCGGCTTCGTGGCGGGCGTGGCGCGCAACCCCAACCTGGTGTCGCGCAACGTGACCATCAACAACCTGTTGCCCGGCTCCTTCGACACCGACCGCATTCGCGCCACCATCACCGGGGCGTCGAAGAAAACGGGTCAAAGCGAAGAGGCCGTGCGTGCCGCGCGCATCAAAACCATTCCCGCAGGCCGCTTCGGCGAAGCCAAGGAGTTTGGTGAAGCCTGTGCTTACCTGTGCAGCCAGCAAGCCGCTTACATCACGGGCCAAAACCTGTTGATCGACGGCGGGGCGTATCCCGGCACGTATTGAG
>JAYPFZ010000112.1:0-4982 GCA_038126555.1 Betaproteobacteria bacterium
CATGATTTACCTACACAAGCTGTTGCCTTGGTTGTTGTCCCCGCTGGGGCTGGTGTTGATGCTGCTGGTGTTGGCCGGTGTGCTCAAGCGGCGTTGGCTTGCTGTGAGTGCAACTGCGCTGTTGCTGGTGTGTGCGTCACCTTGGTTCGCCAATGGGGTGGCCCGTTGGGTTGAAGGCCCTTATGTTTGGCGTGCGCCCCAGCAAGCGCCTTCGGCGGATGCGGTGGTGGTGCTGAGCGGCATGCTGACCACCCACTTGCAGGATCAGACACCCCATTGGGAATGGTTCGACGCCGATCGATTTTGGGCGGGTGTGGACCTGATGCGTGCAGATCGTGCACCCACCTTGGTGTTCACTGGAGGGCGCTT
The DNA here is from genome assembly GCA_038126555.1 of Betaproteobacteria bacterium. Lineage (GTDB taxonomy): Bacteria > Pseudomonadota > Gammaproteobacteria > Burkholderiales > Burkholderiaceae_C > Limnohabitans. The sequence continues at coordinate 370 of JAYPFZ010000112.1, forward strand.
GCCTTGGAGTGCCACCACGGAAACGGAAGGGCAGGTGTTGCGAGGTTTTGCCGAGCGCACCGGTGTCGCGGCTGATCGCGTGTTGGTGAGTGCAGAGGCTGCGAACACGGCGCAAGAGGCGCAGGCAGTTCGACGGGCTTTGCCGCAGGCCAAACGGGTGTTGTTGGTCACCTCGGCTTTTCACATGCCCAGGGCCCAGCGCTTGTTTGAGGAGCAGGGTTTTGAGGTGGAGGCCTGGCCGGTCGACTACCGACAAAAACACGATGCCTTCACGCCCATGGACCTGTTGCCACAAGCCGAAGACCTGAAGCGCACATCGATGATGTGGCGCGAGCTCCTCGGCCGCTGGTATTACCGCCTCAAGTCTTAACGCTTCACTTGGACAACAAGTGCATGGCGTCTTCCAGGCCCTTGAGGGTCAGGGGGAACATGCGATTGGCAACCAGCTGCTGCATCAGGGCGATGCTTTGTCGATACGACCACACGCCCATGGGCTCAGGATTGATCCACGCATGCTTGGGAAAGGCATTGGTGAGTCGTTTGATCCATTCGGCGCCGGGTTCTTCGTTGTTGTATTCCACGCTTCCACCGGGTTGCAGAATTTCATAGGGGCTCATGGTGGCATCGCCAATGAAGATCAGTTTGTGATCTCGATTGAACTTGCGAATGATGTCCCAGGTGGGGAATTTTTCGGCAAATCGACGGCGATTGTTTTTCCACAAAAAGTCGTAGACGCAGTTGTGGAAATAGAAAAACTCCAAGTGCTTGAATTCGGTTTTCACCGCTGAAAACAGCTCTTCCACACGCGTCACGTGCTCGTCCATGGTGCCGCCCACGTCCATGAGCAACAACACCTTGACGGTGTTGTGGCGCTCGGGCCGCATCTTGATGTCCAGGTAGCCGGCGTTGGCCGCTGTGCTGCGAATGGTGTTGTCGAGATCGAGCTCTTCTGCCGCACCTTCACGCGCAAAGCGGCGCAGCCGCCGCAGCGCCACTTTGATGTTGCGGGTGCCCAATTCAACGCTGTCGTCGTAGTCTTGGTATTGGCGCTGGTCCCACACCTTCACTGCGCTTTTGTTGCCGCCTTTGCCCCCGATGCGAACACCCTGCGGGTTGTAGCCCCCATTGCCAAAGGGCGAGGTGCCACCCGTGCCAATCCACTTGTTGCCGCCCTCATGGCGCCCTTTTTGTTCTTCCAGGCGTTTTTTGAGGGTCTCCATCAACTCGTCCCAGCCCATGGCTTCAATGGCGGCCTTTTGCTCGGGGGTGAGGTGTTTTTCCAAAGTTTTGCGCAACCAATCGAGGGGAATGTCGGCGTTCAGCGCGGTGACTTGCTCAACCCCTTTGAAATACGTTCCGAATGCTTTGTCGAATTTGTCGAAGTGTTTTTCGTCCTTCACCAATGCGGCCCGCGCCAAGTGGTAGAAGTCGTCGATGCTGTAGTGGCCAGTGGCGGGGCCAATGACTTCGGCTTGCATGGCTTCGAGCAGGGTCAGGTATTCCTTGACCGAAACCGGCAACTTGGCCACGCGCAGGGTGTAGAAGAAATCGATCAGCATGAGGAGGGCTCCTTGCGGCGGTGTGGTCCTCTGAGTTGATGATCCAAATGGGCGCGAACGGTGGGCCATTCGGAAGCCACGATGCTGTAAACACAGGTGTCTCGCAGCAAGCCTTGGGCATTGACTTGGTGTGAACGCAACACCCCATCGAGCTTGGCGCCGAGACGCTCGATGGCTTGGCGACTTTGCCGGTTGTGCCAGTGGGTTCTGAATTCGACGGCAATGCAGTCCCAAGATTCAAACGCGTGGGCGAGCAACATGCGCTTGGCTTCGGTGTTGAGCGCTGAGCGCTGCACGTTGAGGGCATACCACGTGGAGCCAATTTCAACCCGACGGTTGGCTTCATCGATGTTCATGAACGTGGTCATGCCCACCGCCTCCCCGCTGTTGGGGTGAATGACGGCAAAGGGCAGCATGCTGCGCTGGGCTTGCAAGCCCAAGCGGCGCTCGATTTCCTGCGCCATTTGTGCGGGCGTGGGAATGGCCGTGTACCAAAGTTGCCAGAGTTGCCCCTCTTGAACCGCCAGCGCCAAAGCCGGGGCATGCTCAGGCGTCAAGGGTTCCAGACGAACGTGTTCGCCTTGAAGACGCAAAGGGGTGAGGTCTAGCGCCATGGTCAGCGGTTGCGGCTTTGCATGAACACCAGTTTTTCGAACAGGGCGACGTCTTGCTCGTTTTTCAACAGGGCGCCCACCAAGGGGGGAATCACCACTTTGTCGTCTTCACTTTGCAAGGCGCTCAGGGCAATGTCTTCGGCCACCAGCAGCTTGAGCCAGTCCAGGAGTTCGGAGGTGGAGGGCTTTTTCTTCAGGCCAGGCAGGTTGCGGACATCAAAAAAGGTTTTGATGGCGGCGCTCAACAGGGTTTCTTTGAGCTTGGGGAAGTGGACCGACACGATTTGACGCATGGTGTCGGCATCGGGGAAGCGAATGTAGTGAAAAAAGCAACGCCGCAAAAACGCATCGGGCAGTTCTTTTTCATTGTTGGAGGTGATGAACACCAGCGGGCGGTGCTTGGCGCGCACCATTTCGCGGGTTTCGTAACAATAAAACTCCATGCGATCGAGTTCGCGCAACAAGTCGTTGGGGAACTCAATGTCGGCTTTGTCGATCTCATCAATCAGCAGCACCACAGGCTCATCGGCGGTGAACGCCTGCCAAAGCACCCCTTTGATGATGTAGTTTTCAATGTGGCGAACGCGGGCTTTGTCGTCCAAGTCGGCCATTTGGCTGTCCCGCAAGCGGCTCACGGCATCGTATTCATACAGGCCTTGCTGGGCCTTGGTGGTGGACTTCACGTGCCACTGCAACAGCGGCATGCCCAGACTGGCGGCCACTTCCTCGGCCAACATGGTTTTGCCCGTGCCTGGCTCCCCCTTGATGAGCAAGGGTCGCTTGAGGGTAATGGCCGCATTGACGGCCAGCATCAGGTCTTGGGTGGCAATGTATTGATCTGAGCCGTTGAATCGCATGGAAATCCCTGAGTGAGGTGTGTTTGATGAAAGTCAAATCGACCAAAAGGCACCGATATAATGCGCCGTCATTTGTCCATTGATTCTGCACTCAAAATGTCCAATCTGAAACGCATCGCTCTTCTTCTCGCTGTCTCAGTCGTGACGACTGCTTCTTTTGCCCAAGACGTTAAAGGCGATGCCAAAGCTGGTGAGTCCAAGAACGCCATGTGTGTGGGTTGCCACGGCATCGAGGGTTACCAGTCCAGCTTCCCCGAGGTCTACAAAGTGCCTCGCATTGCCGGCCAGTCCGAGTCCTACATTGCTGCCGCCCTCAAAGCCTATCGCGCTGGTGAGCGCAAGCACCCCACCATGCGTGCGGTGGCTGGCAGCCTGACCGACCAAGACGTGGCCGATTTGGCCAAATACTATGAACAACTCGGTGGCACGCCCGCCAAGTTGCCGGCCAAAGCCGCCGATGCCCCGGCCGACGTTGCCGCCTTGCTCGCCAAAGGCGCTTGCGCCTCTTGCCATGGTGCCAACTTCAACGCCCCCATTGCTCCGGGCTACCCCAAGGTGTCGGGCCAATACGCCGACTACCTCTATGTGGCACTCAAGTCCTACAAAATTGAGAACAACGCCACCTGGGGTCGTACCAACGGCATCATGGGTGGCATTGCCAAGCAGTTCACCCTGAGCGAACTCAAAGCCATCTCCAAATACTTGGCCAGCCAACCCGGTGATGTGAAAACCGTTCCCCAGAACCGTTTCCGCTGATCGCTTCACTGGCTCCTGTTGCACCCGCTTTGGCGGGTGTTTTCATTTGCGGGTGGCGCGTTGCATCAAGTGTTCAACGTAGGCCAGACCATCGGGGGGGCGGCCGCTGCGCTGGCTCTCCCAAATCATGCGCCCCAGGCATTCCATGGCTTCGTGGTGGGCGCGGTGGAGGGAGCCTTGCTGAACGGTGAGCAGGTCCATGGCCTTTTTCACCCCAACGGGCTGATCGATGCGGTATTGCTCACTCAAGCTCAGGTGCATGGACAAATGCAAGAACGGATTGGTTTGGCCCGTTTCCACCTCATACATGCGGTCAATGGCGGCCGCTTCGTCCTTCAAGTCGTCATGAAATTCGGGGTGAAGCTCAATCCACTGGCTGGCCAAGGTTTCCATGGGATCCAGCAGCGCTTGCTGGCGTTGTTTGGCGTAAACGGCGCAAAAAAAGCGCCGGACATCGGTTTGAGAGGGGGTAAACATGTGTCTGCTGGGTGATCCCACGCCAGGCTTGAGTCCAGGGCGGTGAATCATAATGGGCTGATCCTAGACTTGAAAGATCGCGCCATGTTTGAAGCTCTGATTTGTGACGCCGTCCGAACCCCCATTGGCCGCTACGGCGGGGCCTTGTCCTCAGTTCGCCCCGATGATTTGGCGGCAGTCCCCTTGCGGGCTTTGTTGGCCCGTAACCCGGGGCTAGATCCCACCGCCATTGAAGATGTGTTTTTTGGCTGTGTGAACCAAGCGGGCGAAGACAACCGAAACGTGGCGCGCATGGGCAGTTTGCTGGCCGGATTGCCCGACGCAGTTCCAGGTGTGACCCTTAACCGTTT
>JAYPFZ010000113.1:0-4143 GCA_038126555.1 Betaproteobacteria bacterium
AGCCCAGCTTGCACAGTAACGCCAGCCCCCGGATGGCGCCTGGCCGTTGGTGCGGTGGGAGGTCTTGGGTCAGATTGAGCACGGTCTGAGGCCCTTCGCTCAGTGGCGTCATCAGGGCCATCAAATCGGCAGGGCTGGGCAAGTGAGATTTAACAAAACTCACCATGCGCAACTCGGTGAGTTGCTTCAAGGCCTGTTCGGTTTGGGCCAGATCCGCCAGCCGCAGCGACACGGTTGCGGCCGTGTTGAGGGTGTGCGTTGGGTAATGGGCGAACGAGGTGTAGGGGTCAGGTCGTGCGGCCCAGCCTTTGCTGGGCAGCCCCGCCGATGCCGCCGCCGCACGGCGCTCGCGCAAATCGGTCCAGAGTTCGTTGTATTGGCCCAGAATCACCCGCCAGTCGTAAAGGCTGCGCACCCGCTGGCGTCCGTTTTGCCCCATTTCTTGCCGCAATCCGGGGGATTGCACCAAGGCCTTCAGGTGCTTGATGGTCTGGTCCAAGTCCACGGCCACCGTCATGCAAGTGGCCCCGCAATACTGGTCGTAGCTGTCCAGCCCCAGCGCATGGCGCACACCAAAGCCCTCCCCTAAGCCGGAGTCGGGCATCAAGGTGGGCACACGAAAGCCGTCGATGCCGTGGCGAACCGAATCGCGGTAGCCATTCCAATCGGTGACGAGCACGGGCAATCCAGCGGCCATGGCCTCGATGGGTGTGATGCCAAAGGTTTCCTGAATGTTGTCCGACAGCGAGCAAAACACATCGGCACAGGCCCAGGCTTGGTTGCGCTGCTCGGGCACGTGGCCGGGCAAGCGCACCCGCTGAATGCTGGGGCAGACCTGAGCCATGGCCTCGTCAAACGCCGACTCAATGGCCTCGTTGGCGAACCAACCGCACTCCACCAGCGCCAGGGGTTGGGGGCTGGATTGCGCCACCGCCTCCAAGGCTTGGTAAAGGGCCAAGGGGTGGGCCTTGGCATGAAAGGACAGCCGACCCAAAAACAGCACCACCACCGCATCGGGGGCAATGCCCAGGTCGGCTCGCGCTTGCTGTTGTTCGGCCTCGGTGAATTCGAAGTCTTGCGGGTGAAGGCCCAGCGGAATGATGGGCAATTGCGGCCAGGTGAAGCGGGTCGCGCCCAGCCGTTCGCGCAACTCGTCTTGCTGGGCTTGGAGCAAGTTCACCACGTGCTGATGCACCGCGGTGCTGGTGCAAATCAAAGCGTCGTGGGGCTGCACGGGGGCCAGCAGCAAATCGGTGATCGCGTCCATGGCGCGATCCGATGAGGTGGTGTGGGTGATGCCGCACAAGCTCCAGTGGCCATGCCCAAACAAGGCGCGCTGGCGGGCATGGAGCGACAAACTGGGGCCCGACTCGAACAACAAGCCCACTTGCGCCAGCTCATGCAGGCGGTGTCGGCCCAAAGCCTGAACGGGTTCTTCACGCCCCAGGCGTTGCGCGTGGGCCTGAAAGTGCGACACCGAAGCCGCTTGGTTCACATACAGCGGCCATTGCGACACCTCCAGATGGCGCAAGCAAGCGTCCAAAAACGTGGCGCCTGCGGCCTGACGCCCCATGGGTTGCTCGTGCCCCATGGAGAAACCATCGGGGTGGTAATGCAACGCAAAAGGCTGGGCCTGAATGCGTGCTGCTTGGCCCAAGCCCGACATGCCAGCCCCTGGGAGTTGGTTGGATTAAGCGGCGTGTTGGCCCTGATGGCCGGCACCCACCAAACGCGGGGTGCGAACGGGCGACAAAGAGTCCACCCACCGCACCATGCGGGGCAAGCTCACCGTTTCCAGGTCGTAATAGGTCTGGATGCGACGACGCGCCGCCTGACCCAAACGTTCCCGCATCGGGGCGTCTTCCAAGAGTTGAACCACTTGGTTGACCAATTGGTCTTGGTCGAAGAAGGGGGTGAGCAAGCCGGTTTCGCCCGGTTGAATGAATTCCTGCACCGGCTCGGTGTCGCTGCCCACGATGGCGCAGCCTGCGCTCATGGCCTCGAGCAAGCTCCAGCTCGCCACAAAGGGATAGGTCAGGTAGACGTGAACCCGGCTGATTTGCAGGAACTTGATGAACTCGCTGTGCGGCAAATTGGGCAGGAAATGCACCCGCGTCCAGTCCTGCTCGTCCACTTGGTCGCGAACCTCTTCCAGAAAAATGGATTTCCAGGTCTGACCCTGGGGCGGGCGACGGCCGTAGCTGGTCCCCTCCCCGCCCACAATCACCACATGGGCGCGAGGACGGGCTTTGAGCAAACCGGGCAAGGCGCGCATGAACACGTGGTAGCCACGATACGGCTCCAAATTGCGGTTGGCGAAGGTGATCACCTCGTCGGTGCGCGACAGGGTTTTGCCCGGCGCCACTTGCAAGCGGGCCAAGGGAAACGGCGCAATGCGCTTGGTGTCAATGCCGTCGTGCAAGACCTTGATCTTGGTGCGGAAGGGATACGGGAAAGTGTCGGCTTGGAAATGCGTTGGCGAGACTGCGCCATCGGCCAAGTCGAAGTGCATCAGGTTGTTGATGTTTTTCAGGCGCAGGCGGCAAATGTCGCCCGGGTCGGTGACCGCAAATTCAGGGTCAAAGCCCACATCCTGACCATGCTCGTTGTAGTTGAACTCGCAATACAAGCCCAGCTTGGTGTTGGGCCACACGTCCTTGATGAACAAGCTCTCGCCCCAGCCGGAGTGAGCCACCACCACATCGGGTTCAAACCCAGCGGCTTTGAGCTCCAAGGCTTTGCGGAACACGCCTTCGGCGCGAATCACTTTGGTTTCCAAATCCAGAACCCACGGGTGCACGCCAGGTGCGGTGCCTTTGTTGGGCATGTAGGCATGAATGTGCACGCCCCGCCATTCCTCGGGGGCTTCTTTTTTCATGACCATGGCGTGAACTTCATGGCCATCGTTGACCAAGGCGGGTGCCAGGTGGACAAATTGGCCAGGAAAGTTTTGGTGGATCAGCAGGATTTTCATGATCATTCACTCACGAGTTGTTTCACAGCGTCGTCAAACGGCTTCACGGGCAAGCCAAAGGGCTCGGCATCCAGGTTGATTTGGTTGATGTCAAACAAACCCAAGGCATGCAGCAAGCGGTAGCTGCCCAGGCGGGCGTCGATCAACGCATTGACCTTGTTGGCCAGCACCCCGAAATACTCCACCTCGGCATCCAAAACGGCGAGCGCGGTTTCTTTGCCGGCGTCACGCATTTTTTTGCGCCCTTCCATCACGCCGCGCGAGGTTTTGGTGGCTTGGTCCAGCAACTCCAGGCGCTCGATGCCTTTTTCATACTGGTTCCAGGCCAAACGCACCGACTCCACGGTTTTGCGACGGGTGCTGACCTCGCGCTCCAGCGACTCTTTGAGGTCGAGCTTGGCGGCGCTTTGGCGGTGCAGGGTTTCACCGCCCGAGAACAGGTTCCAGCTCATTTTGAGCAACACGGAGTCTTCGTTCTTGCTGGGCTGGGCCGACACATTGCGTTCGCGGCTGTGGGTCATGGCCAAGTCCAAATTGGGGAAAAAGCCCGACTGCTCCAACTGAATGGTCTTTTCGGCCTTGGCCGTTTGCAGCTTGCTGATGGTCAGTCGCGGGTTGGCGCCCAGGCCTTGGGCCAGCGCACCGTCCACATCCGACGGCAAAGCCTTGGTGTAGCTGTCCAAGTCTTCCAAATTCACGAAATCGGGCTTTTTGCCATAAACCTGCTCATAAGCGGCCACGGCGTCTCGCATGCCTTGCTCGTAGAACACCCGGCGCTCGCGCACAATTTGCAGGCGGGTTGCGGCTTGCAGTTCATCCACAGCCACCCCACCGCCTTTAGCAACCCGTTGCTTTTCCAGCTCGAGTTGCTCTTTGGTGGTTTTCTCGTTGACGCGGGCGAGGTCAATCAGCAATTGGTTGCGCAGCACCTGCATGTAGGCCACGATGGCCTCCAGGGTCACGTCTTGTGCCGTGGCCCTCGCCTCTTCCTTTTTGATGGCCTCGTCCAGTTTGGCCAGGCTCACAGTGGCGAGCGTTTTGCCGCCATTGAAGAGGTTTTGCTCGACGGTCACGCCGTATTTGCGGCGCTTCATGTCGGTGAGTGAGGGGTCAACCGCGGGGTTGGCTTGGGTCGCCAAATCCTCATGACCCCCATCGGCGGCAATGTT
>JAYPFZ010000113.1:4153-4738 GCA_038126555.1 Betaproteobacteria bacterium
TTGCCGCCGTTAAACAGGTTTTGCTCCAGGGTCATCCCGTATTTGCGACGTTTCATGTCAGTCAAATTTGGATTTCCCTCTACACCGTTGTTGTAGGTGCTCGAAGCAATGTCCTCATGGCCGCCATCGGCGGCAATGTTGAGCTTGGGCATGTAGCCTGAATAGGAAGCTTGGGTGCGGTCTTGAGCGGCTTCCACCGAAAAGACGCTGGCGCGCAACAAGGGGTGGTTATTGCGCAAATGCTGCAACTCGGTGCGCAAGCCGCCGGCGACGGCCGAACCCATACCCACCACCAAGCCCATGGCCACCATCAAACGGGTGTGCTGATGCGATTTCATGACAACTCCAACTTTCTTTGACTCAAATTTCCCTGAAAGCTTCCGCCTTCAGCTTCAAAACCGGCTTCACCAGCGACCACAGGATGGTTTGAGAGTCCACCTTGATGTCCACCTCGCCCAACATGCCCGGCTTGATGGGGAATTCCCCCTTTTGTTTGCCCAGCCAGGCCTTATCGGTCGAGACGATCACGCGGTAGAACTGCTCCTCATTCCTTCCTGTATCGGTATCAGCGGCAATTCCTGTAAC
>JAYPFZ010000114.1:0-2709 GCA_038126555.1 Betaproteobacteria bacterium
AGTCTGAGGAGGTCGACAAAATTGCCGGCTTGGATGCAGGTGCTGAGGACTACATCACCAAACCGTTTTCGATGCAAGAAATGCTGGCCAGAATTCGTGCAGTGCTCAGACGAAGAGCGCCTGAACAAGCACCGATTCAGTTGGCGATTGGTCACTTGGTGCTGGACGGCTCGGCTCATGCCGTGACTTGGCGTGGCGAAGCTCTGAAAATTGGCCCTACTGAATACAAATTGCTCAGCTACCTGATGCATCATCCCGAGCGCGTGCACAGCCGATCACAATTGCTCGACAAAGTTTGGGGAGATCACGTGTTCATTGAAGAGCGAACCGTGGATGTTCACATCAAGCGTTTGCGTCAAGTGTTGGGGGAGGCTGGCGAGTGGATCCAAACGGTTCGCGGTGCGGGCTATAAATTGACCAAGCCGAGCTGAACAAGGATTGGGCATGCTGAAACGATTGCTGGCATTGTGGGCATTCATGGGGTTTGGTACCTTGTTTGCCTTTTTGCTCATGGGCGTTCTGGATTGGCATTTCATTTTGGTAGTGGGCGGCTGGGCCGGTGCGACGTTCTGGCTGATTCAAGATCGTTTGCAATTCGAACGCATCATGGGGTGGATGCGTCGCCCAATCACGGAGCCCCGTGTTCCCAGTTGGGGGGGCTGGCAAGAATTGATCGACCGCTCTCGTAAAACCGCAAGAGAGCACCAGCGAGAGTTGGCCGCGAGCGACGAGCGCTTGTCTCAATTCCTAGAGGCCATTCAAGCCTCACCCAACGGCGTGGTGCTGTTGGATCCCGATGGTCGAATCGAATGGTCGAATCTCACCGCTTCCGAGCACTTGAGTCTGGATCCCACCCGAGACCGGTTGCAACTGATTGGCAACTTGTTGCGTGACCCTGTCTTCACTCAACTGTGGCATGGACAGGGTCAACACGACAGCATCGTCATTCAGGCTCCCAACTCCAGCCTCAGTTCACGGCGCCGCTTGTCCATTCAATTGTTTGCCTACGGAAGAGGGCGCCGCTTGATGTTGACCAGTGATGTCACACAAATCGAGCTTGCAGAGGGCATGCGCCAGCAGTTTGTGGCCAATGTTTCCCACGAGATTCGCACACCTTTGACGGTGATTTTGGGCTTCATCGATACGCTCAACGCCTTGGACTTGGAGGCCAAGGATCAACGCCGGTACCTCAATCTGATGCATGAGCAGGCCAACCGCATGCACCAACTGGTGAATGACTTGTTGACGTTGTCCAAATTGGAAGGCTCGCCAGCGCCGTCTGCCAAGGCCGCATTCCCTCTTGGGGACTTGTTGGACGAAGCCATTCGGTCAGCACAGGCCTTGTCGGAAACCCATGCGCGTGGTCAGCCGGCCCATGTCCTGCGCAAACAGGTGGATCCTGCACTTGAGTCAGCCCACTTTATTGGTTCACGTTCGGAAATTCAAAGTGCAGTGTCCAACTTGTTGAACAACGCGGTTCGCTATTCGCCAGTCGGTCATGCGATTGACGTTTTCTGCCGGGTCAATGCCTTGGGTCGATTGGAGCTGTCTGTGCAAGACCAGGGCGCTGGCATTGCAGAAGAGCATTTGCCCCGGTTGACGGAGCGGTTCTACCGAGTCGATCTCAGTCGGTCTCGTGAGACCGGCGGCACGGGTTTGGGCTTGGCCATTGTGAAGCATGTGGCGATGCGCCATGGCGGCGAGCTCGGCATAACCAGTACTTTGGGCAAAGGGTCACGCTTTACCTTGAGCTTTCCATTGAGTCGAATCATGGAACACGCGCCTCAGGATCAAGCCCAAAGCCAAGCCTGAAATCATCACCGCCATCGCGCTGCTGATCCAAAAAGCTTGAGGGTGATGGAGTGGCGCTAAACCCAGGCCACCATAAGCCAAGCGATGACCGCCCCAAAGCCCCAGCCCCCAAAGCAGGGTCACGTAGATCACCATGGGCAGCAAGGTGATTTTCAACGAGCGCAGCAAAAAATAGCCCATCACCTGCAGGCCATCGCCCAGGTGATAGAGCGCCACCAGCACCAATAATCCACCAGCCATTTCAATCACCTGCGGCTCAGTTGAGAAAAGGCGGGCGATTTCGTGATGGAGCAGCGCCAAGAGCGTCGCTGCCACCAAACCCAGGGAAATGATCCAGGTGTAGCCCGCCTTGACGCTCTCCCAAGCGTTATGTTTTTGACCGGCTCCAATCCAGTAACTCAATCGGGCACTGGTGGCGATAGAAAATGCCATGGGCACCATGAATAGAAAAGCCGCCAGACTGGCCGCCACTTGGTGGCTGGCCGTGGCGCCGGCGCCCAATCGGGCAATGAACAAGGCCATCAGCGTGAACGAAGTCACTTCTACGCCCGAGGTGATGCCATTCGGAACGCCCAAACGCAGGATGCTGAACAGGGTTTTGGGGTCGAGACGCCATTCAGCGCGCCACAGTTGAAAAGGCTTGAACAACGGGTGTTGTCTGAGGCGCCACAAGGCGGTGATCGCCATCCCCCATTGAATGATCAAGGTCGATAGGGCACAGCCACTGAGGCCCCACTCAGGAAAGCCCCACAGCCCAAAGGTGAGGCCAAAGGCCAACGGTAGCTTCACCCCCAAACCCCCCAAAACAAACCACCACACCACAACCCCCAACCCAAACCAAACACACAAACACCCCAACAACCCAACAAAAAAAAAAAACAACAAAAAAAAAAAAAA
>JAYPFZ010000114.1:2719-4572 GCA_038126555.1 Betaproteobacteria bacterium
GTCCAAAGGTGAGGCCAAAGGCCAAAGGTAGCTTCAGTCCCAATCCCGCCATTTGAATCCAGGACACCAGCTGGGGGTATCCAATGCTTTGACTCAATGAGGCGTAGATGCGAAACAAAAGCACTGCGGGCAACGTCCAAGCCATGATGGCCAGATATTCGGAGGCGTGAAGTTGAGCATCTGCAGGGGTTTGGGTGAACGCCAGCAAGGGCTCTGGATGGTGCAGCAAACCACTGCCCAATAGCGAAACCAAGGCCCATAAAGCCAGAGATTGGCGAAACAAATGGCCGACGCGACGCGGCTGCTGGGCACCGACTTGCTCAGAAAAAAGCGGCAACAAGGCTTGCAAAATCGCCATCATCACAACATAAACCGTGATGTAAACCGATGAACCCACCGCCAATCCAGCCAAAGCGGTTGTGTCATAGTGGCCTGCGGCCACAGCGTCCACGATGCCAAACAGCATCACCGCCCACTGGCCCCACAAAATGGTCAGCGAATGACGCAGGATGACGCGTTGTTCTGAGCGCATGCGGTCAGTGGGGGCGTTGATACCAAATCAGGTCGTCATCGCCCGCACCGCTGCCCGTCAAGGTGAGGCTTCGTTGCCAGACTTGCCCATCCACGGCGGCTTCGTTACCCATCAGGGCTTTGCGATTGGCGAACAACCATTCACACTGAGTTTGAGCATGCATCTGTGTGATGGGCACCAACTGAAGTGGGCGCAGGTAATAGTGCAGGGCAGAGACTTGTGCTCGGTTCAGGTTCCAAGCATAGGCACAGGATGCGCTAGCGGGCATCTGGCGAAGTTGCTGGCCCAATTGATCCAAGCCCCGGGTTTGATTCAAATAGGGCAGCCAGAGCGTCATGAGCAAGATCCAGCACATGGCGGCACCCCCTGCTGGCAAGGCCAGGCTTTTCCAGACCGAGGCCCGGTGACGACCTGTTCGCCAAGCAAACAACCAAAGCCAGGCGCTGGTGGCCAGCAGCGCAGTGAGAAGTTGCAGTTCGGACAAGGCCAACTCAAATCCCGGTAGCAGTCGCTGCAGCTGCGTGTGCAGGCTGGCCGGCCATTGGGTCAGCCCGGCCACCCACATCAGCCAGATCAACAAGCCGCTGCCCGAAAAGAGCAGCAAGGTGAACCAGTCGATGATGGACGACACGCTACGTGTGAGGGTGGGCAGCGCAAATGCAGCCAAAACCGCCAAGGGGGGCAGGGCGAGCAAAAACCAGCGGTCATCGTGGCCCATCCACTGTGCATGGGCAAGCGTGATCAAGGCCAACACAATGGGGGCTTGCAAATGCACGCTGCCATTGGCGTTAAGCCAGTGCTGGCGCCACTTCCAAAGGGTCCAAATGACCAATGGCCAAATGGGCCAGGTGAACCAAGCCAAATGCCGAATCAGGGCAACAGGACCGTGAGGCTGCGATTGAAACCATTGCCACTGCAGATCTTGACGCGCCAGGGCGATCACAAACGCCATCACGATCAGCGCCAGGATGAGGTGCAGTTGAATTTCTCGGTGACGGCGTCCTGCAGAACGTGAGGTGACGGTTTGAAGGGCATGGCCGATGGCCAACAAAGCGGCCAACACCGGTGCCCCGAAACTGGCCAATCCCAGCAGTGGCAAAAGCCGAGAGAGCAAACGCAACCATCCCCGGCCACTGGTGATTGAGAGGGCGCACAGAAAGGCTGTGACACACAACAACTGAATCACATAAGGCGAGAACTCATGCGCAAATTGGGAAAAACCCAATGCGGCCACCAGCGCCAGCAAGGCCGAGTCGGCCATGGATAGGGCATAGTCGTTGGGCTGCGCTTCGCCACCAAACGCAAAACTCACGGGTTGGGC
>JAYPFZ010000115.1:0-4547 GCA_038126555.1 Betaproteobacteria bacterium
GCGCCATGCCCTGACCCGCTCCGCTCACCACCACACCACGAACCTGAATGGCCTCAGTGGGGGACGCAACCGATGCCATCGGCGCCGCTTTGGCTTGACCCGACAAGGCGGGGCTCACCTGTTCCGCGCGCGGGGCGTTAAAGGCCGGCTCACGGTGAGCCGCTGGCTTGGGCAATGGCGCACTCAGGGCCATCCACCACGCCACCCCACTGGCCCCCAAGGCCAGGCCCACCCCTCCCAAGGCCACGCGCAAACCCCATGTCATGGGGCTCTGATCTGCAACGCGTTGTTTTGACATGCGCATCCATTCCCTGTGAAAACTGTTTGTATGATGCCTCATTCTCAGGAAAGCGCCTCATGTCCATCGCCCAACAACCCACTCCTTTCGCACGCTCCACGTCCAAGGCCAGCTCGGGCTTCACCCTGATCGAACTCATGGTGGTGTTGCTCATTTTGGGCATCTTGGGTGCGCTGGTGGTGCCCCGCCTCATGGATCGTGCGGATGGCGCACGCGTCACCGCTGCCCGCACCGATGTGAACCAAATCACCCAAGCCCTCAAGCTCTACCGGCTCGACAACCAGCAATACCCCACCACCGAACAAGGCCTGCAAGCCTTGGTGGCCAAACCCACGGCCAGCCCGGTGCCCAACGCGTGGCGCGCCTACCTTGACAAACTGCCCAACGACCCCTGGGGCCAGCCCTACCAATACCTCAACCCCGGCGTGAAAGGCGAGATCGATGTCTTTTCACTCGGCGCCGACGGCAAGCCCGGCGGCGAAGGCGGCAATGCCGACATTGGCAACTGGCAATAAGCCCCACCACGCTGCGCCCGGCTTCACCCTGCTGGAGCTGATGCTGGTCTTGGCCGTCATGGCGTTGGCCACGGGTCTGGTGCTCTGGCGCATGCCCAACCCCGACGAGCGCGCCCTGCGCGAAGAGGCCGAGCTGCTCGCCACGCAATTGCAAGCCCTGCGTCACCGGGCCTTGGCCGAAGGGCGCCCCTACCGTTGGCAAGCCACCGCTGGCGGTCATCGCGCCCAGGCCTGGGGCACCACCGCCGAGCCCCCGCCTGCGCTCACCCCTTGGCGCTCTGCGCTCACCCAATCGCCAACCCCCAGCTTGGAGTTGCCCGCCGAACCGGTGGCCCCCCGATTGGCGGTGGAGCTGCGCTCCAGCGCCTTGCCGAATCGCCGCGCTTGGATTGAAGCCCAAGGCTTGGCCCCATTTGCCGTGCGCTGGGAAGCCCTAACGCCATGAAGCCCACCGCAAGCCCTGGCTTCACCCTGATGGAAGTGCTGGTGGCCCTGCTGGTGGTGGGCCTCACCCTGGCGGCGGGTTTTCGCGTCAGCGCCACTCTCACTCAAACATCAGCGCGTTTGGCCATTCAAGGCCCTGCCCAGTGGTGCGCCGACAACCAGTTGTTGGCGTGGCGATGGAACCCCCAATGGCAAGTGCAAGGCGAGCAAGTCACCGTGTGCGAGCAATTGGGTCACACCTTCGAGGTGCGCACACGTTTTAGCCCCACCCCCAACCCCGCCTTGGTGCGCCTCGACCTGAGCGTGGTATGGCAACAGCAATCGGTGTTGCAGTTGCACACCGTGATGGGGCGCTATTGACCATGAAAACGTCCTCGCAATCCGGGTTCACCTTGCTTGAAGTGATGTTGGCCTTGGCGGTGTTGTCGGTGCTGGCCGGCTTGTCGTGGCAAGGCGTCAACACCTTGCTGACTACCCAAAATCGGGTGACGGCGCACCAAAACCAGTGGCTGGTGCGCGATGGCGCCGTGGCCCAGTGGCGATTGGACTGGCAAGCCCTGTGGGTCGACGACACCGGGCTAACGGTGCCCGCCACCCAATGGGATGGCAACCACCTGATCCTGCTGCGACGGGCCCCGCTGCGCACCCAAACCCTGGACGACGGTCTGATGGTGGTGGCCTGGACGGTGCGCGATGGCCAATGGTGGCGTTGGGCCTCGCCCCCCTTTCACACCCAAGGTGCAGGCCAAGCCGCTTGGCAAAACGCCGTGCAGTGGACCCAGCAAAACCAATCCGCCGCCCAAGCCCTGGCCCTGTTGCCCGCCCAAAGCTGGCAAGTGACCTATCGGCAAGGGGAAGGGTGGGTGAACCCCAGCTCCATGACCAGCAAAGCCCCCACAGCCGTTCGCTTGCGCCTCACCCTGCCGGACTCGGACACCCTCAGTGTCGATGTGGCCCGCGCGCCGCCCAGCCTGGAGCGCCCCTGATGTCTCAGCGTCACCCCGTCTCGGCCGGTCGCGCCTCGGGGGCTGCCCTCATCACCGCCATGCTACTCGTGGCCTTGGTGGCCAGCCTTGCCACGGTCATGCTGTGGCAACTGGCGCAACGGGTGCAAGGGGAGTCTTTGCAACGGCGCGCCCAACAGCAACACGCCTTGCTGGTGGGGGCCACCGACTGGGCGCGCGTGGTGTTGCGCGAAGACGTGCGCAGCAGCCGCATCGACCACTTGGGGGAACCTTGGGCCGTGCCCCTGAAGCCCGTGGCCTTGTCCCAGTTTCTGAACGCCCGCGACGCCACCCAGAGCCTGCCCCCGGCACAAGAGTGGTGGCTTTCGGGGCGCATCACCGACGCGCAATCCAAGTTGAACGCCTACGAGCTGAACCTGGGCTCCCCTTGGGCTGAACCGGCCTTTTTGCGTTTGTTTGCCGCGCTGGGCTTGCCGCCTGCCGAGGCCCAACTCGCGCTGCGCCAATGGGCCTTGGCCCGCCAAGCCGCCCTGGACCCCTCCCGCTTTCCCCCAGCCCCTTTGTTGCCCCAACGGCTGACGCAATTGGTGTGGCTGGGCCTGCCCGCCAGCACCGTGCAGCGCCTGCAAGCGCATGTGGTGTTTTTGCCGTCACCCACACGCATCAACCTCAACACCGCCTCGGCCGAAGTGCTCGCCGCCGCCACCACGCTGACCTTGGCGCAAACGCAGCGCTGGGTTGCCCTGCGTGCCACCGAGCCCGCCACCTCGCTGGAAGCGGCCGCGCAGCGCCTGGGGGTGAGCGCCAACGCCTGGCCGCCGCAACGGTTTTCGGTGGACAGCCCCTGGTTTGAGGTTCAAGGTCAACTGCGTCAGGACGATTCAGTCTTGAGTCTGCACAGCTTGGTGCAGCGACAAGGCCAGACCCTGCGCTGGGTGCGCGCGCACCCAGGCCCCACCGCTGCAGCTTGGCCCTGATGTGTGCCCCCTTCCTACAATGGCTTCACCATGTGGATTCTTGCCCCAACCGATGCGCTAGGCGACGACTGGCTGTGTGTGAACACCGCCCTGACCCAGCCGCGAGCAGAACCCCTGGCACCCGGCCAAGATACGCGCCACCTGAGCGATGCCAGTTTGATGTTGCCCGCAGCTTGGGTGGCATGGCACCGCGTGAACCTGCCCCCCAACAGCCACCGCCACTTGCACACCGTGGTGGCGCATGCGCTGGAAGACCAACTTTTGCAGGACTTGCCTGACGTCCACCTGGCCCTGCCCGCCCAAGCGCAGGCACAAGCACGACAAGGGCAAGCGTTGTGGTGCGCCGTGATCGAGGTCCAACGCCTCAACACCTTGCTGGCCGCTTTGGCTCAACGCGGGCTGCACCCCAGAAGCATCGTGCCCGAGTTGTGGCCCGAAGCGGGCAGCCATCGGGTGCACTGGCTGCAAGGCCCCGAACAAGCCCAACGGGTGTGGGTGAGAGACGACGGGGTCTGGGTCGAACCGCTGAGCGGCACTGGGCTGAGCCTGGCCACAGGCGCGGCGCCCTTGACGGTTTTGGCCGAGCCCGCACTGTTGCCTGACGCCCAACAGTGGAGCCAAGCCCACAGCCTGAACGCCGATCCCGTCCTGCAATCGGTGGCCGAGCGCATCGCCCGCGCGGGGCAAAGCCCTTGGAACTTTGCCCAAGGTCGCTACCGGCCGCGCCAACCCTGGCTTCACGCCTTGCGGACCTCGGGCCGCTGGCTGCTGCATGCCCCACAAACCCGCAGCTTGCGCCTGGCCCTGGTGGCCCTGATGACAGTGCAAGTGATCGGGGCCACCACCGTTTGGTGGCGCAACCAACAACGCACCCAAGCCCTTGAAAACACCCTTGATCAAGCCTTTGCCAGCAGTTTGCCCAACACACCGAGACTCGACGCGCCCGTGCAAATGGCACGGGCCGTACGCCAAGCCCAACAGGCACAGGGCGTGCCCCACCGGGCTGACCTCCACGCCCTGCTGGCCGCTTGGGCCGAGCGCCTGCCCCAATTGCCCCTGACCCAGTTCCGCTACCAGGCCGATCGACTCCAAATTCAAGGGCTCAACGCGGCACAAACTCAGCAAGCCCTCAAGCAAGCCTGGGCGCCCCTAGGCTTGAGCCTTGAACGCAGCCCCCAAGGCCTGGTCTTGCGGGCCATCGACCCCGAGCCGCCCACCAGCCTGCCCGCCCAAGTAGACCGGGTGCTGGCCCTGCAAGCGCAATTGACCATCCTGCGCGAGCGCACGCCCCGCGCCCCCGCCCAAACCCGAATGGCCTGGCAAGCCCTCACCGCCGACACCCCGGCGC
>JAYPFZ010000116.1:0-4086 GCA_038126555.1 Betaproteobacteria bacterium
GGTAGAACTGCTCCTCATTCCTTCCTGTATCGGTATCAGCGGCAATTCCTGTAACCACCCCGTTCAAACCCCCGTATCGGAGATAGTCGTAGGTGGAAATCTTGACCAAGGCCTCTTGATTCAGGCTCACATAGCCTCGGTCGGCGGGGTTGAGCCTGAGCTCCACCACCAGTTGTTCACGAACCGGCACCACTTCCATGATGGGTTCACCCGGCTTGACCACGTTTCCGGTGGATTGAAAACGCAGGTTTTTCACCACGCCATCAATGGGTGCCCGGATCACCGAGCGGTCTTCCTGGTCTTGGGCACGGCTGAGCTCTTCAGTGAGGCTGGCGATGCGGCGCTCGATGTCCGAAGACTCGCTGGCCGATTCACGCTGGAAACGCGCTTCTTCCTGCCGACGGCGGGCCAAGGCCTCGTTGATGGCGGCCTGAGCACCCGGAATCGACTGTTTGAGCGAAGCAATGTCCCCTTGAATCTGGGCCACTTTGTTTTGCCGCTGGAAGTGCTCGAGCTGGGAAGTCAGCTTGTCTTTCACCAACTCTTCGGAAATGGCCAATTCCTTTTGGGCCAGCACCAGACTGGTCTCTTGGGTGCGCAGCCGCTCCTTGGACTCGGCCAAGCGCTGGCGGTTTTGAAACACCTGGTTGTCGATGGCTTGCAGGGCGTTGTCCCGCTCGGTTCGTTTGGAGCGAAAGGCGTTGAGTTCTGCATTCACCAGCGCGGGGTATTGCGCCAAGGTGTCGGCGGGCCATTGCGGGGTTTTGCCCTGCGCTTCGGCGTCGAGGCGCATCTTGGTCAGCCGCAAGGCCATCATGCGGGCCGACATTTCGCCGCTGTTGATGCCGCTGGTGGCCAAATCGAGGCGAATCAGGGGGTCGCCCGCCTTCACGGCCTGGTTTTCCCGGACGAGGATGTCCTGAATGATCCCGCCCTCCAAATGCTGGATCACCTTGACTTTGTCGAAGGGAATCACTTTGCCCGAGGCGGTGACCACGCGGTCGACCTTGCCAAAACTCATCCAACCCAGAATGACCAGCAGCATCACCATGAGGTAACGCTGGGGGGCGCGCCAATGCGGCTGGCCCAGCTGTTTCAAGACATCGTCGGTGGTGAACGTGGTGCTCATGCTTGCGCCTCCTGCAAGGCCAAGGGGGCTTTGGCTGGGGCGGCTGGTGCCGAGTTGGCCGCAGCCGCTGGCTGAATCCCCAGTTTGGGCAACAAGTTCGCAGCCGGCCCAGCGGCCAGCAATTTGCCCTTGTCCATGACCATCAGGCCTTGGCAGTGGCTCAGCAACAAGGGGCTGTGCGACACCACCACCACCGTGTGATCGACAGCCAAGGCCTTGAGCACTTGCAGCAAGCGCATTTCGGACTCGCGATCGAGCTCGGCGGTGGGCTCATCGAGCAACAACACGGGGGGGTCATTGAGCAAAGCTTGGGCAATCGCAATGCGCTTGGCCTGCCCTGCCGAGAAACGACGCCCGGTAGGCCCCACTTGGGTGCCATAGCCATCGGGCAGATCCACAATGAAGTCGTGGGCTTGCGCACGCTGGGCGGCGCGAATGATTTCATCGTCGGTGGCGTCCGGACGGCCCAAGGCAATGTTGTCCCGGATGCTCACGCTCAGCAGGCTCACGTCTTGCGACAAATAGCCCACATGCAGCGCCAATTCGCGCTGGCTGTATTGATGCAAATCGGCCCCATCGAGCAACACCCGACCTTCGCTCGGGGCATACAGGCCGCGCATGAGCTTCAACAAGGTGGTTTTGCCGCTGCCGTTGTGGCCCACGATGGCATGCAGACCGTGCGGGCCAATTTCGCCTGAAACGGGGTGCAACTGGGGTTTGTCGCTGCCGGGGTAGGTGTAGCTCACCCCTTCCAAGCGAATGACGCCGCTGGGTTTGGGCAACACCAGCTCGGCCGTTTGGCGATCCAAGGGTTGGTTGAACAAGTCGTCCAGGCGCTTTTTGGCGGCCTTGAATTGGCCAAAGGTGCGCCATTGCGACACCAGCTGAACCAGGGGTGACACCATGCGGCCCGACAAAATGTTGGTGGCAATCAAGGCCCCCATGGTCAGGTATTGGCTGAGGATGGCCAATGCCCCAATGCTGGTGGTGAGCACCGAATTGGCCGTGGTCATCGCGTGAGCGAGCTCGCGGTAATGGTCGGCTTCGCGGCTTCTGGCCACCGACTCGTTGAGCCAACGGGCGTAGTGGGTTTCCCAGCGGGCTTTCACCGACTCACTCGCGCCCACGGCTTTGAGGTGCATGCGGGCCTGAGCCAGCTCGGTGAGCATGGTGTCACGGCTCACCAATTGCTCGCGTTCGGTTTCGGTGGCGTCGCGCGTCACATGACCCGAACGCCAGGCCAATAGCACAAAGGCGGTGATGGTCAACAGGCAAACGGGCAACAAGGGCAAGGCAATGAAGCCAATCATGACCAGCGAGAGCACCAAAAACGGCAAATCGATGATCAACAAGGCGGTGGCGCCGGAACAGGTGGCACGCACCACTTCAATGTCCCGATAAACGGCTTGCCAAAAGCCGGGGGGGCGGCGCTCCAGGGCCGCGGCGGGCAGGTTCAGCATGCGATCGAGCACATCGTGGGCAATGCCCACCTCGAGTCGGGCCCCAACGCGCTGCATCAACCAAGAGCGGCCCGATCGAAACACATGGTCCATGAGGATGGCAATGCCCATGCCGATGGTGAGGGCCGCCAGCGTGGAATATCCCGCATGGCCCACCACGCGGTCGTAGACCTGCAAACTGAAAATGGCCGCAAACAGGCCCAGAACGTTGATGCCTAGGGACAACAAAACGGCTTGTTTGAGCACCGGTCGGTAAGGCCACAACATGGCCTTGAGCCAGTCCTCAGACGGGCCCACCTCCGGCAAGGGTTCGCGAACGCCCTCAGCTTGTGGGGCTGGGGCGGACGCGCCCTGCTCGCTGCCCGGCTTGGCCGCCGAAACGGCCATGCCCAGCAAGTGGTTGAGCCAGTCCCGGTTGCTCATGCCTGGCGGGCGGGCCAGCAAGGAGGTGGTGGAGCCTCGATCCATGATCAGTTAACTTGCTTGGTAATCGCATCGGCAATGGCCACATAGATGTTGTCCGACCCGTATTGGTATACGGAGAAGGAACCTGATCCCTGAACGCCGACATGCTCAGCCACCGCTGTGGTGGTCCAGCCGCCGGTCAGGTTCACTGTGTCATTGGCATCGCCATCGATAACCAGCACGTGTCCTTTCTGATAGTTGACGTTGTCAATTGCGGTGTTGGTGTCCCCCGTAATCGACAGAACGTCCCTGGAGTTGAGGGTGATGGCTTGGTTACCAGTGCCCAACTTGAAGATCTCCACGTTTTCGATCGTGCCGTAGGCCGGGTTGCTGAAGTCGAATGGGTTGGCATTCGTTCCCAGCGCGTGGGTGAATTCCAAAGTATCCACACCTGTGCCGCCATCGATCTTGAAGAAGGCGTTCATGGCGCCATGATCGGCATCGCCTTCAACCAAACGTAATAAATCGTTACCCGCGCCGCCCAACAAGACATCGGCGCCGCCGTTGCCAATGAGCGTGTCGTTGCCCGCATTGCCAATGAGTCGGTCCATGCCCTTGGCGTTGGCATTGGTGATGGCGGCATTGGCCGTCAGGGTTTCCCCGCCGGTGCCCAGCACGTGTTGCACGGCGATGTTGCTGTCACCGGTGAGGTAGCTGTCGCCGTAGAAGATCTGAACGCCCGTGCTGGTGGTGAGGCCGGCATCGTCAAAGCCGTCACCGTCCACATCGCCCAGGCTGGACCAATAGCCATTGGTGGTGCGCAGCATCTGAATGCCGTAGTCCTGCATTTCCAGCAAGCTGATGTCTTGCCAGCCTGCCGTGCGACCAAACATCAAATAAGACGAACCCAAGGAGGTGGCCCCTGCGTTGCCCGCTTCGTTGTCGCCAGGGGCCTGGAAGATGAAGTCGTCCAAGCCGTCGCCGTTCATGTCGCCCACACCCGTCCAGCTGTATTGGCCGGCTTGGTCCATGTCGACGGCACCCGTGATCTTGAAGCCGCGCTGGTCGGTGGACAAGTTCGCCAGATTGAGG
>JAYPFZ010000116.1:4096-4454 GCA_038126555.1 Betaproteobacteria bacterium
GCTTGACCAAAGACCACATACAGACCGCCGTTGTTCTTGGCGTTGAAGTCGTTGGGGTCCGACGAGTTACCAAAGGCCGACAACAGCAAATCGTCGTAGCCATCGCCGTTGATGTCGCCCAGCGCGGTGTAGGTGCCGTTGATGGGCAAGCCAGACTCAGCAATGATTTTGGTGATGCGTGGGCTGGTGGACGTGCCGGCGTTGGAACTCCAGGTGACGGTGTTCCAGTTGCTGGCATTCGTGCTGCCGTAAACGATGAAGTTGTCGGCGGTGTAGCTGTCGGAGCCAGCCACCATGAAGTCTTGCAAGCCATCGCCATCGATGTCGCCGACGGCAGCAATGCGGCCATAGTCACCCA
>JAYPFZ010000117.1:0-4303 GCA_038126555.1 Betaproteobacteria bacterium
ACCCAGCACACCGCCCGTCACCAAACCGGCTGTGCCTCTGAATGCCGAAGGCCGCAAAGTGTCGGCCCGCGCCGCCAAGGCCATGTCCATGGTGCCACCCCCTCCTGGCCTGTCTGTGGCGTCAACCACGGCCAAGGCTTCCTATTCCTCTGTTGATTCCCTGCCTGTCCCCGTCATGCCCGTTGCCCTGAAAAAGAACCCCAAGTTGGCCAACAACTGGAAATCCAAACCCGTCGAATCCCTCACGGACGACGAGGTGTTGTCCATGCCCGAAGAGGAATACATGAACGACGTGCAACTGGCCTTCTTCAAGCGCCGTTTGCAACAACTCAAGCAAGACATCTTGAACAACGCGGGTGAAACCACCGAGCACTTGCGGGAAGACACGGTCGTCGTTCCCGATCCTGCCGACCGAGCCACCATCGAAGAAGAACACGCTTTGGAGTTGCGCACCCGCGACCGCGAGCGCAAATTGCTCAAGAAGATCGAGCAGTCCATTGTGTTGATTGACTCCGGCGATTACGGCTATTGCGACGAAACCGGCGAGCCCATTGGGGTGGGGCGTTTGTTGGCTCGACCCACGGCCACCTTGTCCTTGGAAGCGCAGCAGCGTCGCGAACTCAAGCAAAAAATGTTTGGCGACTGAATCTAGGTGTTTTCACCGAGCAGGCCCGAGGGCCTGCTTTTTTTTGCGCATTTTGATGGCTATTCACTTTTAGAGTGTTTTCTAAGTTGTTTATTTATAAGGGTTTTATTTTTGAGTTTTTGCCTGACGATGCGCCATAAGTCCTTGATTTCATTGAAAAAAAATTGGAAATCGCGTTGCAAGCCCGGGAATTCCTGATACAGTGGAACGAAGTGCAAAAAAGTGGAAAAAAAGGGTTTTTCCATTTCATTTGCACCGTTTCATGGTTTCGAAAGGGGATCTCGTGTTTCAGGGCGCTTCGTCACTCAACCTCGATGGGAAAGGCCGCTTGTCGGTCCCCACGCGCTATCGCGAGGTATTGGGGGCCACCGCCGACTCGAAACTGACGATCACCCGCCACCCCCACGGCTGTTTGATGATCTTTCCCCGCCCCGAATGGGAGCGGTTTCGCGAGCGCATTGCCGCCTTGCCCATGAGCGCCCAGTGGTGGAAGCGGATCTTTTTGGGCAATGCCATGGATGTGGACATGGACGGCACCGGGCGCGTGCTGGTGTCGCCGGAATTGCGCGAGGCCGCTGGCATTGAAAAAGAAGTGATGCTCCTGGGCATGGGGCAGCACCTGGAGCTGTGGGACAAGGCCACCTATGTGGCTCGGGAGGCTGAAGCCATGCAAGGCGAGATGCCCGAGGTGTTCCAGGACTTTTCATTCTGAGGACGAGGTGACGACCGAATGGACGCACACCACCGTCTTGCTGCAAGAGGCCATCGATGCCCTTGCGGTGCGACCCGATGGGCATTACGTCGATGCCACGTTTGGCCGAGGGGGGCACACCCGGCTGTTGCTCAGCCAACTCGGTCCTCAGGGTCGGGTGGTGGCGCTGGACCGGGATCCTGCGGCCATCGAAGTGGCGCGGGCCATCAACGACCCCCGATTGACGATTCAACACCAAGCCTTTGCCGACTTGACGCAATGGCCAGCGGCCAGTGTCGATGGCGTGCTCATGGACTTGGGGGTGTCGTCGCCACAGATCGACGACCCGACGCGAGGTTTCTCGTTTCGTGGCGATGGGCCGCTCGACATGCGCATGGACCCCACGCGCGGAATGGCTTTGAGCGAATGGCTGGCCACGGCCTCGGTGGCGGAAATGGCGGAGGTGATTCGTGACTACGGCGAAGAACGGTTTGCTTTACAGATTGCAAAGGCGATTGCGTTTCGCCGACAAGAACGGGGCCCTCTTGAGCGCACCGCTGAATTGGCCCAGCTCGTGGCTGACACGGTCAAAACCCGCGAGCCGGGTCAGAACCCTGCAACGCGCACATTTCAGGCTTTTCGGATTCACATCAACGGTGAGCTTGCGCAGCTCGATGCGGCGCTCGAGGGGAGTCTGAACATCTTGAAACCGATGGGACGATTGGCCGTGATCAGCTTTCACTCGCTGGAAGATCGCCGGGTGAAGCAATTCATGAACCGCCACGCCAAAGCGGTGGTGGATCGGCGCGCGCCTTTTGCCCCAGTGCCCGACATGCCCTTGCGCTTGCTGGGTCGCATTCGCCCTTCGCAAGCCGAGGTGGCGGCCAACCCCCGGAGTCGCAGTGCGATATTGCGGGTGGCCGAACGCGTGGCAGCAGCCCGGGGGACGGCATGACGCGCCTGAACGTGTTGCTGTTCCTGGCTGTGATGTTCACGGGCTTGGCCGTGGTGCACGTGCAATACGACTCCCGCCGCTTGGTCACCGAGATTGAGCGGGGTCGGCAAGAGGCCCATCGCCTTGAGATTGAATGGGACCGCCTGGCTGCTGAGCGACGGGCTCAGGCGACGCCGCAGCGGGTCGAGCGCGTGGCCCGTGAGCGCCTGGGCATGCACAACGTGTCGCCCGCCATGACCCAATACATTCGCATCGACGCGCAAGGCCAAGCCCAAGCGGTCAACGCGGGCGCGGCGACTCAAGGGGGCAAGCCATGAGCCGCAAAAGCCTGGGCTTGTCCAGCAGCCCTTTGTTGAATTTGGAAATTCCCCCGTGGCGCAGCAAGTCGGTGGTGGCGTGCATGGCGCTGGGCTTTCTCGTGCTGATTGGGCGCGCCGCCCACGTGCAATTGCTGCACAACGATTTTTACCAAGGCAAGGGCGAGGTGCGATTTGTGCGCAAGCTCGACTTGCCCGCCAGCCGTGGCCGCATCCTCGATCGCAATGGCGTGGTCTTGGCCGCGAGTGTGCCCGTGCCCAGCATTTGGGCCAGCCCCGAGTCCATCGACCGCGACCCCGTGAAGTTGTCGGCGCTGGCCAAGTTGTTGGGCATGAGTCAGGCCCAACTCGACAACAAGTTGAAGGATGAAGATCGCGGTTTCGTCTGGCTCAAGCGTCAGGTGAACGTGCCGGTGGCGCAGGCCATTGCCGACTTGAAAATCAAAGGCGTTTTTTCGCGCATGGAATACAAGCGCACCTATGGCGAAGGCGAGGCGGCGGCCCATGTGGTGGGCTTCACCAATGTGGAGAACATCGGCCAAGAAGGCATTGAGTTGGCGTTCAACACCGACCTCGCTGGCAAATCGGGCTTGCGCCGTGTCATCAAGAATGGGCGCGGCGAAGTCGTGGAAGACTTGGGTGGCATGGTCCCGCCCGTGGATGGTCGCGATGTGAAGCTGACCATCGACAGCAAGGTTCAATATTTCGCCTACCAACGCTTGGTGGAAGCCGTCAAGCGGCACCAGGCTGAGGCGGGCAGTGTGGTGGTGGCCGATGCCCAAACGGGTGAGGTATTGGCACTGGCCAATTACCCCAGCTTCAACCCCGATGACCGCAGGGACCTCAAAGGCTCGCATTTGCGCAATCGGGCCCTCACCGACACCTTTGAGCCCGGCTCCACCATGAAGCCCTTTGTGGTGAGCCTGGCCCTGGACAAAGGCCTGGTTCGCCCCGAGAGCGTGATCGACACCGCGCCCGGCCGATTGAGCATGGCGGGCTACACGATTTCCGACACCCACCCGCATGCCAACCTCACAGTGGCACAGGTGATTGAGAAATCCAGCAACGTGGGCACCGTCAAGATTGCCTTGCGCATGGAGCCCAAGGAAGTCTGGGAGATGTATTCGCAAGTGGGTCTGGGGCAGCGCCCGCAAGTGCCGTTCCCCGGCGCAGTGGCCGGCCGACTGCGGCCCTATAAAAACTGGCGACCCATTGAGCAAGCCACCATGAGCTATGGCTATGGGTTGTCCACCAGCTTGTTCCAACTGGTGCAGGCCTACACCTTGTTTGCGCACGACGGGCAGGTGATGCCCTTGTCGCTGTTGGAGCAAGATGTGGCGCGTGCCGCCGCACCGGTGATCAAGCCTCAAGTGGCGCGCCGCATGCGCGACATGCTGTTGCTGGCCACCAGTGCCGAGGGCACAGCGCCCAAGGCCCAGACCGAGGGTTACACCGTCGGAGGCAAAACCGGCACGGCCCGCAAGATGGAAGGCAAGTCCTATTCCACCAGCAAATACCGTGGGGTGTTTGTGGGCCTGTCACCCGTGGCCCAGCCCCGATTGATCGTCGGGGTGATGATCGACAACCCCAAAGGCGTCTTCTACGGCGGCGAGACGGCGGCGCCCGTGTTCAGCCAAGTCGTGCAACAAACCTTGCGCCACCTGGGGGTGGCCCCCGACAAGGCCGTGGTGCCC
>JAYPFZ010000118.1:0-4089 GCA_038126555.1 Betaproteobacteria bacterium
TTCAGGCCATTCGCCGAGCGGGCGATGTGGTGTGGTTTGACTTCAAAACCCTGTGCGGTGGCCCGCGCTCCATGAACGACTACCTGGAGTTGGCCACACAGTTCCAAACCGTGTTGCTCAGTCGGGTGCCGCAAATGCCGCCCAAGCTGGCTTCCGAGGCGCGCCGCTTCACCTGGCTGATCGATGTCCTGTATGACCGCCGCGTCAAACTCATGCTCTCGGCCGAGGTGCCCGCCGATGAGCTCTACACGCAAGGGCCTTTGTCGCACGAATTTCCCCGCACCGTCTCGCGGCTGGAGGAAATGCAAAGCGCCGAGTTTTTGGCCTTGGCGCGACGGGATGTGGACACCCGATTGACATGACGCGCATCACGCATCCTGTGCTGAGCCTGCGTGCTTTGGCGGTCATCATGGCCAGCATGTTGACCTTTGCCACTCAGGCGCAAACCGCCCCCCCGCCAGTCTTGCGCACCACCGACGAGATCAATGCGCAGCAAGCGCAAATTGAGGCCCAATACCAAGCCGAGGATCAAGCCTGCTTGCAGCGCTTTGCGGTGTCCGACTGTCGGCATCGGGTAGAGAGGGCCCGTCAACTTGAACTCGACCGCTTGCGGGCCGAACGCTTGGCCCTCAAGGCGCAGGAGCGCCAATCGCGGGCGCAAGCGGCCCAGCGACGTCTCGAGCAACGCCAAGCCGAGCACGAACGTCGGCGCCAAGAGCGCGATGAACGATAAACCCACCCCGCCCGACGAGCAGGCATCGACCGGTTTTCGTCAGGCGGTGCACCGCACCCTGAGCGAGGCGGGCGAGTTGGCCCGCCACTGGCCCAACTACGTGCCCCGTGCAGGCCAAATCGACATGGCGCAAGCCGTGGCCCAAAGCATTGAAGAAGGCTCCAGCTTGGTGGTGCAAGCGGGCACCGGCGTGGGCAAGACCTTTGCCTACCTGGTGCCGGCTTTGTTGAGCCAAGAGCGAACCCTGATTTCAACGGCCACCAAGGCCTTGCAAGAGCAATTGCATGGCCGCGACTTGCCCGAACTGCTCAAGGCCTTGGGCCTGAACCTGAAAGTGGCGCTGCTCAAAGGGCGCTCCAGTTACCTGTGTTTGCACCGCCTGGAGCAGACCTTGGACCACGGCCGCTTGAGCGATCGGGGCGATGTGATCTTTCTCGATCAAGTGAAGCGATGGGCGGGCACCACCCGTCAAGGCGATGTGGCGGAATTGGCCGGTTTGGAAGATCAATCCACCTTGCTGCCCCTCATCACCTCCACCCGCGACAACTGCCTGGGTTCGGAGTGCGCGCATTGGCAGGATTGCCACGTCAACTTGGCCCGAAAAGCCGCCATGCAGGCCGATGTGGTGGTGATCAACCACCATTTGTTTTTTGCCGATTGGCAGGTGAGGGCGTCGGGTGTGGCCGAGCTGTTGCCCCAAGTTCGGGTGGTGGTGTTTGACGAAGCCCATCAGCTCAATGAGGTGGGCACCCAGTTTTTGGGCGATGCCTTCACCAGCTCGGCGGCCTTGGAGTTCAGCCGCGATGGCTTGATGGCGGGCTTGCAACACGCCCGTGGGGTTTCGGCTTGGCAAGACCTCAGCGCCCATTTGCAACAGGCCCTGAAAGATTGGCGCTTGGTGATGCCGGTCGACCCGGTGGCCAACCGCTACCGCTGGCTTGAGCAGTCTCCCGATGGGGTGAGCGTCGAGGCCTGGGCCAAAGCCTGGCAAGGGGTCACGGATGCCTTGGAGGCGTGGCGCACCGCCCTGGAGGGCGTGGCCCCCGCACACCTGGAGTTGACCCGTTTGCTTGAACGCTGTGAGGCCTTGTTGGCCACGGCCCAGACCTTTGAGCAACCCGTGACCCAAGGGGTTCGCTGGCTGGAAACCGGATCCTTTGGCAGCATGGGCTTGCACCAAGCCCCGCTGGATTTGCAAACGGCCGTTGCGGATTTGTGGGGGCCCAACGCCCAAGCCTTGGCGCAGCCCGACAGCGAGTCAGAGCCCGAGCCCGACAGCGACGCCGAAGCCCCGCCACCACCCAGCCGCCCGCGCGCTTGGATCTTCACCTCGGCGACCCTGGGGGTCGATGAGCACATGACCTGGTTCACCCAGCCGTGTGGCCTGACCCACGCCCGCACGCTGAAGGTGCAAAGCCCCTTCGATTACCCCTCGCAAGGGGTGTTGTTTGTGCCGTCCGACATGGTGGAACCACGCGACCCCTTGCACTCTGAGCAAGTGGCGGTGTTGGCCACGCGCCTGGCCAGGGCCTTGGGTGGGCGAACTTTGGTGCTGACCACCACCAACCGCGCCTTGAAGGACATTGCCGCCATCCTGAGCGAAGACCTCGATCAAGCCCACGACCCCGAGGTGATGTGGCAGGGCCAGCACACCAAACGGCAACTCATGAGCTGGTTCCAGCAAGGCGGGCGGGATCCCGAGCGCGGCGCGGTGTTGGTGGCCACCGCCAGTTTCTGGGAGGGCTTTGATGTCCCCGGGGATGCCTTGCAGGCCGTGATCATCGACAAGCTGCCCTTTGCCCCGCCCAACGACCCCATGATGGAAGCCCGCGCCAAGCAATTGGAAGCGCAGGGTTTGAGCCCGTTTGCGCATTTGCATTTGCCCGACGTGGCGGTGAGCCTGCAACAGGGGGCAGGGCGGCTGATTCGGACCCAAACGGATCAGGGGGTGTTGGTCATCGCCGACCGGCGATTGGTGAAGGCCAGCTATGGGGCCAAATTGATGGCGGGCTTACCGCCCATGCGTCGCGTGCACACGGCCCCGGCGTTGTTCGAGGCCCTGCGCGAGATGGGGCTCACCAAAAGCGATACCAAGGCTTCTTAGCGGGTTCTGCCGGGGGCGGGGGTGCCTTGATGGCGGTGGGCGGCTTGGTTGCGCCGGGGGTGTCCAGAAACACCGATTTGCTCAGCACGTTGTCGGGAAACGAGCGCTTGAGCACCCGCAAGTTGTCAGCCCGCAATTGCTTCAGGCCCAACTTGTCGTAGTTACGCACCAGCAGTTCCAAGGCCTTTTCGACGGCATCGGTGTTGGGATAGTCCTTGAGGATGTCTTGCGCGCGGTTGATGGAGGCCACGTAAGCCCCCCGTGAAAAATAGAACTCAGCCACCTTGAGGTCGGAGGAGACCAGGCTGTGCGCGATGTAGCGCATGCGCTTTTTGGCGTCTTCGCTGTATTTGGATTCGGGGAAGCGCTGCACCAATTCTTTGAAGTTGGCGAAAGCGGCTCTGGCCGCGGCGGTGTCACGCTCGGCCAGCTCTTGCGGGAACCAGCGCTCCAGCAGGGTGTCTTGCACCTTGTAGCTGGCCATGGCTTTGAGGTAGAGCGCGTAGTCGGTGGCGGGGTGATTGGGGTGCAAACGCATGAAGCGGTCGACGGTGGCAATGGCCAGCACGTGATCGCCGTTGCGGTGGTAGGCGAAGGCTTTGTCGAGTTGCGCTTGCTCGCCCAGAATGGTGCCAGCCGCCAGGCCTTCGACTTTGTCAAAATACTCGATGGCTTTGTCGTATTGGACGGCGCTCATGAAATCCCGAGCTTCGTCGTAGATTTGCTGGGCGGTCATGCCCGCAGTCGGGTCCTTGGTTTCCGTGGCGCAAGCCGTAACGCCAAGCACCAGTGCGATCATCAAGAGCCGAATCCGCTTCACAGTTTTCTCCAAGGCAAGCAATTGAGCTCCATTATCGGCCAGTCCAACGCAGCAGATCCCGCCTCCAGTTTGGAGCCGCTGGAGGACTCGGTTTTGGATGCCGAGGACCAGGGGGGTGTTCACACCGAGTGCCTCACGGTGAGCCCGTCTGGTCATGGTGTGCGGCTGGACAAATGGCTGTCCACCCAGCTGCCCGGCTGGTCGCGCAGTCACCTGACCCAAGTCATCCAGCAAGCCGATGTGCGGGCCTTGCACGCCCCCACCCAGGCTCTGAAGGCCGCCCACAAGATCAAGGCTGGCGAGCGCTACGAGGTGACCCTGCGTCCTCCCCAATCCTCGGCAGCCTTTGTTCCCGAGGCCATGGCGCTGGCGGTTGTTCATGAAGACGACCACCTCCTGATCATCAACAAGCCCGCCGGGCTGGTGGTGCAC
>JAYPFZ010000119.1:0-3986 GCA_038126555.1 Betaproteobacteria bacterium
CTTCGCCCAATGCACCGAAGTCCACTTTCACGAGCATGGGAATGATCATGACCCAGATCAGCAGACCCACCGGCAGGTTGACCTTGGCGACTTCAAGCTGGCCAATGGCCTGGAACACGCTGGGCAAGAATTGACCCAGCGCCACACCCAGGACGATGCACAAAAACACCCACAGGGTGAGGTAACGCTCGAATCTGGTCATGATTAACCCCTCGCCAATTCGCGGGCCGTCTGTTCAATAACCATCTTGCTCAAGCTGCTCTCGGGCAGATTCACCAAGACGATCAGTCGTTTGCGGATCAGGTGCAAGGTCTGTTTGAAAGCCTCCCGCTTGGTGTCGTCATCGCCCTCAGCCACAGACGGATCGGCATAGCCCCAATGCGCCGTCGCAGGCTGGCCCGGCCAGAATGGACACACCTCACCTGCAGCGTTGTCGCAAACGGTAATCACGAGGTCCATCTTGGGAGAGTCAGGCTTGGCGAACTCGTCCCAACTCTTGCTGTAAAGACCGTCAATCGACACCCCCGCTTGACTCAAAGCGTCCAGCGCAAAAGGATTGGGCTGTTGGTTGTCACGCGGGCTGCTGCCCGCGGAATAAGCCTTGAAGCGCCCCTGCCCCAAATGGTTCAACAGGGCTTCGGCCAAGATGCTGCGGGCCGAGTTGTGGGTGCACAAAAAGAGGACGTTCAGGGGTTGCGTTGGGTGAGTCATGTTTCGCTTTCAACAGTGCGGGTTATTGGATGTAGCCGGCAAGGGACTAAGACAACTCGCCTCGCCAAGGCAGCAGTTCTCGGTCAGATAAGAGAGCAGTTCGTTCATCTGCTCGAACTCGACGCGATAAATCAGGTTGCGACCATTTCGCTCTTGGCTGATCAGGGCCGCGCTCATGAGCTCCTTGAGATGAAACGATAGCGTGGCGTTGGGCACACCCAGCAATTCGCTCAACTGCCCCGGTGTGGCGCCTTGGTTGCCCACCACCACAAGCGCCCGGAACAGTTGCAGGCGGTTGGGTTGGGCTAGGGCTGCCAAGGCTTTGATGACGGCTTGTTCTTTCATATTTCCATTATTATGGAAATTTATGACAAAACGGTGACTGCCCGCCACAAACCCGGTGTGGGTCTGGTGGCACAAGTGGCTGAAAAGCCTGATTGAAGTCAAACGCTAGTGCAGATTCAGCTTGGCCTTGGCCAGCGCCCTGGACAGCGCCGAACTGTTGGCATAGCCAGCGACCCGAGCGGCTTCTTTCAAGCCCTTGCCCAAATCAACTGCGCGCTGTGCCAGCGCCAGGCGAATGGCCGACAAATACTTGCCCGGTGGGCGACGCATGGTTTCGTGGAATTTGGTGGCAAAGGCGGTGCGCGACATGCCGGCTTCTTGGGCCAGCAGCGACAAGTCCCAGGCAAACGCAGGACGCTGGTGCATGGCCACCAAGGCCCGGGCAATGCGCGGGTCGGCCAAGCCGTTGAAGAGCCCGCCACCCTGAGCCTCGGTCTGCTCCACCGGGTGGGCCACCAAATGTCGCAACAGCCCAATGAACAAAATGTCGCCCGCACGGTTGAGCAGCGCAGGCTGACCACAACGGGGCGCATTCAGCTCGGATTCAATGATGGCCACGGCCATGCGCAAGGCAGGCTCGTCGTCGGCCAGCGCGATGATGCGCGGCTGCACAAACTCTTCCAGAAACAAAGTGGCCACTGGCCCTGTGAGTTGCACGTGTGCAGTGATGAGCCGATGAGGGTCCTCGGCGCTGAATTGATGAATCACCGGGTCTTGGCTGGTTCGAACCGCCACCAGCGCGGGCGCTTCCAGCGCATGGCGAACGCCCTGGACCACCAACTCGGCGCGGCCACACGGGAGAAAACCCAGCTGCAAGCCACTGTCCTTGGCGGATGCAGGCTCGTCGGGCAACCGCCCGCCTGAAGACAAGCCCAGCGTCACCACGGGCGCAAGCCCTTCGAGCAGGGCAGAGAGGCGATCGAATTTGGCTGGGCTCACTCTGAACGAATTGCAAACAAATCTGAATAATTAATTGCAAATCATACTTCACACTGCAGCCTTCCACCTTGAAAGGACTACCGCATGAGCACCCTCGCCTTGACCCCACGCCAACCCGTTCCCGCCTTGAACATCCCCCTGGTGGGCGGTGGGCGTTATGTGTTGGGGGCCGCACCCGCCCCCACGTTTGACTTGCTGGTGTTCTACCGCGGCCTGCATTGCCCCATCTGTGCCAAGTATTTGATGGAACTGGAACGCCTGATGCCCGAGTTCGACAAGCGCGGGGTGCAGGTGGTGGCGCTCAGCAGCGACAACGCCGAGCGTGCCCAGGCCATGGCCGACAAGATCTCTGCCCAACACCTGCGTGTGGGCTACGACTTGAATTTGCAAAGCGCACGCCAGTGGGGGCTCTACATCAGCACCTCGCGTGGCCAGACTTCAATTGGCATTGAAGAGCCTGCCTTGTTCAGCGAACCCGGGGTGTTCATCGTGCGGCCCGATGGCACGCTGTATTACGGGTCGACGCAAACCATGCCGTTTGCTCGACCGCAATTCCAAGACTTGCTGGGTGCCATCGACTTTGCTGTGGCCAAGGACTACCCGGCGCGCGGCGAATACACCGGCGCACTCTGAACCGGGCGCTCACCGCTCCCATCGGGAGTCGGTGGGCAACGGCGTCAGAAAAACAAGCCGCCAACCAAGGCACCGAACAGGACCACTCCAATGGGTGAGGCGCGGGCATAAACCAGCCAGCCCAACATCACCAGTGCAAGGACGAGGTCCACCGTTCCATGAATGGCACTGGTCCACACGGGGTCGTAGAGCGCTGAAAGCAAAATGCCCACCACGCCCGCGTTGACACCAGCCATCGCGTTTCGAATGGCCACCTGTTGGCGCAGGGTGTCCCAAAAGGGCATCGCGCCCATCACCAGCAACCAGGCCGGCAAAAAGATCATCAACAGGCACACCACACCACCCACCCATCCGGTCAGTGGCCCCTGCATGACTGCGCCAAGGTAGGCGGCAAAGGTGAAGAGTGGCCCTGGAACGGCTTGTGCAGCACCATACCCAGCCAAGAACTCTGCGTTGCCAACCCAGCCTTGCGGCACGACCGTGGCCTGCAACAAGGGCAACACCACATGTCCGCCGCCAAAGACCAAGGCGCCCGCGCGATAAAAACCATCGATCACGGCCCACAGTGTTGAGCCCGTGGCGACCACCATCAACGGCAACCCCACGAGCAGTGTGAAAAACAAGGCCAAGGCCATCAGCCCGGCCCTGCGTGATACGCCGCTGCCCAAGCGAATCACATCCTGCGGGGGCTCCAGTTTGAGCCACCACCACCCCACCCCGCCGCAGGCGAGCAGCGCCCCCACTTGACCTGACCCAGCGGGCCATACCCAGGTTAGCAGTCCGGCCAACAGGGCCAAGCCAACACGGGTGCGATCTGGGCACAACGTCTGGGCCATGCCCCAAACGGCGTGAGCCACCACGGCAACCGCCACAAGTTTGAGTCCATGCACGGCACCCGATGAAGCCCAGAGGTTCAAGTGGGTCATGCCAAGACCAAACAAGATGAGCAAAACGGCAGAGGGAAGTGTGAAGCCGATCCAAGCCATTAGCGAACCCAACCAGCCTGCACGCAACTGTCCCAAGGCCATGCCCAACTGGCTGCTGGCAGGACCTGGCAAAAACTGACACAGCGCCACCCAATCGGAATAGTCTTGATCGTTCAGCCACCGACGACGCTCGACCAACTCGCTGCGAAAGTAGCTCAGGTGCGCGACTGGCCCACCGAACGAGGTGAGGCCAAGTCGAAAAAAAACGAACAAGACTTCCAGAGGGCTCCCACGCTGAGTGCGGGTGGATGGCGGGTCTGGGGGAGCTGGAAGGTTTTGGGTCATTTCAAGCGGTTCAGTCCCGGTCTGCAGGTTTTGGTCGGAAGGGGAAAGCCGACCCGCCGTGGCCCGCTTTGGGCGGGATGCGCAGCG
>JAYPFZ010000120.1:0-3749 GCA_038126555.1 Betaproteobacteria bacterium
GCACAAAGAGTTCTCGATTTACGACGTGGACTTTGTGCCCATTACCCCCAACCGCGCCCTCACCCCCAATGCGCTGGGCCTGAGTATTTTTGGCTTGGTCCAATACATTGGCAACGACCGAACCGAGGACTGGACGGCGTTTTACGGCGCTTTGTTTGGATTTCACCCGCTGCCCGACCATGTGCGATTTGGCATTCTGCCCAAGGGTCACATCTTGCAAAGCCCCTGCGGTTTGTTTCACATCCAATTGATAGAGCCCGAGCCTGGCGTGCTGGATGTCAACGAAAACGAGCACTTTCACCGCCTGGGTTTGGGATGCCAACAGGTCTTGCAAACCGTGCAAGCGCTGCAGCAACGCGGGGTTGAGTTTGTCGACTCCGACCATTTGCACATCGCTGAACGGGGCGCCCTCACCCGAACGTGGATGCATTCGGTGAGTTTTGAATTGGTTCACCAGGACGCATGATGCTGCGCCACCGCATTCCCCACTTTGCCGATTTCGGCATGGACACCATCACGCTGGCGGGCGGCTTGACCCAGAAATTGGCAGCCATGCGCAACGCCGGCTTTCAGCAAGTCATGCTCTCGGCCAAAGACCTCACCCAACACGAGGCGGGCTGGGAGGCGGCCGTTGAGCTGGTTCGCAACAGCGGCTTGCGCGTCACGGGCTTTCAGGTGCTGCGCGATTTTGAAGGCCTCAGTGGCCATTTGCACCACTACAAGGTCGACATCGCCAAATCCATGCTGGACATGTGTGAGGCCGTGGGTTCCCAGGTGTTGCTGGTGTGCTCGTCCACGTCGGTGCATGCCAGCCCCGACCCCGACGATCTCGCGCGCGACTTGCGTCAACTGGCCATGCTGGCCATTCCCAAACGCATTCGAATCGCCTACGAAGGCCTGTCGTGGGGGCGAGCCATCAACACCTATGAAGACGCTTGGGATGTGGTGAGCCGAGCCGACATGCCCAACTTGGGCTTGGCCATCGACTCTTTCCATTTGTTTGCGGCTCAGTCCACGTTGGAAGAGTTGGAGTTCATTGAGCCCGACAAAATTGAGCTGGTTCAACTGGCCGATTTCATGTGGCGTGAAATCCCCAGCTTTGAGGAGCGCATCACCACCGCCCGTCACTTTCGGGTTTTTCCCGGTGAAGGCGTGCACAGCGAAGCTTTGGCCGAATTGGTGCGAACGCTGGATCGTCTGGGTTATCGCGGCGATTACAGCTTTGAGGTCTTCAATGACGACTACCAGCAAATGCCACCCCAGCAAGTGGCCGAGCGGGCCCAACGGTCGGCGCTGTGGCTGTCAGAGCATGTGTTGCAACGCTCGGTGCCCTTGCCCAACCTCATGCGGCTTCAGGCGCGCCGTTGATTCGGTGAGGGCACGATG
Source organism: Betaproteobacteria bacterium (assembly GCA_038126555.1). Lineage (GTDB taxonomy): Bacteria > Pseudomonadota > Gammaproteobacteria > Burkholderiales > Burkholderiaceae_C > Limnohabitans. The sequence continues at coordinate 1,387 of JAYPFZ010000120.1, forward strand.
AGTTTGACCGGACGCTCCATTTTGAGTTCTGAGCGCTTGCAATTGGAGCCCGTTCAAGCCACCGATGCGGCGGATTTTTACGCCTTGTGGTCCAGCCCCGAGTTGGCGCAGGTGGCTGGCATCGACCCGGTGGGCTCCACCGATGACGTGGCGGCTGGCCTCGCGCAATTCGAGCGCCTTCGCCTCTTGGGCATGTATTGGAAGTGGCGTTTGAGCCGGCGTGACAATCAAGCCTTTGTGGGGGAAATTGAGGTTTACCCCCTGCGACCTCAAATTCAGCCCTGGACCGAATGGGGCATCGGCTACAGCCTCATGCCCCATCACTGGCGACAAGGGCTGGCCTCAGAGGCCTTGGTGTCGGTGATTGAAGCCGTGTTCATGCACCCTGAAGCCATGCGCATCAAAGCCGATGTGGACGCCAGCAACGTGGCCTCCATTCGCTTGTTGCAACGCCTGCACTTCAGCCAAGAAGGCGTTCAAAAGGACAAAATCTGGCACTCCAACCGTTCGCACGACATGCTGCTGTTTGGCCTGACCCGCAGCGTCTGGCAACTCAATCCACGTTGAGTTTGAAGGCTACCGGCACCTCAAGGGAAGCTGCCGTGGCTTGGCCTGCTTGCAGGGCTGGTGAAAAACGCCAAGCCTTCAATTGCTCCAAAGCGGCTTGATCCAGCCGTCGATGGCCACTGGATCGAATCACGTCAATGCGGGCCACCTGGCCATTGGCCATGACGTCGATGCGCAACCACACGGTGCCCTCCTCGGCCAGCCGTCGACTCAAGCCCGGATAAGCGGGCTTGGGGCCATGTAACACCCGGACTGGCTGGCTCTGCACAGTGGCAGATGTGGGGCCGCGTGTGCCTGATGGGGCCACACCGCCTGCTGGTGGCGCCGTTGAGGTGATGGGCGTCGATGCCGCAACGGGTGAGCTGTCCGGGGTGGTGGTGTTGCTGCCCCCGATCGCTGGAATGACTGCCAAAGCATCGACTTGTAGCGATGGCTGCACCGGGGTGGGCTTTGGGGGCGCTTGGGTGTCCGGCTTTGGTGGGTTAGGCCTGACCGGGTTGGGCCTGACCGGCTTGGCCACGGGCATGGATTGAGGTTTGGCAGGCCCACTGACCGGCGAGGGGGTGACCGCTGGCCAAGGAGCCCACAACTCCAGGCTGTCGTGACGGCCGTGGCGTTCAGCCTCCACTTCAGCCGGGCCTTTGGACAAGCCCACATTCAAGGCCCACAGCAACAGACCATGAACCGCCAAGGCAGCCACCCAAATCCAAGCGTGATTCCCTAGGGATTCCGGCGGATTAAGCGCAGTTTCTTCGCGATTCATGATTTGGATCATATCGGCGACGCGGTTTGTGGGGTTGGCTTCAATATAATGAGAATTATTCTCATTAATTCATCATGACATTGCTCACCCTGAATGAACTGCCGACCCAGCAGCAGGCTCGCATCCACAACCTGCAGGGCTTAGGACCAGATGCCGAGCGCTTCATGGCCATCGGGCTCAAGCCTGGCCGTTGGATCACCCTCCTGCGCAAAGCCCCCTGGGGTGGCCCTTTGCATGTGCAACTTGGCCATTTCGAAATGTTGCTCAGACCCGAGCAAGCCGCACTGATCGAGCTCGAAGGCATGGCCAGCGCATGAGTCGCCAATGGGTATTGATGGGTCTACCGAACTCCGGTAAGTCCACGTTGTTCAACCGACTCACGGGTGGGCACACCAAAACCGGCAACTGGCCCGGCTTGACGGTGGATTTCAATCTGGGCCGATTGGCCTTGGGCGGGCAACTGGTTAGGCTGGTTGATCTGCCCGGCATCTACGACTTGAGCGGTCATGCTGAAGATGAGCGCGTTGTGCAACGTTTTCTGGCTGAGCAAACCGTGGACTTGGTTGTGTTCATGGTGAGCGCCAGTCAGCTCGAACGCCATTTGCCACTGGCCCATCAAATTCAACAACTCGGTCATCCCATGGTGCTGGTGCTGAACATGATGGATGAAGCGCGACAACTGGGCATACGCGTGGATGCGCCAGCCATGGCCCAAACCATGGGCCTGCCCGTGATTCCTTTATGCGCCCAAAGTGGTGAAGGGCTGCAAGCGTTGCAGCGCACGCTGGAGCAAGCGGCTCACCACGCCCCTCCCCACTCGCCCCCTCAATGGCAAGTCGAAACCGTGCTGCAGCAGCACGTGACGACACCCACGCCAGGCGCCCATCGGCTGACGGCGCGTGTGGACCACTGGGTGCTGCATCCCTTGTGGGGCTTGCCCTTGTTGCTGCTCGTTTTTTTCTTGCTGTTTCAATCCGTCTTCACTTTGGGTAAGCCTTTGCAAGATGGCATGAACGCTGGCTTTGTCTTGGCG
>JAYPFZ010000121.1:0-3690 GCA_038126555.1 Betaproteobacteria bacterium
GTAGTTCAGTTGGTTAGAATACCGGCCTGTCACGCCGGGGGTCGCGGGTTCGAGCCCCGTCCACTCCGCCACCTTCGAAACGCGCCTTCGGGCGCGTTTCTTTTTGCCCTGTGGGCCATGTCGAGGAACACCATGTACAAAAACCTCATCGCCGCTCTGGCGGCTTTGCTTGCTTGTGGGTTGCCAGCCGGGGTGCACGCCAACCCCTCAGCCGCTGGTTCACCCCAACCCCTTGAAGTTGGCTTTCTCTATGTGGCCCCGCTCACCGACATGGGGTGGGTGCGCCAGCACGACCAAGGCCGTTTGGCCATTGAACAAACCTTCAATTTGCCGGGTCAAGCCCCCAAGGTGAAAACGCGCTACATCGAGAATTTGGCCGAAGGTCCCGATGCCGAGCGGGTTTTGCGGCAATGGGCCCGAGAAGGGGTGAAGCTGATTTTTGCGCCCAGCTTTGGTTACATGGAGCCGGTGATGCAGGTGGCTCGCGAGTTTTCAGAGGTTCGCTTTGAGTCGATCACGGGTTACAAGCGTGCGGCCAATGTGGCAACGGCCAATGCCCGCTACTACGAAGGGCGTTACTTGGCGGGTGTGGCTGCAGCCAAAGTCAGCCCTTCGGGGGTGGCTGGCTATGTGGCCGGGTTCCCAATCCCAGAGGTGTTGCAGGGCATCAATGCCTTCACCTTGGGCATGCGCTCCGTGAACCCCAAAGCCGAAGTTCGGGTGATTTGGCTGCAAGCCTGGTTTGACCCCGCACGGGAGCAAGAAGCAGCCATGCGATTGTTGGATCAGGGCGCCGAGGTGCTGGCTTTTCACACCGGCTCAACGGCCGTGATGACGGCCGCCCAATCTCGCGGGGCTTGGGCGGTGGCGTATCACTCCGACATGCGTCGCATCGCGCCCGATGCTCAGTTGCTGGCCATTGAACACGATTGGCGTGCCTACGATGTGTCTCGCGTCAAGGCGCTGTTGGCTGGGCAGTGGCAATCCGGTGATGTGTGGGGTGGCATGCGTGAAGGCATGATTCGCGTGGGCGATTTCGGGCATCGGGTGCCCGAGTCGGTGCGACGCGAGGTGAACCGGCAGGCGCAAGCCATTCGGCAGGGGCGGCTCTCGGTCTTCGTCGGGCCGTTGAAGGACCGTCAGGGCAAACAGCAATTGGCCGCTGGACAGGTGGCCAGCGATGCGCACATCCTCAATATGAACTACTTGGTGCCGGGCGTGATTGGGGCGTTGCCCTGAACCTAAAATGCCAGCAGGCAGGGTGCGCGTGGCAGTGCACGCCCGCGCCATCACCAAGGACACCACATGAGCATCAAAAGTGATCGCTGGATTCGCCAAATGGCCGAGTCGCACGGCATGATCGAACCCTTCGAGCCAGGACAAATTCGAGCCCGAGATGGACAGAAGATCGTCAGTTACGGCACCAGCAGTTACGGCTATGACATTCGTTGCGCGCCGGAATTCAAAGTCTTCACCAACATTCACAGCACGGTGGTGGATCCCAAGAACTTCGACGAAAAAAGCTTTGTCGACATTCATGCGGATGTTTGCATCATTCCCCCCAACAGCTTTGCGCTCGCGCGCACCGTGGAATATTTCCGAATTCCGCGCAATGTGCTGACGATTTGTCTGGGCAAAAGCACCTACGCGCGCTGCGGCATCATCGTGAATGTCACGCCGTTTGAGCCAGAGTGGGAAGGCTATGTGACGCTGGAGTTTTCCAACACCACGCCATTGCCCGCCAAAATTTATGCTGGCGAAGGCTGCGCACAAGTGCTGTTTTTCGAAAGCGACGAAGTTTGCGAGACCAGCTACAAGGACCGCGGGGGCAAATATCAGGGGCAAGTGGGCGTCACCTTGCCCAAGACCTGAGCTCGGCCTCAAGGTGCGACAATAGCGCCACATGAGTGCATTCACCGATCTCAACCTTGCAGAACCCTTGGCCAAGGCCGTAGCCGAAATGGGCTACGCGTCCATGACCCCGATTCAGGCGCAAGCCATCCCTGTGGTCCTCACTGGCCGCGACGTGATGGGAGCCGCCCAAACCGGCACGGGCAAAACGGCTGCTTTTTCACTGCCATTACTGCAGCGCATGTTGCGGCATGAAAACACCTCCACCTCCCCAGCGCGTCATCCAGTTCGCGCATTGGTGCTGTTGCCCACGCGAGAGCTGGCCGATCAGGTGGCGCAACAAATCAAGCTCTATGCCAAACACACAAACCTGAGAAGCGAAGTGGTGTTCGGTGGCATGGACATGAAGCCCCAGACCTTGGCCTTGAAAAAAGGCGTTGAGGTGCTGGTGGCAACGCCGGGTCGATTGCTCGATCACATTGAAGCCCGCAACGTGGTGCTCAATCAGGTGGAATACGTCGTGCTCGACGAAGCGGACCGGATGCTGGACATTGGTTTCTTGCCCGATTTGCAGCGCATCCTCAGCCACTTGCCCAAGCAGCGCGTGACCCTGCTGTTCTCGGCGACCTTCTCGCCCGAAATCAAGCGTTTGGCCAGCAGTTACCTGCAAAACCCAGTCACCATCGAGGTGGCCCGACCCAACGAAACCGCCAACACCGTCGACCAGCAGTTTTACGCTGTGTCAGACGACGACAAGCGCTACGCCTTGCGTGATTTGGTGCGCGAGAACGACATTGGCCAGGCCTTTGTGTTTTGCAACAGCAAATTGGGCTGCGCCCGCTTGGCCCGTGCCCTGGAGCGCGATGGCTTCAAGACCAACGCCTTGCATGGCGACAAAAGCCAAGACGAGCGGCTCAAGGCTTTGGATGCGTTCAAGCAAGGCGAAGTGCAATTGCTGGTGTGCACGGATGTGGCGGCGCGTGGTCTTGACATCAAAGACGTTCCCGCCGTTTTCAATTTCGATTTGCCCTTCAATGCCGAAGACTACGTGCACCGCATTGGCCGCACGGGTCGTGCGGGTGCCTCCGGCTTGGCCATCAGCTTTGTGGCTGGCAGCGATGCCCGGTTGTTGGCTGACATCGAAAAGCTGATCAAGAAAAAGGCCGAAGTGCGCACCTGGCAATCCAGCGGTCGTGCACCGCGCCGCGATGCCGAGCGCAGTGGTGGGTCGATGCGGGAACGCGATCGTGAGCGTCCCCCCGTTGCACCGCGCCCAGCTGCCAAGCCGCTCGACCCGTTTTTCAGCAAGCCTTATGAGCCGGGCATGCCGGAGGACGAAAAAGCCACTTGGGAAGCCCAGCCGGTCAAGACCGCTAACCGGTCGGCCAACATCCGGCCCAAGCGCAAAGTCCCCGCCCTGTTCAAGACGGCTTCGGACAACTGACCTGCGTCCAGCGTTGAGGATCACACCAGCGAGCGGGTTCGCTGGGGTCGAGTTCTACCGCGCTCAGGCACCCGCCCCAGACGCAGCCTGTGTCCAGGTTCACCCAGTTGGGTTGACTCAGCCCCCCCGCTGTTGACCAATGGCCGAAGGCGATGGGGGTGTCGACACTGCGTCGCTCAGGCACCTCAAACCACGGCACATGCCCCGCAGGCGCATCGGTCAGCCCAGCCTTGGCGTCAAAGTCCATGCTGCCTTCTGGCGTGCAAAAGCGCAGGCGGGTGAATGCATTGATGATGACCCGGCGTCGCTCAATGCCTTGCAAATCGGCCGACCATTGACGCGGCTCGTTGCCATACATGTTGCGCAACAACTCGGCCCAATGGGGGCCACTGAGC
>JAYPFZ010000122.1:0-1752 GCA_038126555.1 Betaproteobacteria bacterium
GCACCACACCTTCAAGCGCGAGCGCAGCACGCCGTCGACATCACGCACAACGCCATCGGTGATGAGGCCAGCGATTGCTTTTTTGGCCATGCGCGCGCACAAGATGTCGCCAAAGATTCCCGCGTCTTCCACGCCCATGGCATCGACCACGGCCAAACAACCGGCCGGCATGGCTTCAATTGCGCCGCGTGTAGAAATGGGTGACGACCACGATTCGGGGGTGGCCAAATCCTCCCGGGCGGGCACAAAACGCAGGGTGAATGCCCTTGCGATCGTGCGGGAATAGCCCGCTTCCAAGGGCTTGGCACGACGAATCCACACATTCCGTAAGCCCTTTTTGAGCAACACGGTGGTGAGGGTGGCGGTCGTGACGCCTTGTAATTGCTGGACGATTTGGGAATTCAATGTCAAATCGATCACGGGTGGGAGTTGGGTTTGGGACATAAGCGACAAGTGAAGGGTTATTCCGATGTGGCATTTGGCATGCCGGTGCTAGATTCTGTGCTGAATTGTGCAGAGCGGTCACCCCCGCCCTGTCATCTTGTCAACACCCTCAGGAGATCATGATGCAATTGAAACACTGTCTGGCCGCTGCGGCTGTCGTCTTGTCTGCGAGCGCAGGCGCCCAGAACATTTCCATTGCCACGGGCGGCACCGGTGGTGTGTATTACCCGTTGGGTGGCGGCTTTGCTGCTGCGTTGTCCAAATACGTGCCGGGCATGCAAGCCACGGCTGAAGTCACCGGTGGCTCCGTGGCCAACCTCAAGCTGATCGCCACAGGCAAGCCCTACATCGCCTTGTCCATGGTGGACGCCGCCAAAGACGCCTCCAACGCCGAAGGCAAATTCAAAGGCGCCGACAAGGTGAACGTGAAAACCTTGCTGGTGCTCTACCCCAACCGCATGCACGTGGTGTCCACCACCGCCACCGGGGTCAAAACCCTGCAAGACCTCAAAGGCAAGCGCGTGTCCGTGGGCGACATTGGCTCTGCCACCGAAGTCATGACCAGCCGCCTGCTCGAAGCTGCTGGCGTGGAAGTCAAGCGCGAACGCCTGAGCGTGGCCGAGTCGGTCAACGCCATCAAAGACCGCAAGATCGACGCCTTCACTTGGGTTGGGGGCTTGCCCACGGCCGCCGTCTCTGACCTGGCCAACACCCCCGGCGTGACCATTCAAATGATCGATCACGCCCAATACACCGACAAAATGAACGCCAAATACGGCAACTTGTATTACGGCGACACCATTCCCAAAACCACCTACAAAGGCATGACCACCGACAACAAAAACGCCTCCATCGCCAACGTGTTGGTGGCTTCGGGCGACATGTCGGACGAAACCGCTTACAACATCGTGAAGACCATTCTCGAAAAGCGTGAAGAGCTCAAAACGGTTCACAAAGCCGCTGGCGAAATCGCCTTGGAAAAGCAAAAGCAGGGCTCCACACCGCTGCCCTTCCACCCTGGCGCTTTGAAGTATTTCGCTGAAAAAGGTCACAAGGTCAACTGAGGCTGACCCCATACCTCTGAATCGCAAGGGCCCGGTCACCGGGTCCTTTGTTTTGAAAGCTTGACATGAACGAACCGAAACCCATTTGCGGCTCCGCCACACCGGTGGATGACCCCGACCTGCAAAAGCAACTCGACGAACTCATCGCCGAAGAAGAAGGCACCCAAAGCCAGTTCGGCGGACTCTGGGGCATATTGATCACCTTGGCTTGTGTGGCCATGTCGTTGGTGCATTTGTATGCCGC
>JAYPFZ010000122.1:1852-3454 GCA_038126555.1 Betaproteobacteria bacterium
CATCACGGGCCTGTTCTTGGGCTATGCCTTGTTTGGCAATTACCTGCCCGAACCGTGGACACACAAAGGCTATGACCTGGGCCGTCTGGTGGGCCACATGTACATGACGCTCGAGGGCATTTACGGCTCGGCCGTCGATGTGTCTTCCTCGCTCATCATTTTGTTCACCATCTTTGGGGCTTTTCTCCAATACACCGGGGCGGGCAAGTTCTTCATCGACTGGTCCTTCTCGGTGCTGGGCGGCAAACCCTCGAACGTGGGCCGCACCATTGTGCTGTCGTCCTTTTTGCTGGGCGGCCCTTCGGGCTCTGGCGTGGCCACCACCGTCACGGTGGGCTCCGTCGCGGGCAAGATGCTGCAAGAGGTGGGTTACGAGAAAAACGCGGCCGGCGGCCTGCTGGCTGCAGGTGGCTTGGGCGCCATCATTTCGCCGCCCGTGCTGGGCGCTGCGGCCTTCCTGATTGCCGACTTCCTGGGCATCACCTACCTGGACGTGTTGGTGATGGCCACCATTCCCACGGTGCTCTTTTACTTGGGCCTGTTCGTGATGGTCGAGATCGACTCTCACAAATACGGCATGCACGAAGGCACTCGCCAAAAGGTCGAAAGCGCCTGGGCATTGGCCCGCAAGTATTGGTACCACTTCTTGTCGCTGATCTCCATCGTGGCCTTCATGATGTGGGGCTTCTCGCCCATCATGTCGGTGTTCTGGGCGACCTTGCTCTCGGCGGGCACCAGCATGTTGCGCGCCGACACTTCGGTGATTTCCTGGGACGTGCTGCGTGGCCGTGCGCCCTTCTGGAAAGGCCTTTACGAATCCAACCTGGTGAAGTCCTTGGCGGGCGGCACCACACAGGTGCTGTCCATTGCGGTGGTCTGTGCCAGTGCCGGCTTGATCGTGGGGGTGGTGACGCTCACGGGCCTGGGCCTGAAGTTCTCCAGCATCGTGCTCGACTTGGCCGGTGGCAGCCTCATCCTCACGGCCGTCTACACCGCCCTCATTGTCTGGATCGTGGGTTTGGCTGTGCCCGTGACGGCCTCCTACATCATTTGTGCCGTGATCGCCGCGCCCGCCCTCATCAAGCTGGGCGTGCCCGATTACGCCGCGCACATGTTCATCTTCTACTACGCGGTCTTGTCCGAGGTGTCACCACCCACGGCCTTGTCGCCGTTTGCGGCCGCTGCCATTTGCAAGGGCAACCCCTACATCACCACCTTGCAAAGCTGGAAATACGTGACGCCCGCCATCTTGGTGCCCTTCATGTTCGTGCTCAACGTCGATGGCCAAGGCCTGTTGCTCATGGGCTCTTGGGCCAAGCTGGGCGACGCCAACTGGGCCATGGTGGCCGAGGTCTCGTTCACGGCCATTGTGGGCATCGTGGCGCTGGCCGGTGGTTTGCAGGGCTGGTTCCTGCTCAAGACCAACCCGGTCGAGCGTGTACTCATGATCGCTGGTGGCCTCTTGCTCACCTACCCCGGCATGATGGCCGATGCGGTGGGTGGCGGCTGCTTTGTCTTGGCCTTGCTGATGCAGTGGGTTCGTCGGCAGCGTCAGAGGGCATAAAAACTCAGAAAGACCCCATCGGGCTTTCTGACCCCCGT
>JAYPFZ010000123.1:0-1983 GCA_038126555.1 Betaproteobacteria bacterium
CTGGTGCTGCGCGGCAGCGCCGTCCAAGCACTGGCCATGTTATCGCTGGCCTGGCTGAATCAACTTGGGTTGATCATTCCGGTGATGTTGCTTGCCGGGGCCGCATGGATCACCAGCGCCAACACCTTGACCTTGTCGATGCAACTGCAACTGCCGGATGCCATGCGTGCCCGCGGCATGGCCATGTATCAAATGGCCATCATGGGCGCGAGTGCTGCGGGCGCTGCCTTATGGGGGCAAATTGCCACCTGGACCCACGTCGGTTGGAGCTTGAGTTTGGCGGCATTAAGTGCGCCATTATGCATGGCGGCAGTCATGCATTGGCTGCCTGAGCCCACACCTGCTAGGGTGTGATCTCAAACCCAGGTGCTCGCGGGCAACACCGTGTCCCAGCACTCACCAAAGCCAATGCGTGCGGCACCGGGCGTTTCGCACTAACCGCGCAGTTCCACCCCATCGCCGTCCTCTAAGAAGGTGCGTCGCTCGCCGTTGGGTAAACCCACTGGGTTCTTGCCCCCTTCAGTCAGCTCAATCAATGCGCCTGCTTGATCGAGCGTCGGGCCCAACAGGATGCCACCGCCAAAAAAGTCGCCAGGTCGCAGGTTGCAGGTTGCAACCATTTACGGTGTGGTGGGCCACCATTTGCGCCACAGTCCAATACGCGTGTCGATAACTGGTGCGTGAAATGTTTGGCTTCGGCATCAGCATGCAACAACGCAAACAAAGCATGGCGCAAAGCCTGCCAAACCAATGCGCCCATGCCATCAAAGCATTCAAGCTGGGGGCGTAAGCTGCACGAGCAGCCTCTAAAGCCAACCCCTGCGAGACACCCGCATCACTCAAAACTGCCAAGTCAATGATTTGGTCGCCAATGGCGACGCCACCGCGAAGGGCATGCTCAGTGTTGACACGGCGACAAACCGCAAAAGGCAAGTTCTAGATGGGGAAATCGTTGCCTGTCTGTTGTGCAGACAACACCCAACTACGGGCGGCGGGGTCATGGGTTTAATTGATCATCACAGCGCTCCTTGTGCATAGATGTGAGATACCCCGACCATACACTCCCGTCAGTGCGAGGCGCAGATCACTCAGGGCTGAATTATATGACCCGCTCGCGCTCGAATACGCTGTTCCTTACCCTGCCGATTCACGTCTGAACGTACAAAGCGGCCGGGTTGGCTTGCATACACCGATGCCACTCGTCCCCACTGAGCGTTTCTCGCAAATACGCCAGCATCTCAGCGATTTCTGGTTTTGGCCCATCCGTCATGACGTGCGGCCAATCACTGCCCCATACACATTGGTCTGGAAAGCGCGAAACGAGCGCTTGCACCCAAGAGGTCAAGCGCTCATAGCGGTTGTTCAAGTTGTACGCCAGCAAGCGCGTCAATGACAACTTGACCATCACTTGGCCACTGTCCATCAACTGGAACAATTGCTGCTGCTCTTCGCATCGATCAGGATGAACGTGGCCCACGTGATCCAGAACTAAGCGCAATCCACGTGGCAAGTTCGGCAAAGCGGCACGCAAGAAGGCAAAGCTGGCAGGTGCTGTGTTCAATTCCAAGTGCCAGTTGACCTGTGCCGCCAAGGCCGCTTGGTCGCTCAACAAAGTCAATTGCGAAGCCCCCAGGCGGCTACGATCTTGCAAGCGAATGGCCTTCACACCCAAGGCATGCAAGCGCTGCACATCCCGCGCGCACGACTGCACACCCAGCACCGCGCGCAGTTGCAATGGAGTATCGGCCTGCAAAGTCGCCAACACTTCACTTACATCGTCGTCATCGACTGACGCATGCACCAATACCGCGTGGGTGATGCCGTGTCGTTTGGCCTCTTGGGCAAAGTCGTGGATGTCCAAGGCCGGGGGCACATAACTGGCTTGCGCATAGGACTTGGTCTTGCGAAAGACATGCAAATGGCAGTCCCACAGCTCGGTCCGCGTGTCCATCGCGGGGGCGCTCATGCTGGGCGCCTTTGATG
>JAYPFZ010000123.1:1993-3256 GCA_038126555.1 Betaproteobacteria bacterium
CCACCAGACTGACAGCCACAAGCACCAGCGCCAATAAGCCTTGACTGATGACCGATTGCACGAACACGCCCAAACCGCCATCTCCCATCATCATGGATTGGCGGACACTTTGCTCAAAGGGTGCCCCCAGAATCAAACCAATCAACAAGGGAGGCAAGGGCATGCGACTTTGCCTCAAGACAAACCCCAAGACGCCAGCGCCCAACATGACACCCACATCAAAGTAACTGTTGTTCACTGCATACGCGCCAACAACCGCCAATACCGTGATGGAAGGAAACAAGTATTCAGGTTTGATACGAATCACTTGTGCCGCAACTTTGAAAAAGAGCAACGCCATCAGCACCGTGGGCACCACTGAAATTAGCAAGGCCTCAAAGATGGCGTACATCTCCAGGCTGTGGTCACGAAACAAGAACGGACCCGGTGTCAGCCCCTTGAGCATAAAAGCGCCCAAAATCACGGCAGTCACAGCATCGCCCGGAATCCCCAACGCCAGGGTAGGAATCAAGGCGCCCCCGGTCACGGCATTGTTAGCCGCCTCCGGTGCCACCACGCCCTCAGGCTCTCCTTGCCCAAAACGCTCAGGGTGGGCCGCGCGCGAGCGAACCAAGTTGTAAGACAAAAAGGCGGGAACGGTGGAACCGATGCCGGGCAAGATCCCAACAAAGGTGCCGATCAGGGACGACCACCACAAAGCGGCGCGCATGCGCCAAAAGGCCAACCAACTCCAACGGTGCGATTGCAAAGCCATGGGTTCAACACTAATGTGCGTAGCGGGCCCTGCAAAGACGTGGGCCATGACCTCAGACAAAGCAAACAAGCCCACCAATACGGGGATCAGCTGGAAGCCAGACTCCGCATTAAACGAACCAAAGGTGAATCGACTCGAGCCTTCGATGGGATCTAAACCGACCACGCCAATGCACGCGCCAATCAGCGTCATGATCAAGGCATCAAGGCGTGATCCTCCACCAAATAGAACAATGACGGTCAAGGCAAACAGCATCAACATGCTCAACTCTGCCGGGCCAAAGTCCAAGGCGAATTGCGCCAAAGGCTGGGCCAAACCAATCAAGAACAAACAGCTCACGATGTTGCCAAACATGCTGGCGTACAGGGCCAGCTGCAAGGCTTTCATGGCCTCGCCTTTTTGCGCCATGGGGAAACCATCCAAAGCCGTGGCGGCCGAAGATGGTGTTCCTGGGACATTGAGCAAGATCGCTGAAATCGAACCACCAAAAATCGCGCCCTGGTAAATCC
>JAYPFZ010000124.1:0-1896 GCA_038126555.1 Betaproteobacteria bacterium
CAAATCGATGGGAGGCAGACATTCTAGGCAGGCGCAATGCCCCCGATTGGGCGGTGAATTGAGGGCTGTTTGGCGCGACTCTGGCCTTTGATGCTGGCCTCCCCCTGACTTGAGTCAAATCAAGCCATGTGAATTCTGAGAAGATGAATCCATGACGCCTCCTGCTTCTCCCCTCGATACGCCTCGAGCACACCCGGCCCCCAGGCGGTGGACCCTGGTTGGGGGGGTCACTTTGGCCTTGCTGCTGTCTGCTTGTCAGCCCAAACCGGCATCGACCAACGCGTGGGTGGGCTACGTCGAAGGCGAATACCGTGTGCTCAGCGTGCCGGTGTCGGGTTACCTCAAGGCCTTGCCGGTGGCCCGTGGGGCTCGCGTGACATCGGGCGAGGTGGTGTTCGAACTCGACGCCGCCCTCGATGCCTTGGCTTTGCAGCAATCGCAAGCCACCACGCAAGCGGCTCAGGCCCGCAGCCAGAATTTGGCGATTTCTCGCCGGCCCGCTGAAATCGAAGCGGCTCGCGCCCAAGTGGCGGCCACGCGCACGGCACTTCACTTGGCTCAAAGCCAGGTGCAGCGCCAACAAAGCTTGTCGGCACAGCAGTTCATTTCGCCCAACGCCCTCGAAGAAGCTCAGGCGCACGAACGCCAAGCGCAGGCCCAGCACAACGCCGCTTTGGCTCAACTCAAACTGGCCGAGCAACCGGTGGGGCGAAGTCAAGAGCAACGGGCGGCGCAACTGGAATGGCAAGCGGCCCAGGCGGGGCAGTCGCAGCGCGCTTGGCTGAGTCAACAAGCCCAAGGCCATGCGCCAGCCAACGGCGTGCTCAGCGAGGTGTTTCGCCACCCGGGTGAATGGGTGGCCGCAGGTCAGCCCGTGGTGTCGGTGTTGCCCGATGCCGAGCGCTGGGTGCGGGTGTTTGTGCCCCAATCGCAACTGCCCCAGGTGACGCCAGGCGCCTGGCTCACGCTCACTTGCGAGGGTTGCCCCACAGGCTTGAAGGCCCGCGTTGAACGAGTGGCCGATCAAGCCGAATACACCCCTCCTGTGGTGTTCACCCCCAAGCAATCCCACACCTTGGTGCACCGGGTGGATGCGCGTGTGCAAGGCCCTCACTTGCTGGCGCCAGGTCTGCCCGTGACAGTCACTTTGATTCAACCATGACGAACCCGCCTTGGGTTATCGATGTGCAAGGCCTCACCAAGCGGTTTGGCCCCAAAACGGTGGTGGACCAACTCAACTTGCAGGTTCGGTCAGGGGAAATTTTTGGCTTTCTGGGCCCCAATGGCAGTGGCAAAACCACCTCCATTCGCATGTTGTGCGGATTGCTCACGCCCGATGCCGGACAAGGGCAATGCTTGGGGCTGAATGTGATGCGCCAAAGCGCAGCCATTCGCCGCGAGGTGGGCTACATGACTCAGCGCTTCTCGCTGTGGGAAGACTTGAGCATCGAGCAAAACCTCGACTTCGTGGCGCGCATGTTCGAGGTGCGCCACCGCCGCGAGCGCGTGCGCGCGCAACTGGATCAATTGGGTCTGAGCCATCGGCGCCACCAATTGGCGGGCAATTTGTCTGGCGGCTGGAAGCAACGCCTGGCCTTGGCCGCGTGTTTGTTGCATCAGCCCCGTTTGTTGTTGCTCGATGAGCCCACCGCTGGCGTCGACCCGCAAGCCCGCCGCGACTTCTGGGAGGAGATTCACGCCCTGAGCGCTCAAGGCATCACCGTGTTGGTGTCCACGCACTACATGGATGAAGCCGAGCGATGCCACCGCCTGGCCTACATGAACAACGGCCGTTTGCTCACGCCAGGCACCGTGTCTGAAGTGATCGTCCAACAAGGCTTGTCCACTTGGCGTGTGCCCGCATTGCACAACCCACAACTCAGCGAGGCCGTGCGT
>JAYPFZ010000124.1:1906-3225 GCA_038126555.1 Betaproteobacteria bacterium
CTGGCATGTGAGCGGTCATGAGCGTGAGCGTTTGGCGCTCAGCTTGGCCAATTTTGCGAAAGCTCACCAAATCGAGGTGAGTCCCATGGAGACCAGCCTGGAAGATGTGTTCATGCACCTCATGAGCGAGCCGATGCAGACCAAGGTGAGCCCATGAGTGGGTTTCGTTGGTCACGCTGGCTGGGGGTGATGCTCAAGGAGTTCATCCAGCTGCGGCGCGACCGCCTGACTTTCGCCATGATTGTGGGCATTCCCCTCATGCAACTGATGCTGTTTGGTTTTGCCATCAACAGCGACCCCAAACACTTGCCCACAGCGGTGGTGATCGCCGACCCAGGTCCGGTGGCGCGCAGCTTCACCACAGCCTTGCAAAACAGTGGCTACTTTGAAGTGGTGGGCCAAACCAATGCCGTGGATGCCGAGGGCTGGTTGCGTTCAGGGCAAGTGCAGTTTGTGGTGACGTTTCCAGCAGGATTTCACAAGCACTTGGCACGTGGTGAAGCCGCACCGTTGTTGGTGCAAGCCGATGGCACCGACCCCCAAGCCTTGGGAGGCGCTTTGAATGTGTTGCAGCAATTGGTGCACCGCGAATGGGCCATCGCACTGGCCAATGGCGTGGCCCCGCCCCAGGCCGCGCCCATCGCGCTCACGGTGCACCGCTGGTTCAACCCCGAGGGGATCACTTCTCACCACATCGTGCCAGGTTTATTGGGTGTGATTCTGACGCTCACCATGGTGCTCATGACGGGGCTGGCCATGACGCGCGAACGCGAACGTGGCACCTTTGAGCAACTGCTGGCCACGCCCGCCACACCCCTGGAGATCATCACCGGCAAGATCACCCCCTACATCTTGGTGGGCTTCACGCAAGTGTTGCTCATCGTGATGGCTGCCCGGCTGGTCTTTCAAGTGCCACTGATGGGCAGTGTGTGGGTGCTGCTGACCGGGGTTTTGATTTTCATTGTGGCCAACCTCACGTTGGGGATTGTGTTCAGTTCACTGGCCCGCAATCAATTGCAAGCCATGCAGTTGACGGTGTTTTTCTTTTTGCCGTCGATCCTGCTCTCGGGTTTCATGTTTCCATTTCGGGGTATGCCCGTTTGGGCGCAATGGTTAGGCAACGCTTTGCCACTGACGCATTTTTTGAGATTGGTTCGTGCGGTCATGCTCAAGGGCAGTGACTGGTTGGCGGTGTGGCCCCACATTTGGCCACTCTTGTTGTTCATTGCGGTGGTCATGGTTATTGGCTTGCGCAGCTTTAAGAACACCTTAGACTGATCGTGAAAGGAATCTTGCCGTGTCCGAATCGCATTTGTTCA
>JAYPFZ010000125.1:0-3157 GCA_038126555.1 Betaproteobacteria bacterium
CGTTGTCCCGGCTGGCATGACGCACGGCGGTGTTGCTCACCAAAATGCGCCCCCCATCCTCGGCCTCAATCACATAGCGGGCATCCAAATGTGAGGTGGTGCCATCGGCCACGATGAGCTGATAGTCGGCCCCACCGGGCACGATGCGCCCCGACAAGCGCGGGCCGCTCACCAGCCCACCCGTGATCGGAATCATGCGCCGCAAGCCCAAGGGGCTGTGTCCCACTTCCACCGGCTCGCCGATGGTCACCGCCACGTCACACACGTGTTCCAGCGGCGGCAAATCAATCGTGAAGGGTTTCATGTCGGTGACACTCCTAGGGTTTTCATGGTGGGATTGTGTCCCAAGCCTGCGGGGTTTGATGCCATCATGCGGCTCAACATGGAAGTGTCCTTCACCTCTGAAATCGAGTCCTTGCGCTTGGGCGAAGGCGAGACCTTCCATGGCGAAGGCATTCTGGCCATCACCAAAGCCTTGCTGGAATCGGGCGTGGCCTACGTGGGGGGTTACCAAGGCGCGCCGGTCTCGCATTTGCTCGATGTCATGGTGCAGGCCCGCGACCTCATGGGCGAGTTGGGTGTGCACGTTGAGGCTTGCGCCAACGAAGCCTCGGCCGCCGCCATGTTGGGGGCCTCCATTCACTACCCTTTGCGCGGCGCGGTCACCTGGAAATCCATCGTGGGCACCAACGTGGCCGCCGATGCCCTCTCCAACCTGTCCTCACCTGGCGTGCGCGGCGGGGTGTTGGCCATCATTGGTGAAGACTACGGCGAAGGGGCCTCGGTCATCCAGGAGCGCACCCACGCCTATGCGCTCAAGTCGTGCATGTGTTTGCTCGACCCTCGCCCGCATTTGCCCAAAATGGTGGAAATGGTCCGCCATGGCTTCGAACTCTCCGAGGCCAGCAACATGCCGGTGCTCCTGGAGTTGCGCATACGCGCCTGCCACGTGCGCGGCAGCTTTCCCGCGCGCAACAACCAAGCCTCGCCCATCTCCACGCAACAGCGCATGGTCGAGGCCGCCCCCTTCGATTACAGCAAGCTCGCCCACCCGCCCGTCACCTTCCCGCAAGAGGTGAAAAAGGTCAACGAGCGCTTGCCCGCAGCCCAAGCCTTCATCGAAGCCCACGGCCTGAACGAAACCTTTGAAGGCACCGACCAACGCCTGGGCCTGCTGGTGCAAGGCGGGCTCTACAACACCCTCATTCGGGTCTTGCAGCAATTGGGCTTGGCCGATGCGCGCGGCCACAGCGTGTTGCCCATCCATGTGCTCAACGTCACCTACCCCCTGGTGCCCGTTGCCTTGGAACGATTTTGCGAGGGAAAGCAACACCTGTTGGTGATCGAGGAAGGCCAGCCCGAATACATCGAACAAGACTTGGCCCTCATGCTCATGCGCCGTCGCATCGACATCCAATTGCACGGCAAAGACGTCTTGCCCCGCGCAGGGGAATACACCGCCGAGGTGCTGGCCACGGGCTTGTTGAAGTTGCTGCAAGCCATCGCCCCCGACCTCGGCGACCAAGCCGGGGTGGCGCAATGGCTCCACGGCCTGCGCGAGCAGCGCGCGCAAGTGGCGCAAGCCTTGCGCACACAGCCTCACCCCTTGCCAGCCCGCCCCCCGAGTTTTTGCATTGGCTGCCCCGAACGCCCCGTGTTCTCGGCCATCGAATTGGCCAAACAAGCCCTGGGGCCCATTCACGTGGCCGCCGACATCGGCTGTCACGCCCTGGGCACCTTCGAGCCCTTTCACACCGGCCACACCATTCTGGGCTACGGCATGAGCCTGGCCAGCCGGGCGGGGGTGTCGCCCAACCTGCAACCGCGCGTGCTCTCGCTCATGGGCGATGGGGGCTTTTGGCACAACGGCTTGCTCACCGGCGTGCAAAGCGCCCTGTTCAATGGCGACGATGCGGTGCTGGTGATTTTCAAAAACGGCTACACCTCGGCCACGGGCACCCAAGACATCGTCTCCACCCCCAGTGAGCAAGCCAAGCAAGCGGCCACCGACAAAGCGCAAAGCCTGGCGCACACCAACACCACCATCGAGCAAACCCTGAAAGGTTTGGGGGTGAAGTGGCTGCGCACGGTGTCCTCGTATTCGGTGGCGCAAATGAACGCCACCTTGCTCGAGGCGTTTCACACCCCATTCAAAGGCCTCAAGGTCATCGTGGCCGAGGGCGAATGCCAACTCGAGCGTCAACGCCGCCTCAAGCCTTGGCAGGCCCAGCAACTGGCCCAGGGCGAGCGGGTGAGCCGAGTGAAATTTGGCATCGACGAAGACGTGTGCAGTGGCGACCACGCCTGCATGCGCCTGTCGGGTTGCCCCAGCCTCACGCTCAAAGACAACCCCGACCCCCTCAAAACCGATCCCGTGGCCACGGTGCTCGACACCTGCGTGGGTTGCGGCTTGTGCGGTGAAAACGCCCATGCCGCGGCCTTGTGCCCCTCGTTTTATCGCGCTGAAGTCGTCCACCATCCGGGTTGGTGGGAGTCGGCTTGGCACCACACCCGCCAGCGTCTGGTTCGCTGGCTGCAAACCGCATGAGTTCCGCGCGCCCCATCACCGTGCTCATTGGCGCCTTGGGTGGCGAAGGGGGCGGTGTGCTCACCGACTGGCTGGTGCAAGCTGCGCGGTTGGCCAAGCTGCCCATGCAAGCCACCTCGGTGCCAGGTGTGGCCCAACGCACAGGCGCCACCACCTATTACTTGGAGTGTCTGGTCGCCAGCGACGATCCCGACACCCCTCAAAGCCCCGTGTTTGGCCTCAGCCCCCTGCCCGGTCACATCGATTTGTTGGTGTCCTCCGAGTTATTGGAAACCGCTCGCCAAGTGGCCTTGGGCTTGCCCAGCGCCGATCGAACCCTGGTGATCACCTCCACCGCACGCGCCCTCACGGTGGCTGAGCGCATGCGCCCTGCCGATGGCCGCATGGACAGCGAAGCCTTGCTGGCTGTGGTGCAACAGCACGCGCGCACCTTGCATGCCATCGACTTTGCGCGATTGGCCCGCGAGTCCCATACCGTGGTGAGCGCCGTGCTCTTGGGCGCCATTGCAGCCAGTGGGGTGTTGCCCTTGGGGCGTCCGCACTTTGAGGCCGCCATTCGCGCGGGCCGAAGCGACGATCACCCCGCCGTGGCCGCCAATTTGGCGGGCT
>JAYPFZ010000126.1:0-3062 GCA_038126555.1 Betaproteobacteria bacterium
TGAATGAAGGGGGCTCCATTTCTGGGCCTGGTGTGCCGCTGAGGCTATAGACCCCGGAGGGTGTTTCGGAAACCGAAGCCGCGTCCTCGAAAGCCGGCATCTTGGGTGGTTCAGCCACGGACCAATCCGGTGTCTCGGTCACTTCAAAGAGGTGTCGATCGGCCTCAAAAATGCTGGCACACACCCCACAACGCACCAATCCACTGGCCACACGAATTTGCTCAGCTTGAATGAGAAATGAGGTGGAGCAGTGGGGGCACTGGGTGCTGAACTTCATGCCTTATTGTAGAAAGCGCCCATGGCTGTTCATGCGGGTCGGGTGGCGGTCATCAACACCCAGCCATCTCGCGATTGAGCGACGCTCAGTTGCACCCAAGGTGAATACGCGTGCTGGATTTCTTCGACCTGCCGGCTCAATATGCCAGCCAAGATCATCTGCCCACCGGGCGCCATCAGTTGGCACAGCAGCGGCGCCAACACCTTCAAGGGTGAAGCCAAAATGTTGGCAATGACCCAGCCGTAGGTTCCTTGCGCCTGATCGGGCAAGCCCACCGCGTGCAAGTTGACGTGATTGGCCGCGGCATTGGCTTGCGTGGATGCCACAGCGGCGGGGTCAATGTCGACCGCATCCACCTGCACCACACCCATTTTGCTGGCCGCAATGGCCAAAATGCCAGAGCCACAGCCGTAGTCCACCGCCCGTTGCGCGGGTTGTGACTGCTCGCAAATCCATTCCAAACACATGCGGGTCGTGGGATGGGTGCCCGTGCCGAACGCCAACCCGGGATCGAGGCGAATGTGATGCCGTGCCTGTGCGGGCACCTCATGCCAAGTGGGCACCACCCAAAATGAGTCGGTGATGGCCACCGGGTCAAATTGCGATTGCGTGAGGCGCACCCAGTCTTGGTCCGGCACCACCGCCAAGGATTCCAACTGGCAATCTGCAAAAAAGTCTTGTGGCAACAGCAAGCGCTGCGCTTCGGCGGCCGCAGCTTCGGTGGGAAACAAGGCCTTGATGCGCGACTGGTTCCAAGCCACGCCCTCAATGGGCATGCCCGGCTCGCCAAATCGAGCTTGCTCTTGTTCGGTGTCGGCCAGCGCGTCTTCCACCGAAACGCTCAGCGCATCGAGCGCCAACAAGGCATCGCACACCGTCTCGACAGCGTCTTCAGGAACCAAAATGGACAGTTCAAACATCAGCGCTTGTGGGCTTCCAGCCAATGTTCAAGGTAGTGAATGTTGGTTCCGCCTTCCATGAACTTGGCGTCGAGCACCAACTCGCGATGCAAGGGGATGTTGGTCAGAATGCCTTCGACCACCGTCTCGCCCAGCGCCGAGCGCATGCGCGCCATGGCCTCTTCGCGGGTATCGCCATACACAATGATCTTGCCGATCATGGAGTCGTAGTTGGGCGGCACAAAGTAATTGGTGTAGACGTGAGAATCCACCCGCACGCCTGGCCCGCCGGGCGGATGCCACATGGTGATGCGCCCCGGCGAGGGCATGAAGTTGAAGGGGTCTTCGGCGTTGATGCGGCACTCGATGGCGTGACCCGTCAGGCTGATCTGGCGCTGCACGAAGGGCAGCTTCTGACCAGCGGCCACCATGATTTGCGTCTTGACGATGTCAATGCCCGTCACCCATTCGGTCACCGGGTGTTCAACCTGCACGCGGGTGTTCATTTCAATGAAATAGAACTCCCCGTTCTCATACAAGAACTCAAACGTTCCCGCGCCCCGGTAGCCAATTTTTTTACAGGCCGCAGCGCATCGCTCGCCAATTTTTTCAATCAGCTTGCGGGGAATGCCGGGTGCCGGCGCTTCCTCAATGACTTTTTGGTGGCGGCGTTGCATGGAGCAATCGCGCTCGCCCAAATACACCGCATTCTTGAACTGGTCAGCCAGCACCTGAATTTCGATGTGGCGCGGGTTCTGGAGGAACTTCTCCATGTAAACCGAGGGGTTGCCAAATGCCGCCTGGGCTTCTGCCTTGGTGGTTTGCACCGCATGGATGAGGGCCGCTTCGGTGTGCACCACGCGCATGCCTCGGCCACCGCCGCCGCCAGCAGCCTTGATGATGACGGGGTAGCCAATCGATTTGGCCAAGCGCCGAATGGCCGCTGGGTCATCGGGCAACTCACCCTCTGAGCCAGGCACACATGGCACGCCAGCCTTGATCATGGCCTGCTTGGCTGAGACTTTGTCTCCCATCAGGCGAATCGATTCGGCCGTGGGGCCAATGAAGGTGAACCCGCTCTTTTCCACGCGTTCGGCAAAGTCAGCGTTTTCGCTGAGAAAGCCATAACCGGGGTGAATGGCCTCGGCATCGGTCACCTCAGCCGCAGAAATCAGAGCCGGCATGTTCAAGTAACTCTGGCCCGAGGGAGCAGGCCCAATGCACACCGCCTCATCGGCCAATTTGACGTATTTGGCGTCTCGGTCGGCTTCCGAATACACCATGACCGCTCGCACACCCAGCTCTCGGCAAGCCCGCTGAATGCGCAGCGCAATCTCTCCGCGGTTGGCAACCAATATTTTTTTGAACATGTTCAGGCTCAGGCGATCACAAACAGCGGCTGGCCGTATTCAACCGGTTGGCCGTTCTCGACCAACACTTGGGTGATGGTGCCTTGCTGATCGGACTCGATCTCGTTGAGGATCTTCATGGCCTCAATGATGCAAACGGCGTCGCCGGGCTTGACGCTGGCGCCAATTTCCACAAACGGGGCTGAGCCCGGGCTGGATGCCCGATAAAAAGTGCCCACCATGGGGGACTTGATGACCCGGCCTTCGGGCGCCGCCGCGGCAGCAGGGGCTTCGGATGCTGGGCTGGCGGCCGTGGGGGCCGCCGCTGCGGGAGCAGCCATCACGGGGGCAGGTGCGGCTGCCACCAGAGGCGCCGAAACCATGGACACCGTGGGCGGCTCGTTCTTCACAATCCGCACCTTGCCTTCGGCTTCGGTGATTTCCAGTTCGGAAATGTTGGATTCAGAAACCAGGTCGATCAGGGTCTTTAATTTTCTCAAGTCCATAGGAATTGACTTTATCTTTCAAGAAAAGACC
>JAYPFZ010000127.1:0-2369 GCA_038126555.1 Betaproteobacteria bacterium
CGCTTTCGGTTTTCGATTTTTCCAAGGCCACTTGCAGCTGCCTGCGCTCGGCGGCTTGGCGTCGCTCGCGTTCGCTGCGCCAGCGGGCATCGGCCTGCTGGATCAACTGGGCGTGCTCAGCGCGCGCACGACTGAGCTCGGCTTGCAACAAGCGGCTGGCTTGCTGGGCCTGGTCGCGGTCGCGCACCGCTTCTTGAATGCGGCGCTCGTATTGCTGGGCATCCCAGCGCTTTTGGGCTTCTTCAGCTTGCAAGCGTTGGGCGTCTTGGGCCTGTTGTGCACGCAAACGCTCGGCCTGCACCTTGGGATCTTGGGCGTGGGGCTTGCGCGCCGGGAACAAGATGAAGCCTTCATCGAGGTAGCGTTGCTCTTTTTCTGTGGCGTAGGGCGAATCGTTGTCGGCCAAAGCCCACACGCTAACCCCCGCGCTCAAACACAAGCCCAAACCCCACCGAACCCAATGCCTTTGGGGTTGGCGGCGCAGCAGCAAGTGACCGATGAGGCTCATCGGAGCAACATCGACCCGATTCACCCAGACTTGAGCTGACTGGCGCAGATTCAGGGCGAGGGTGGCGGATCGTCGAACACACCTTGGGTGAACCGGATGAGGTCTGAGAGCGCGTTGAGTTGCAACTTGTGCTTGATTTGTGATTTGTATTGCTTGGCCGTGGGCAGGGCTATGCCCAACTCCTCCACGATTTCCGCGTTGTTGTAGCCCCGAGTCCAAAGGCGCAACACCTCCAGTTCACGCGGCGATAACTCGGCCAGACTGCGCGCTTGGGCTTGCTTGAACCGAAGGTGTTCGACCCGGTGCTGGTCTTTCTCCAAAGCCTGTGCCACGGCGTCGAGCAGCTCTTGACGGCCAAAGGGTTTGAGCAAAAAGTCCTCGGCGCCCAATTTCATGGCCTGGATGGTTTGTCGTGGGGTGCTTTCGGCGCTGATGTAAACCACCGGGGTTTGACACCCCTTGAGTTGCAGTTCACGGTGTAAATCCAGTCCGCTCAGGTCTGGCATGCGCATGTCGGTGAGGATGACCGCCGGGGTGCGTGGTGTCCAAGCCGCCAAAAACGAATAGGCATCACGCCAGACCGTGACCGAATGGCCAGCGGCGCTCAGCAACTCCTGAATCGTCTCGCGCAGACTCTCGTCGTCGTCGATGAAATCAATGTGGCCTGGGGTCATGGGTTAGCCGCCGAGTGTCTGCTCAGCTGAACCAAAAATCGGGCACCAGGTCCCATGGCCGGCAACAGCTTGATGCGCCCATCGTGCCGCTCCACGATGTAGCGAACCAGCCAAAGGCCCAGCCCCATGCCGTTGCGTTTGGTGGTGCTGAATAAATTGAAGAGGTTGTTTTTTTTGTCGGGTGCAATGCCGCAGCCTGTGTCGTGAAACTCGATGCAGACCCGTTCGGTCTCGCACCAAGTGCGCAAGTTCAATTCACGTTGGGTTTGCGGAACTTGCTGCAGAGCATCAATGGCATTGCTCAATAAATTTGTCAGGATGTGGATCAGTTCGTCTTCCGGGAACGGCACCTTGACGCGCGCTTCAAGTTGGGTGTTCGCCCGAATGTGATGTTGCGCCAGCAAGCGCTGTTGCTGCGATAAAAAGCGATCCAAAACGGCGTCCGGGTCTACCCAGTCCGATGGTTTCTGATCGGGCTGGAATACGCGTCGGATGCGCTGCACGATGGCTGCAGCGCGTTGATTGTCTCGGGCAATGCGTTGAAGCAAGTGCGCAATGGCGCTTGGATTGGCTTGCTGGCCATTGAGTCGCAGGGCCTCTTCGGTGTTGAGTTGAATGGCAGCGATGGGCTGATTGATCTCATGGGCAATCGAAGCTGAGAGTGCGCCCGCTTGATTGAAACGGCCCACGATGGCAAACGATTCCCGCTCCCGGGCAGACACCAATTCAGCAGAGCGCTGCAACAACAGGCGCTGGTTTTTCTCGATCACAAAGCCCCAATAGCCATAGCAATAAAACACCACGCTCACGTAATTGAGAACCAGCAAGGTGTTGCCCATGGGGCTGAAGTCCAACAAGCGGATGAAGTGCTGGGTTTGGATATACGCCGCAATGCGCGAGAAATTTGCCACCATGAAAGCCAACAAAAACAGCACGATGAGCCATAAGGAGCGGCTGCGCGTTTGGCGTTGCACCAAAAGCACCTGTTGAACCAAACGTGCTTCAAGCAGGCACAGCAGGAAAAAATGCACCAAATACCCGAAGGGCATGAACAAACCTTGCCAGGCCAAGCTCAGCAGCAGCGTGGCTTCCAGAAGCAGCCACGCTGCAGCCCATCGCCACAGCCAGGGTGTTGGGCTTAGCTCTCGCCGTATCGATTCCAAAAAGCAGAGCAAGCTGCCCGTGGA
>JAYPFZ010000127.1:2379-2987 GCA_038126555.1 Betaproteobacteria bacterium
GGATACGGCTGGCCAAACACAAATACCGTGGCCACTCCGGCATTGAGGCCAGTTCCCACAAACCAAAAGTTGGCCGGGTGATCGCGCTGGCCCGACAGCATCCACCAAGCGCTCAACGGGGTGAGCCAAAAAATGATCAGCCCGGACAGCAACAACAACATCAATGCTGGGGATTGATCAAACATCTCAAACTGGTTTCATTCGTTAGACGGCTTCATCAACTGTCGTGGGACAAGCCCAGGCGACGTGTTGCCCAGCGACGATTGACGCTGCTGCCGACATTGTCGGATGAACAACATGGGGGTGGATTTTTTATGAATTTGAAAAAGGTTGATCAACTCTTTGTGTGACAAACCGCTTTGGCGCTTGAGCTCCTCCCATCCGATGGTGGAGTCGATGTTGGACTCAATCCAGTCGCACAACTGTTGGATTTGATCGGCGTTGGTGTCGAATGCAGGTGAAGCGGATTGGCTCACTGGGACAGCTCACACACAGTGAAAAAAAGCCATCCTAGGGAGTGCCATTGCTGGGCGCAATCCTCCGATCGGAGGAGGTGAGTTGCACGCGCAGGCCGCCGAGTTCGGCAGACCGCCCCAATTCAAGCTGGA
>JAYPFZ010000128.1:0-2922 GCA_038126555.1 Betaproteobacteria bacterium
CGGTTTTGGATTGGTCGCGTGCCCGAACAAGGCAACCCCATCGCTTATATGACCAGCGACGCCTACACCCAAGTTGCCAAAAAACAGTCGGGGGTGGCCAAGGCGATTTGGAAGCAGACCCCTCGGAAATAAACCCTGCACGGCCAGGCCTCGCTTGCCCGCGCCTGCATCAAAGGCGTGGCACCTCCATACCGCAATCCTATTTGAAGCCTACTGGAGTCTCTTTATGAGTGAAAGCCAAGTCCTCCCCGAAGTCGTTCGCACCATTACCCGCGTTGCATCGGAAGTGGTGAAAGAAGCGGCGCAGTTCCCCTCGTCCATCTTGGCCGACGTCGCTGGCCGGCGTGGCGGTTTGAGCGGACGCATTGCCGCGCTGTCACCGAGCATGAGATTTGCGGGCCCCGCACTCACCGTCGAGGTGCGACCGGGCGACAACCTGATGATCCATGCCGCCATGGCTTTGGCGCAACCGGGCGACGTCATTGTGGTGGATGGCAAAGGTGATTTGTCCAGCGCTTTGATGGGCGAAATCATGTCTCAACAATGTGTGGCCTTGGGTGTCGCCGCCGTGGTTATTGACGGTGCAGTGCGCGATAGCGAAGCGATTCGCGAACTCGGCTTTCCGATGTACGCCGCAGGCCTCAACCCCAACGGCCCAACCAAAAACATTGCAGGCCGTGTCAACCACCCCATTTCCCTGGGTGGCGTCAGCATCAACCCCGGTGACTTAGTGGTGGGTGATGCGGATGGGGTCACGGTGATTGAACGAGACAAGGCGGCCGCGATATTGCCTTTGGCACATAAAAAAGTCGCCGCCGAAACCAAGCGCATCACCGACATCAAAAGCCGAAAAGCCTTGCGCCCGCAATGGCTAGAAGGATCGCTGCGCAGCGCTGGCGTCATTCAAGATGGAGAAACACTGTGAGCAAAAACGTCATTCTGGTCACCGCAGCGGATTTGGCGCCACAGGCCTTGACCCTACTGAGCGACTTCGAGGTCGTGTTCGCGGGTAAGACTCCCAGTGACGATGACATCGTCCAACTCTGTGCGCAGCACAATCCGGTGGCCATCATCGTGCGCTATGCCAAAGTCGGCGCGGCAGCCATGGATGCGGCCCCAGGCTTGCGCGTGATCTCCAAACACGGCAGTGGCATTGACACCATCGACAAAGCGGCCGCTGAAGCGCGTGGCATCCAAGTCGTGGCGGCTGTTGGCGTCAATGCCGCAGCGGTGGCCGAGCACGCCATGGCCTTGTTGCTGGCCTGCGCCAAGTCGGTGGTGCAACTCGACGCCCGCATGCACGAAGGCTATTGGGACAAAGCCACGCACAAGAGCGTCGAGCTTGAAGGGCGTTACGTTGGTTTGATTGGCTTGGGCGCCATTGGGCAACGCTTCGCCGCCATGGCCCATGCCATGGGCATGCGCATCTTGGGCTTCGACCCCTTCGCCAGCCAAATACCCGACTACATCGAACGCGTCGAGTTAGCAGAAATTTGGCGCCAAGCAGATGCCATCTCCCTGCACTGCCCATTGACTGCAGACAACCGCCATTTGATCAATGCCGAAACCTTGCAGCAATGCAAGCCCGGTGTGATTCTGATCAACACAGCGCGCGGTGGGCTCATTGATGAAACCGCCTTGCTGGCCGCCGTGCAAAATCGCCACGTGGCACAAGCTGGGCTAGATAGCTTTGGCGTTGAGCCTATGTTGGCTGGGCACCCCTTCCAAAGCGAAGTCAACATCATCTTGAGCCCCCACATTGGTGGCGTCACCGCAGACGCCTACACCAAGATGGGCGTTGCTTCAGCCCGTAATGCCTTGCAATTCATTTCCCCCTCATGCGTGACCAGTCACGCATGATCCAATCGGCGTGTTCCACGCATATCATCAGGAGACTTCCATGAAACTGAAACAAATCACCACTGCTTTGTGTATGGCCGGTGCGGCTTTTGCTGTTCAAGCCCAAGACTGGACGGGTTACACCTACTCGTCGGTCTCGACGACTGCTGCCGTGAAGGGCATGATGCGCATCAGCGATCGTGTGAGCCAAGCTACAGATGGCAAATTGAAAATCAAAGTGCATCTGGGCAAAACCCTGCAAATCAAATCTTCAGACATCACGCAATCTGTGGGTGATGGCGTGGTCGATTTCGCCGCCGATTACTTTTTCTCTGGCAGTGTGCCCATTGCTCGTGTCTTGAACCTGCCTATGCTGATCGAGAACGATGCTGAATGGGCCAAGGCTTATGCCGCCATGAAGCCGACATTGAACGAAGCCTTCGCCAAGCAAGGCGTGGTCGTCTTGGGTGGCTATCGCTACCCCAAGCAAATCATCTTCACCACCTTCCCCATGAGCAAAGTGGGTGACCTCAAAGGCCACAAAATCCGCGTCACTTCGCCTGAGCAGGGCCATTTCGTCGAGGCATTTGGCGGCGCTGCCATCACGCTGTCTGGCAGCGAAGTGCCCACCTCCTTGGAGCGCGGCGTGATCGAAGGTGTATTGACTGCCAGCGCCGGTGGCGCGAAGAAATGGCATGAGTTCTTGCCGCACAACTACCGTTTCCCGGTCAACTATGGCAACTCGATGATCATTGCCAATGCCAAAGCCTTTGCTGACCTGAACACCACTGAGCAAAAAGCGCTGCGCGACATCGTGGCCGAAGAAGGTGAGAAGATCTCGGCTGAATTCATTGAAGATGAAGGCGTGCAGATGAACAACCAAGCAAGCAAAGGCATGAAGATCACGCAAACCAATGCGGCTGAGATCAAAGCTGTCACTGAAAAGCTCAAGCCTTACTGGGACTCATGGGCCAAGCAAAACGGGCCTGAGTACGAGAAAGCGCTCAAGCAAGTCCGCGCTGCCTTGGGTAAATAAGGTGAGTGTCGAGCAAGCGCAAGGGACGGCTTCGGCCGGCCCTTTTT
>JAYPFZ010000129.1:0-2836 GCA_038126555.1 Betaproteobacteria bacterium
GTCGAGCATTGCACATAAATGCAGGCGCGCACATCTTGGCCCGAGGTCCAGTCTTGCGCAAACTCAGCCGACTGGTCAGTGCTTTGCGGTCGATTCCATAGATGGTGGTGAGCATCCAAAATCGCCTGCTCGGGATCAATGACCGCTTCTTCGGTCAACGACAGCCAAGACGGGCGCACCGGGTGGTGAGGGTTTGCGTTTTGCAGCATGACGTCGAGGCCCAATCAGTGTGCTCGTCGCGCCAACCAGCGGCGTTTGATGAACGGACCCAAGATCACTGCCAAGGTCATTGCCACCAAGACTTGGCTAGTCGTGTTGGCCAGCAAAATCGACCAGTCGCCGCGCCCGATGCGCAAGGCCAAACGCAAATTTTCTTCTGCAAAAGAACCCAAGATCAGCCCCAAGACCACTGGTGGCAGGGGAAACTTGAGCTTGTCCATCACGTAACCGATGGCACCAAAAAACAGCATCAAGTAGACGTCAAACATGCGGCCGTGGATGGAGTAGACACCGATCAGCATCAGCACCATGATCACCGAGCCCAACAGTGGTCGAGGCAGGTTGAGCAATTTCGCAAAGCTGTTGGTGGCCAGGGAGCCGCCGAGAAACACCAGCAAGATGGCGCCCAGCAAAAACTGCCACATGAAACCAAACACCACATCAGGCGACTCGCGGAACAACATCGGCCCCGGTTGCAAGCCGTGAATCAGCAGGCCGCCCAGCATCACAGCGGCAACGGCAGTGCCTGGAATGCCCAACGTCAATGCGGGAATCAGTGCAGCAGCGGTATCGGCATTGTTGGCGGTTTCCGCGGCAGCAACGCCCTCTGGCTCGCCGTTACCCCAGGCTTCTGGGATCTTGGAGTCGCGGCGAGCTTCGTTGTAAGCCATGAACGCAGCCATAGAGCCGCCGGCTCCCGGCAGGATACCAATCCAGATGCCAATGAGTGAGCTGCGCAGCCACGTTTTCCAAAACTTCAGCATGCGCGGCAAGGATTGCCAAATGGATTCAGTGCCCAGTTGTTTGCTGTTGATGCGGTCGCTGGTGAGTGGTGACTCGAGCAAGTCGATGGCAGGCGGCAACGCGTAGAGCCCCACCAACAAGACTACGATGTTGATACCGTCCAACAATTCCAAACGATCGAAGGTGTAGCGGTCTACCCCCAAAATTGGGTCCGTGCCAACAATTGAGATGAAGACCCCAAAGCAGGCGCTCATCAAACCTTTGATGACATTGCCATCCAGCAAAAAGATGATGCTGCATAAGCCAAACACCGCCACCCAGAACACCTCAGCGGCACCAAACAGCAAAGTCACTTTGGACAACGGCGGCGCCAGAAGCATCAGCGCGATGGCACTCGCGACGCCACCGATGGATGACGACACCACCGCCACTTGTAGCGCGTAGCCACCTTGGCCTTGTTGCGCCATGGGGTAACCGTCAAAGCTCGTGGCCACAGCGGCGGGTGTGCCTGGGATACGCAGCAAGATCGCTGGGATCGCACCGCCGTACATGGCGCCGTTGTATATGCCAGCCATCAAGCCCAGCGCCAACAAGGGGTCCAGGCCAAAGGTGAAGGGCAACAGCACCGAAATGGCCATGGTCGCGCTTAGGCCGGGTAAAGCCCCCACCACGATGCCTGCGATCACGCCAGCCACCACGGCCAGGAGGTTGGCGACGCTCAACACCCCAGGCAATGCATGGATCAGTTCCATTTACATGGGGTCACTCCTTTAACGAGACCATAGCAGGCCACTGGGAAACTCTTGGGCCATGGCTAAGCTGAAAATCAAATAGATACCACTGGTGACTACCAGCGTTGCTATCAGCAAACCAAGCTTTTGGCGGTAGCCAAACACGAATGCAGTCAGTGGCACCCCGACTGCGGTGCTGGGGTAAAAACCCAACCACTCCACGGCCAAGGCGTAGCCGACGATCAGGGCGAAAGCGATCAGCACCCGAGAGGTCGAGTGGTGTTTCACGTCGGTTGACGTTTGGGTTGCTGCGTCACGCTGATCGCGGATCAACAACAGCAGGGCCAAGACCACCAAAGCAGCCAACATGACGCCCGGTAACAAGGCCGAAATGGACGGCAAGATAAGCGTGCTGGGTACGAAAACGATAACCAGCACCAAGGTTCCGAGGGCCGTAAGTGTGGTTGGACGCATGCAGCGTTGCCAAATGGAGATGGACATAAGCGACCGAGGCAGATAGACAGAGGTGCGGTGACGGCTCGCGCCACCGCAAAGGAGACGCGTGCGGAATTACTTCCAGGGCGTCGCTTGCCAGGTTTTCTGAGCCAAATCGTGGAAACCTTCGGTCAATTCCTTGAACGATTCGCCGGTGCGTATGTCCACCGGGTTGGCCGTCGCTTGCATGGCCGCCAGGAATTCAGGGTCTTGTGCCGCCTTTTCAAATGCAGCAATCAGTTTGCGCTGGACATCAGCGGGCAGGCCTTTGGGGCCAACGATGCCGCGCATCGAACCATTGATCAAGGCAATGCCTTGTTCTTTGAAGGTGGGCACCTTGGGGGCAAAGCTGGAGCGTTGGTTTTGAGCGATGCCCAACACATTCAATTCACCGTCGAATTTGGCCACCTCTGAAATATTGAAGATGCCCAAATTGACATGTCCACCCATGACCGCCGTGCGTGCGGGCGCCGAGCCTTTGTAGGGCACGATGTTGAACTGGGTGTTGGTCTGTTGTTGTAGTTTGATCAGAGCAAAGTGATCGTCACCGCCTAAGCTGGACATACCCACGCTCATGGCGCCAGGATCTTTTTTGGCCGCTGCAATGAGTTTGGTGTTGGGGTTGGTGGTGGCTCCGGCCGCAACCG
>JAYPFZ010000130.1:0-2796 GCA_038126555.1 Betaproteobacteria bacterium
GTATTGGCCCACCAGCGCTTCCGGGAATTCGCGGGATACGAGCCTGCCGCAGTTCTGAGCGTCTTGGGGCGATTGGATGCTCACGCCATCGGTGCCCATGAGGGTTCGGATCACCGACAAGGCGACGTCGTTGAAAGCCTGTGCCCGGCCCGTGCCTAAATTGAACAAGCCGCGGTGCTCGGGGTGATCGAGGAACCACAGGTTGATGGCCACCACATCGTCGACGTGGATGAAGTCGCGCACCTGCTCGCCGGGCCCATAGCCGCCGTATTCGCCAAACAGCTTCACCCGACCTTCGCTTTGGAATTGGTGGAACTGATGGAAGGCGACGCTGGCCATTCGGCCTTTGTGTTGCTCGCGGGGGCCATACACATTGAAGTAACGAAACCCGGCCATTTGCATGGGCGCATCGGCAAATTGGGGGCCGCACAGCAAGCGCATGCGCTGATCGAACAGCAGCTTGGAGTAGCCGTAGACGTTGAGCGGTCGCTCATTGGCGGGCACCGCTTCGAACTGGGTGGAGCGCCCATAGGTGGCCGCCGACGAGGCATAGAACAAGCGAATGCGCTGGTCTTGGCAGGCCTCGAACAATTGGCAGGACACGCCGTAGTTGTTGTCCATCATGTAGCGGCCATTGGTTTCCATGGTGTCGCTGCAAGCGCCTTGATGGAAGACCGCTTCGATGTTGCCGAACTCGCGGTGTGCGAGGCGGTTGTAGAACTGACTGGCGTCGACGTAGTCGCTGATGTGCAAGTCGGCCAAGTTGACGCATTTGCTGCCATCGGTGAGGTCGTCCACCGCAATGATGTCGGTGATGCCGCGCCGGTTCAGGCCTGCAATGAGGTTGGAGCCAATGAAACCGGCGGCGCCGGTGACGACCATGGTCATGAGAACAACTCCTCGCGGGAAACACTGGCGGTGCCAAATTTGGCCACCACCACACCAGCGGCCTTGTTGGCCCAAGGCACGGCCTCGCGCAAACTGAGGCCAGCGGCCAGAGCAGCCGCCATGGTGGCAATCACGGTGTCGCCGGCACCGGTGACATCGAACACTTCGCGGGCCTGGGCCGCCACATGCAAAGCGCCTTGGGCATCGAACAAGGTCATGCCCTCTTCACTGCGGGTGAGCAACACGGCTTCGAGTTGCAGTTGCTCGCGCAAGGCTTGGGTGCGCGCGGTGAGTTCGGCTTCGTTGCGCCATTTGCCCACCACCTGTTGCAACTCGGCGCGGTTGGGGGTGATGAGGGTGGCACCCGCGTAGCGCGAGTAATCGCTGCCTTTGGGGTCGATGAGCACCGGTCGAGCCTGCGCGCGGGCAGAGCCAATCATGTCGGCGATGTGGGCCAGACCGCCTTTGCCGTAGTCGGAGCACAGCACCACTTGGTGGCTGGGGAGCAAAGCGGCAAAGCGCTCGGTTTGGGAAGAGAGCACCTCGGTTTGCGGTTCGTTTTCAAAGTCGGCACGCAAGAGTTGCTGCTGGCGGCCGATGACGCGAACTTTCACCGTGGTTTGCAAATTGGGGTCTTGGCGCAGCTCGGCCTGGATGCCTTGCGCACGAATGAGTTGCTCCAAGCGTTGGCCTTCGGCGTCGGTGCCCACCACCGAGAGCAAGCTGACTTGAGCGCCCAAGCTGGCGATGTTGAGGGCCACGTTGGCGCAACCGCCCAAGCGATCTTCGATTTGCGTGACGCGCACCACCGGCACGGGGGCTTCGGGGCTGATGCGATCGACCTGGCCATGCCAGTAACGGTCGAGCATGACGTCGCCCACCACCAGCACGCGGGCTTGGGTCAACTGGCTTTGAAATCGCTCGCTCATCGTTCCTCGATTCTGCGCGGGGGGAAGCTGTCCCAGGCTTGGCAACCCGGGCAGTGCCAGAAATGGCGGTTGGCCTCGAAGCCGCATGCCGCACAGCGGTAGCGGCGCATGGGCTGGGCGGCTTGCTCGATGGCGCGTTGCACCACCGCGTGCATGTCGGGGTGGCTCAAGGACTCGTTGGCCAGCCATTGGGCAGCCAGGCTCAGCGACGGGGTGTGTTGCAGGTGATCGGCCAAGAGTTGACGCGCCACCTCGGGTTGCTCGTTTTGAATGAGTTGCAACAGGGCTTGCAACACATCGAGGCTTCGGGTTTGGGCGTGGTTTTCGCGCAGCAAACGCAAGACCAGCGGCTGGTGGGCCGGCGACTGGGCGAGTTGCGTGAGCAGGCCACAGGCCAGACCCAAGTGGGCGGGGGACTGCTCGTGCAACAGGGTGAGGGTTTGGGCGGCGGCATCGGGCTGGCCTTGGCCGAGTTGCCATTCGGCCATCATGATGCGCGCACGCGCCGCCTGAGGGGCAATGGCGATGGCTTCCGTGAGCCAGGCTTGGCGCTGGGCATCGTCTTTCAGGGCGGGGTCGCTGGCGAGTTCGCACAGGTAATGGGCGCGTCTGGCGGCAAAGCTGGCTTGGCCGGTTTGTTCGAGGTCGTTGGCCACGCGCTCGGCGTTGGCCCATTCTTGGGTGCGCTCGTAAATGCTGAGCAAGGCCAGGTGGGCCGAGCCCGCCAGCGGCGTGTGAATGAGGGCTTCAAAGCCGCCTTGGGCGCGATCGAGGATGCCAGCCTTGAGGTAGTCCATGGCCAGGGCATGTTGGGCACGTTCACGATCGGTCTTGCTCAGGTCGCCCCGGCTGAGCAAATGCTGGTGCACGCGCACGGCGCGCTCGTATTCGCCGCGACGTCGGAAGAGGTTGCCCAGCGCAAAGTGCAGCTCGGAGGTGTCGGGGTCGAGTTGCACCGCTTCGATGAAGGCGTCGATGG
>JAYPFZ010000131.1:0-2776 GCA_038126555.1 Betaproteobacteria bacterium
TCGTGCCCACGTTCACGTGCGGCTTGGTACGTTCAAACTTGCCTTTTGCCATTTGTTTCTCCAAAGAACATTCCGCTGGGGTTTACGTCTGCATCCAACTGCTGTTTCGACTTGCGCGGTCATCAAGCCGGCGCTGAATCGCAGACGGGCAAAGGGTTGCCCCCTTGCCAGAAAAAAATCACTTAGCGCGTGCTGCAACGATGGCGTCTGCCACGTTCTTCGGCGCTTCGCTGTAGTGCTTGAATTCCATGGTGTAAGTTGCACGACCCTGGCTCATGGAGCGCAGCACCGTCGAGTAACCAAACATCTCGGACAAGGGCACTTCGGCCTTGATGGTTTTGCCACCACCCACCATGTCGTCCATGCCTTGCACCATGCCGCGACGTGAGGACAAGTCGCCCATCACGCTGCCGGCGTAGTCTTCAGGCGTTTCCACTTCCACGGCCATCATGGGCTCAAGGATCACGGGGTTGGCCTTTTTACAGCCCTCTTTGAAACCAAAGATGGCGGCCATTTTGAAGGCCTGTTCAGACGAGTCCACGTCGTGGTACGAACCGAAGTGCAGGGTGACTTTCACGTCCACCACGGGGTAGCCCGCGAGCACGCCAGAGTTCAAGGCCTCGAGCACACCCTTTTCCACTGCGGGAATGTATTCACGGGGCACCACGCCGCCTTTGATGGCGTCGACGAATTCAAAGCCTTTACCAGCTTCATTGGGTTCAATCTTGAACACCACGTGACCGTATTGACCCTTACCGCCGGACTGACGCACAAACTTGCCTTCGGCTTCGTCCACATTGCGGCGAATGGTTTCGCGGTAGGCCACCTGGGGCTTGCCCACGTTGGCTTCCACGCCAAATTCGCGCTTCATGCGGTCCACAATGATTTCAAGGTGGAGTTCGCCCATACCGCCAATGATGGTTTGGCCCGATTCTTCGTCGGTTTGCACGCGGAAAGAAGGATCTTCTGCCGCGAGGCGCGACAACGCAATGCCCATTTTTTCTTGGTCGGCTTTGGACTTGGGTTCCACAGCCTGACGAATCACCGGCTCAGGGAAGACCATGCGCTCCAAGGTCACCAGGTGATCGGGGTCACACAAGGTTTCACCGGTGGTCACGTCTTTCAAACCCACGCAAGCGGCGATGTCACCGGCACGCAGTTCTTCGATTTCTTCGCGGTTGTTGGCGTGCATCTGGACGATACGGCCAATGCGCTCTTTCTTGCCGCGAACCGAGTTGTAAACGCTGTCGCCCTTGCTCAACACGCCCGAGTAAACGCGCACAAAGGTGAGCTGGCCCACGAACGGGTCGGTCATCAACTTGAATGCCAAGGCAGAGAACTTCTCGCCATCATCGGGCTTACGGGTGATGGGCTGCTCGTCTTCGTCGGTGCCGGCCACAGGAGGAATGTCCACGGGCGAGGGCAGCAACTCAATCACGGCGTCCAACATGCGCTGCACACCCTTGTTCTTGAACGCGGTGCCGCACAACATGGGCTGGATTTCATTGGCCAAGGTGCGCAAACGCAAACCTTCGGTGATCTCTTCTTCCGTCAGATCACCTTCTTCCAGGTATTTGTTCATCAAGCCTTCATTGGCTTCGGCTGCAGCTTCCACCATTTGCTCGCGCCAGGTTTTGGCGTCTTCGAGCAATTCAGCAGGAATGTCTTCAAAGTTGAACTTCATGCCTTGGGACTCTTCGTCCCAAATGATGGCCTTCATTTTGCGCAGGTCGATCACGCCTTTGAAGTTGTCTTCAGCACCAATGGGGATCACCACGGGCACGGGGTTGGCCTTCAGGCGGGTCTTCATCTGCTCGACGACCTTGAAGAAGTTGGCGCCAGTGCGGTCCATCTTGTTCACAAAGGCCAAACGGGGCACTTTGTATTTATTGGCCTGACGCCACACCGTTTCCGATTGGGGCTGAACACCACCCACAGCACAGTAAACCATGCAAGCGCCGTCGAGCACGCGCATGGAACGCTCCACCTCAATGGTGAAGTCCACGTGGCCCGGGGTGTCAATGATGTTGATGCGGTGCTCCGGAAATTGCATTTCCATGCCTTTCCAGAAGCAAGTCGTGGCCGCCGAAGTGATGGTGATGCCACGCTCTTGTTCTTGTTCCATCCAGTCCATGGTGGCGGCACCATCGTGCACTTCACCAATTTTGTGGTTCACACCGGTGTAGTAAAGGATACGCTCGGTGGTGGTGGTTTTACCGGCATCGATGTGGGCAGAAATGCCAATGTTGCGATACCGCTCAATCGGGGTCTTGCGAGCCATTTGGGTTACCTACTGTTGTTGTGCACACGACAAGGGCCGCACTGGCGCAAGCGCCTGCGGCCCATGGCTGCGCAATTTAGAAACGGAAATGCGAGAACGCTTTGTTGGCTTCGGCCATGCGGTGAACTTCGTCACGCTTTTTCATGGCGCCACCACGGCCTTCAGAGGCTTCGAGCAACTCATTGGCGAGGCGCTGAGCCATGGACTTTTCGCTGCGCTTGCGAGCGGCTTCTTTGATCCAGCGCATGGACAAGGCCAAGCGACGCACAGGGCGCACTTCAACCGGCACCTGATAGTTGGCACCACCCACGCGGCGGGATTTCACTTCCACCATGGGCTTGACGTTGTTGATGGCGATGGTGAACAGCTCCAGCGGATCTTTGCCGGTTTTCTGTTCCATGGTTTCCAGAGCACCGTAAATGATGCGCTCGGCAACCGCTTTTTTGCCGCCTTCCATGATCACGTTCATGAACTTGGAGAGCTCGACATTGCCGA
>JAYPFZ010000132.1:0-2714 GCA_038126555.1 Betaproteobacteria bacterium
GTCTTCTACGGCGGCGAGACGGCAGCGCCCGTGTTCAGCCAAGTGGTGCAACAAACCTTGCGCCACCTGGGGGTGGCCCCCGACAAGGCCGTGGTGCCCACGGTGGTGAGCCAACGTTCGGAGTCGGGCGCATGAACGTGCAAGCCCTGTCCAACCCGCAAGACGCAGCCGCATGGCTGCGTGCGCACGTGAGCGGCGATTTGCATGGCAATGACCGAGGCTTGCGCACGGGCGACGGCTTCTTGGCTTGGCCGGGACGGCGTCACGACGCTCGGGCGCAGGTGGCCCAAGCCTTGGGACGCGGAGTGGGCGCTTGCTTGATGGAGGCCGAAGGCGCTCAGCCCTGGGTTTCGGCCCTGACGTCCACCGAATCGGTGGCCACCTATGCGGGTTTGAAAGTCGCCAGCGGGCCAATTGCCGATGCGTTTTATGGCCAGCCCAGTCGGTCGTTGCCGCTGGTGGCGATCACCGGCACCAATGGCAAGACGTCCATCAGCTGGTGGCTGGCCCAGGCCTTGTCGGCCTTGGGTTTGCGCAGCGCAGTCATGGGCACCTTGGGTTGGGGCGAGTTGTTGTCCAGCGCCGACCCCAACGGGTGGTCGGTGAGCCAGCCGCACGGCCATGACGGCTTGACCACGCCAGATGCCATTGGCTTGCATCGCCAGCTGCACCGTTGGCGCGCCGAGGGTTTGGCCGCGGTGGTGATGGAGGCGTCGTCGATCGGTTTGGAAGAAGGCCGCCTCGGGGGCGCGTGCATCGACACGGCCGTGTTCACCAACCTCACCCCCGATCACCTGGACTATCACGGCACCATGCAGGCCTATGGGCAAGCCAAGGCCCGTTTGTTCGCCTGGGACGGTTTGCGTCGGGCGGTGGTGAATGTGGATGACCCGTTTGGCCGGTCGCTGGCCCTGCAATTGCAGCAACATCGCCCGGAGGTG
This sequence comes from Betaproteobacteria bacterium, assembly GCA_038126555.1. Taxonomy (GTDB): domain Bacteria; phylum Pseudomonadota; class Gammaproteobacteria; order Burkholderiales; family Burkholderiaceae_C; genus Limnohabitans. Next base: position 942 of record JAYPFZ010000132.1, read on the forward strand.
TCGCTGTGGACCGTCTCGGCCACGCCCGAAGGCCAAGCGCTCAGCGCGCAGCATGTGCAGTGCACCCTCACCGCCAGCGCTGACCCCCACCACCTGCCGTTCGAGTTGAATTTGGCTGGCCAACCGGTGAGTTTGCACACGCGTTTGTTGGGCGGCTTCAATCGGCACAACCTGGCCATGGTGGCTGCCGTGTTGCTGGCTTGGGGCCAAGACCCTCAGGCGGTGGTTGAGGTCTTGCCCGCATTGCAGCCCGTGCCGGGTCGCATGCAGCGTTTGGGCGACCCCACCCAGCCCCAAGTGGTGATCGACTATGCCCACACACCCGACGCCGTCACCCAGGTGCTGACCGAAGTGCGTCAAATGGCCCAACTCAGTGGTGGCCGCGTGATCACGGTGTTGGGCTGTGGCGGCGATCGGGACGTGACCAAACGCCCCGTGATGGCACGCGAAGCCCAGCGCCTGAGCGATGCGGTCTGGATCACCAGCGACAACCCGCGCAACGAATCGGCGCAAGCCATTGCCCGCGACATGCTCGAAGGCTTGGACGACCCGGCATCGGTGCAGGTGCAACTCGATCGCGGTTTGGCGATTGCCCAAGCCATTGCCCAAGCCCGTGCCAACGACTGGGTCGTGGTGGCGGGCAAGGGGCACGAAACCCACCAAGAAGTGGCGGGGGTTCGTCATCCCTTTTCCGATGCGGTGCACGCACAGGCCAACCTCAACGCTTGGAGGGCCGCATGAGCACCGGATTGAACTGGCGTCGCGCTCAGGTTCAGGCCTTGTTGCCCGAGGCGCAATTGAGTGGCGCCTTGGACCCCGCGCCAATTCAAGGGGTGAGCACCGACAGCCGTCAGGTCACACCGGGTGATTTGTTTGTCGCCTTGGCTGGCGAACGCTTCGACGGTCACGACCACCTGGCCCAGGCCGTGTCGGCGGGCGCGGTGGCGGTGATGGTGGATCGTGCCGTCACGGTGCCGGCGTCGGTGCTGGTGATTCGGGTTCACAACACCCGCACGGCCTTGGGTGCCTTGGCCGGTGCTTGGCGCGCCCAATGGCCCGGTTGCTTGCTGGCCGTGACGGGCTCCAATGGCAAGACCACCGTCACCCAAATGGTGGCGGCCATGCTCAAGGCCAAATGGGGCGATGACGCCTTGGCCACCCAAGGCAATTTCAACAACGACATTGGCGTCCCCCTGACCCTGCTGCGCTTGCGCCAGCACCACCAAGCGGCGGTGCTGGAGTTGGGCATGAACCACCCGGGTGAAATTGCGCAACTCGCCCAGTGGGCCAGCCCGCACGCGGTGTTGGTCAACAACGCCCAGCGCGAACATCAAGAATTCATGAAAACCGTCGAGGCCGTGGCGCGTGAAAACGCCAGCGCCTTTGCGCACGTCACTGCACCTGGCTTTGCGGTGTTTCCTGCCGACGACGCGTTCACCCCGCTGTGGACCGAATTGGCCAGCGGTTTGTCCATTCGCAGCTTTGGCGAAGGGGGCGAAGTGAGCGCGGTGCGCCACACGTGGCAGGGCGATCACGGCGAATTGAGCCTCACCACCCCCTTGGGCCCCGTGAAGGTGTCGGTGCATGTGGCCGGCCCTCACAACTTGCGCAATGTCCAAGCGGCCATTGCCTTGGCCCTGTGTGCTGGCCTGAACCTGGTCGATGTGGCCGAGGGCTTGGCCGCTTTTCGTGCGGTGTCTGGGCGCAGCCAGCTCTCGACCTTGGATTGGCAGGGCCGCTCGGTGATGCTGCTCAACGACACCTACAACGCCA
>JAYPFZ010000133.1:0-2488 GCA_038126555.1 Betaproteobacteria bacterium
GAATTGGCCACCACCTTCGCCTCTTCCGACCAGAAGTGTTGTTGCAAGTCTTGCACCACGCATTGCACCTGCTCCGTGAAACTCAGTGCTTTGAAGCCATCGCGGGTTTCACGCCCAGCCACATCGAAGCCTCGATCCATCAAGGCTTGACCAAGCCCGGTGCCCAGCTGACCTCCCCAACCCGGCAGGTAATAAACAGTAGATTTCACAACCACTCCATTCAAACTGACGAAGCGCCTTTATTTTTACGACAAGCGTCCGAGCAATAAAGCACCTGCTCCCAGTTCTTGGCCCAAGCCTTGCGCCAGGTCATGGTGCGGCCACAGGTTTTGCACAACTTGCTGGGCAGGCTTTGTTTATTGCCTTTGAAGTCTCGGTTCTTGGTCATGGCCTTAAGGCTTTTGATTGAGGACCACCCGCTGATGCGACACCGCACGGCCAGCGGCATCCACCTTCACCAAGACCATCTCGCCAGAGCCCACGTTTTCACCCACAAAGTCTTGGATGTTCACGTGGTGGGTCACCAGAATCAAAGCTTGCCGGCCCTTGCCAGGCAGTTGCTTCGCCAGGAATTGCTGCAGCTTGCGGGTGGTGGCCTGCGCTTGACGCATGTCTTGGAAAAACGAACCCAAAGCGGCTTCCACTTCGTGCGCACCGTAGCCCAACTCGCGGGCGGTGTCTTGGCAACGGCACCAAGGGCTGGCGTAAACCTGGGCTGAGCGCACCCCTTGTTGTCGCAGCCATTGGCCGGTGCTGCGCGCCTGCGCACGGCCGGCTTCGCTCAGGTTGCGTTGGGTGCTGCAATCGTTCACCGAGAAATGCTCGGGGTCTCCAAAGCCCGGCGCCAAGGCGTGTCGCATCAGCAAGACATGGTCTGGCGACTGCAATTGCAGCGCCAAGGTGCTGGCGCTGGCCCCAGTCATGGTGAACCAAGCGGCCACCACCATCAGCAAGGTTTTGATGGCATTCATGGCGTCAAGTCCTGCGGGTGAAGGCCAGGGTGACTTCGCCCAAATCGATGCCCAACTTGGACATGCGCGCTTTGTTGAGCATCACCCGGTCGTTCATCAAATACATCCAATCGTCCATTTGCACGTGCAGGGTTCGCCCATCAATGGCCAAGGCCAAGGTGTATTGCCAGTGAAAGGCATTTCCCTTCACCGATCCAGTTGCCTTGCCAATCACATCCCCCGCTGTGCCTTCGAATCGGCCCTCACCCAAGTCGGTGAGCGTCCAAATGCGTTTTTCTTTCGTTCCGTCTGAATACACAAAGTCTTCATCCAGCGTGCCCACGCCGTTGACCCAGGCGCAATGCATCACCACCGTGAATCGTTTCACCACCTTGCCACTGCGATCGGTGAAGAAGCCCCAAGCATCCACGATGCCGTTGAAATAGGCGGGCAAGTTCAGAGCGGGTTGCTGGCTGGCGTAATCGTTGACCGTTGGCCCGGCACAGCCACTGATCAACATTGCACTGGTGGAGGTGGCCAGGCCACCCAACAAAAGGCTTCGGCGTTTCATGTGTGAGGTCTTTCAGAAAAATATTGCGCCACTCGGACGAGGGCCGGCATCACCAGTGCCCAGGCCAGGCCCAAGACCGCGAGGTTCATCGGCGTGGGGCTCAACTGGGCAGCCCCCCATTGCGCCCCCGCGTAATAGGTGACTGGCCCGAACACCAAGCCAGCCAAGCTCGATACCCAGAGGGCTTGGGTTTGCAAAAAAGACAAGGATGCGTTCAAGGTCATGGCAAACAACCCCCAAAGCAACCAAAGCCAAAACGGGCTCAATGGGGCAATGGCCATGCCGTGAAAACTGATCACCGAAGCCCATTGCAGCAACGAGTCGGTGAGGACACCCAAGCCCAACGCCACACCCGCAAGCTTGAGTTCACGGGGCCTGTCGTCGGTTCGAAACCAATGCACCCAACCCAGCAAACCGGCATAGGCCATGGCCAGTAGCTCGTAGCCTGCCCCAACGCCCCAAATGAAAGCCCACCAGACGGACTGGAAACCAAGGGCATTCAAGGCTTTGTTCATGAAAAAATTCTAGGCAGAGTGCACAACCTTGCACGGACCGTGGCTTCTCAAGCGTTGGGCATGGCGGTTTACCATTCAAGCTGTCTGACCTCCCTCCTCCAGCCTGTGGCCCATCCCCCGACCCACATCCCCTTGCAACTGCTCGACTCCATTGCCGAGGCCAATGCGCAGAGCGGTGGCCAGGTGGTTGTCACGGGTTCACACGGCGGCGCCTCAGCGGCCAAGTTTGTGTTGGCTTTGCCCACCCAACCACTCGCCGTGTTTTTCAACGATGCCGGCGTTGGCAAAGCGCAAGCCGGCATCGTGGCGCTGGGCTTGTTGGATGCGGTGGGCATACCGGCTGCCACCTATGGGCACCAGACGGCGCGCATTGGCGATGCCCTCGACGGCTACACCCACGGGGTGCTGACCCATGTGAACCCGGCCGCACTTGCTTTGGGCGTTCGGGTCAA
>JAYPFZ010000134.1:0-2298 GCA_038126555.1 Betaproteobacteria bacterium
TTGATTCAAGGCCGTTTGCATGCGCTCTCTCATCCGGCCATCCCACTGATCCAGTTGGTCGTGGCAAGCACGGGCCGGCCAGGCACACATTTCAGCGGCACCGGTCGGCGTGGGGGCGCGACAGTCGCTCACAAAATCCACCAAGGTGAAATCCGTCTCATGCCCCACGCCCGTGATGACGGGCCAGGGCAAAGCGGCCACCTGACGCACCAGGGCTTCATCGTTGAAAGCCCAAAGGTCCTCCAGGGATCCGCCACCACGCACCAACAAAACCACATCCACATCCGGAACGGCTTTGAGCCGATTCAATGCTTGAATCAGCAACGCTGGCGCCTGTGGCCCTTGAACCAGCGAGGGCGCGAACACCACGGGCACATGAGGCACGTGACGTTTAAGCGTTGTCAGCACATCGTGGAGCGCCGCGCCATCGGCTGAGGTCACCAAACCAATGCGCCGCGGATACGGCGTGAGCTCACGCTTGCGGCCAGCCTCGAAGAGCCCTTCGGACTGCAACTGCTGCTTCAAACGCAAAAACTGTTCGTAGAGGTCGCCCTGCCCTGCGACTTGCAGCGCATCCACGATCAGCTGCAAATCGCCTCGGGGCGAGTAAATGGACAAACGCCCCTTCAGGGTGACTTTCAGTCCATCGCTCAGGCGTCGTTCGAGGTTTCGCGCTTGCTGCCGAAACATGGCGCAGCGAATTTGGCCCTCTTCATCCTTCAGGCTGAAATACACGTGGCCACTGGCTGCATAAGTGATTTGCGACAACTCGCCGCGCACCGTCAGCCGCTGAAACCGGGCATTGAGGGCATCGGCCATGGCCAGACAGAGCGCCCCCACGGACCACACTTGGGACTCTCGCTGCGGGGGCTCTGCTTGCATCATTTCGCCATCTTAATCAAGGCCCAAGCCGGTCAATGGGTGGCCTGGGGCTGCTCAAGTTTTCATCGTTTTGTTCCGCAGCCCGCCTTTCCTGAGCCTAAACTCTGTCCCCAAACAGTTACCCACATGTTTGTCCACATGATTTGTGAATCCATGGTGTGTAATCCCGTTATCCCTTTCCAGGAGGATCGCCTTGATCTCGATTGTTGAAGCTGCCGGCTGGCCCATTTGGCCCCTCATTTTTTGTTCCATCCTGGCCATGGCCTTGATTGCCGAACGATTGATGCAGCTGCGCATTGAAAAAATCTCACCTCCCGGCTTGTTGCAACAGGTGACTCAGCAAGTCAATGAACGTTTTCCTTCCAACAAAGAAATCGAGGCCTTGGCTGCTGGCTCCTTGCAAGGCGAGCTCTTTGCCCATGCCCTTCGCCAATACCACGCCAACCCTCAAATGGAATTGGTGAGCTTGCGTGCCAGTGTCGAACCCCATGGCCGTGAACTCGCTCAGCAACTGGAGCGTTTTTTGCCCGCGCTGGGCACCATTGCCTCAGCGGCTCCGCTGCTGGGTTTGCTGGGCACGGTGATTGGCATGATTGAAATTTTTGGCTCCCAATCGCCGGGAGCGGGCAACCCAGCCCAGCTGGCTCATGGCATTTCCGTGGCGCTCTACAACACCGCCTTCGGTCTGATCGTGGCCATCCCCAGCTTGGCGTTCTGGCGCTACTTCCGTCACAGCATCGACGAAATGGTGGTGCTGATGGAGACCCAAACCGATGGGCTCATCAAGCACCTGTGTCACGCCAAGCCCCGGAGCTGAGCATGCGATTCCAACGTCGCCAATCTTCCGAGCCGGAGATCAACCTCATCCCCTTCATCGACATTTTGTTGGTGGTCGTGATCTTTCTGATGCTCACCACCACCTTTGGTCAACCCACTCAAATCAAAATCAACTTGCCGATTGCCGACACCCAAGCCCAAGGCCAAGCGCCTGGGCAATTGGTGATTCAAGTGGGGTCAGCGGGTGACTATGTGGTGCAAGGGGCGCGTCTCGGCAACGTGGACATCAACTTGCTCAAGCAAGCCATGCAGACCGCCGCAGCGAACCTCAAACAACCCAGCGTGATCATTCAAGCCGATGGTGCGGCCAGTCACCAATCGGTGGTTCGCGTCATGGACGCCGCTCAACAAATCGGGTTGAGCCAAATGGTCATCTCCACCCAACGCGCCAAGCCTTTGCGCTGAACCCATGGGGGCCACTGACTTTTGGATTCAAGCCTGGCAACGCAAAGGCTGGTTCAATCGGGTTTTGTATCCGATCAGCCTTTTGGCCGAGCGTTGGTGGCGTCACCAACTCCAAACCACGCACCCTCAGGCTTTGCCCGTGCCGCTGGTGGTCGTGGGCAACCTGTGGCCTGG
>JAYPFZ010000135.1:0-2095 GCA_038126555.1 Betaproteobacteria bacterium
CGCTTTTGATGCCGATGCCGTGATGCGGCACATGCACCTCAATTACGGCAGTGCCGTGCAGTGGCTGGAAGCGGTGTTGCCCCCCTTGTTGGCTCAAGGCCAGGGCCATGTCAGCCTGGTCTCCAGCGTGGCGGGGTTCCGTGGCCTACCCAAAAGTTTGGGCTACGGCCCCAGCAAGGCCGCACTCACGCACTTGGCCGAAGTGATGCATTTGGAATTGCGCCCGCAAGGCTTGGGGGTGAGCGTGGTTCACCCGGGCTTTGTGCGCACGCCCCTGACCGCGCAAAACGACTTTCACATGCCCGCACTCATCGAGCCCGAGCAAGCCGCGCAGGCCATGGTGAATCAATGGGCACAAGGCCAGTTTGAGTTGCACTTCCCCAAACGCTTCACCCGCTTCATGAAGTGCTTGCGTGTTTTGCCCTATCGCTGGTATTTGCCGCTGGCGGCCCGATTGACCCAGAAAGACACCCGCGCATGAACGACACCCCGGCCGAATTGCACCCAGCCGTGCGCGCCTTGTGCGAACGCTTCGAGAAGCTGACCGCTCAGGACTTGGATGCGTTGATGGCCTGGTATGCACCCGATGTGCATTTTGTGGATCCCTTCAACGACGTGCACAACCGAGCGGCCATGCGCCGGGTGTTTGAAGACATGTTCGAGCGCTTGCAATCGCCACGGTTCACCGTTCGCCACTGGGCGGTGGCGGGCACCACCGCCTACTTGCGCTGGGACTTCGATTTTGCGATCCCCTTGTGGCGCTCCACCCAAGCCGGACACATTGAGGGCATGAGCGAGTTGCATTGGATTGAGCAACCCGATGGCCAATGGCGCGTGCGTGCCCATTGGGACCACTGGGACGCGGGCGCGCAGGTTTATGCGCGACTGCCGGTTTTGGGGTGGTTGATTCGCCGGGTTCAGCGGCGCTTGTCCGCCTAAGCGCCAGCGAACCGATGGCCCGGCGGGGCTCAGACTTGAGGCTGTGTGTCCTGAAAACTGGCTCGGGTCATCAGCTTGTCGTGCAAGCGCTTGAGGTTGGGGCGACCTTCGGGCCACTGCAAGCCAGGGAAGCGGAAATCGAGATAACCGGTGGCACAGCCCACGGCCACATCGGCCAGGCTCAGGTGGTTGCCGGCACAAAACGGGCGATCGCCCAAGCCGCGCTCCATGGCGTCGAGGGCCGACGTGACTTTGCTCATTTGGCGGTCGATCCAGGCTTGGCAACGTTCGCTGTCTTGGCGATGCGGCCAGGTGGCTTCCAGGCGCGCCAGGATGCTGGCGTCGAGCACCCCATCGGCCAAGGCCTCCCAAGTTTTCACTTCGGCGCGCTCGCGGCCGCTGCTGGGAATGAGCTTGCCCACGGGCGACAAGGCATCGAGGTATTCCACGATGACGCGCGAGTCGAACAAGGCCTCGCCGCCTTCCATCACCAAGCAAGGCACTTTGCCCAAGGGGTTGGCCTCTTGAATGCGGGTGTCGGCCGCCCAAACATCTTCAGGAACAAAGCCGTAATCCAGCTTTTTTTCTGCCATGACCACGCGCACCTTACGAACGTAAGGACTGGTGATTGCGCCAATGAGTTTCATACCGTGCCAAAAGGATTGCGACGATTTCATTCTATCGATTGCCGATCCAATTTCGCTGCCGCGTTGCAGTCTGGTGACGCCTAGAATTCACCCCCATGGAAAACCTCGCTGTCACCGCCCTTTCCCCTCTGGACGGCCGTTACGCCGGCAAACTGTCCACCCTGAGGCCCCTCATGAGCGAACAAGGCTATTTGCACCGGCGGGTGCAAGTCGAGGTGGCTTGGCTGCTGGCCTTGAGCGATTTGGGCTTGGCCGAGTTCCCCCCCTTGTCTGCCCCTGCCCGCACCCATTTGCGGGGCTTGGTGTCGGGCTTTGGCACGGCGCAAGCCAATGCCATCAAGGCGATTGAGGCCACCACCAACCACGACGTCAAGGCGGTGGAATACTGGATCAAAGACCAATGCCAGGCACCCAGCCTCGACGCGGCCTTGCGCCAGGAGCTGGCCGCCTGCCTCGAATTTGTGCACTTTGCCTGCACCAGCGAGGACATCAACAACACCAGCCATGCG
>JAYPFZ010000136.1:0-2062 GCA_038126555.1 Betaproteobacteria bacterium
TCTGCGAACAATTGCAAATGGATGGGGCTGATCCGGGTGGCCGTTCCACGCCAAACGGCGCCACACAAGTGAGGGCGAAACGCCTGCAAGCGCTGCATCCAGGCCAATGCGGTTTGGCGCAACGCCTGCAATTCGCCCGGCTGCGTTTCGGCATGAAACAAGCGCAAGTGTGCGAAGACCGCCGCTTCCAATTGGTCGTTGTCCGGCCAAGCCACACGCCGCCCGCCCGCCAGTTGCTGGGCCGCACGGCGCTTGGCCTGACCATAGTCCAAGCCTTCTTCCACCACCCCGTGCGCAGCCAAGGCCATCAGTTCTGCAATGCCATCGTTCATGCAGCCATTGTCGCCCGGAGCGCCTCAACCCCGCTCCTACAATGCCGCCATGCACATACACATTCTCGGGATTTGCGGCACCTTCATGGGTGGCCTGGCTGCCCTGGCGCGCGAAGCCGGGCACCGCGTCACCGGTTGCGACACGGGGGTTTATCCCCCCATGAGCGACCAACTGCGGGCTTTGGGCATTGAGTTGATGGAAGGCTACAGCGCCGACCAACTGGCCTTGCGACCCGATGTGTTTGTGGTGGGCAATGTGGTCTCACGCGCCCGACTGGCCGATGGATCCCCCCGCTACCCCTTGATGGAGGCCATTCTGGAAGCCGGCTTGCCCTACACCAGTGGGCCGCAATGGCTCAGCGACCATTTGCTCCACACCGGCACCACGCCACGCCACGTATTGGCGGTGGCTGGCACCCACGGCAAAACCACCACCACGGCCATGCTCACCCGCATCCTCGACCGCGCAGGCCTGAGCCCTGGTTTTTTGGTGGGCGGCGTCCCTCTGGATTTCGGCGTCTCCGCCCGCCTGGGGCAAATCGCGACAGGCCACGCGCGCGCTTTCTTTGTGATTGAAGCCGATGAATACGACACCGCCTTCTTCGACAAGCGCAGCAAATTCGTGCACTACCGGCCGCGCACCGCCATTCTGAACAACCTCGAATTCGATCACGCCGACATCTTTGAGCACTTGGGCGCCATTGAGCGGCAGTTCCACCACCTGGTGCGCACCGTGCCCGGCACGGGTCGATTGGTGGTGAACCACGACAGCAACGCCTTGCAACGCGTGTTGGCCCAAGGGCATTGGAGTGAAGTCATGGGTTTTGGCCAGAGTCCTCAAGCCCCTTGGCAAACCCATGGCGATGACCAAAGCTTTGAGGTGATGCATCAGCAACGCCCCCTGGGGCGCGTGCAATGGGGCTTGTCTGGCACGCACAATCGACTCAACGCCTTGGCCGCCATCGTTGCGGCCGAGCATGTGGGGGTTCCCCCAGCAGTGGCCTGTGAGGCCTTGACCGACTTTCAAAGCGTCAAACGCCGAATGGAAGTGATTGCTCGCATTGGCGAGGGCCCAAAGGCCATCACCCTCTACGACGATTTTGCGCATCACCCCACCGCGATACAAACCACGCTCGAGGGCTTGCGTCGCCATGTTGGCCAGGCCCGCATCGTGGCAGTGTTTGAGCCCCGATCCAACACCATGAAGTTGGGCACCATGCGTGATCAACTGCCTGCCAGCTTGGCAGCAGCGGACCTCGCGTTTTGTCACAGCGGCGGCCTGGATTGGGATGCCACCGCCAGCTTGGCCCCGCTGGGCGAGCGCGCACAGGTTCATGCCCAGCTGGACGGGCTCATCGCCGCCTTGCAGCGCAGCCTTCAGCCCGGCGATCACGTGGTGTTCATGAGCAATGGTGGCTTTGGCGGAATTCACCAGCGCTTGGCCCAAGCCTTGCGCCAAGCCTGACGTCACCCCGCGGGGGTCAACCCCAGCGGCCACTGACCCGACAGCACCACTGCCCCTTGAGGGGTTTGCAGATGCGCTTCAAGCGCGGGGTGTTCACCCGGCACCACCCGCACGGGCACTTGGCCCTGCAAGTCCAGCGACGCCAACATGCGCGCCACACGCTGCCCATCGGGATGACGCAACACCAAGGCTTGCAATTCACACCCGGATGCCGGCATGGTCTGGGTGGGGTGGCGTTCGTCAGACCACTGAATCAAGGTGGGCA
>JAYPFZ010000137.1:0-1873 GCA_038126555.1 Betaproteobacteria bacterium
GGTGGTGGCTGCGTTGGAGGAGCCGCCGCCCAAGCCCGCCTGCGTGGGAATGCGCTTTTGCAAGTGAATGTGTACGCCTTGGGAGGTGCCGCTGACCGTCTGGAGCAATCGGGCGGCTCGCACGCTCAAATCCTCCGTGGGCAGTGGGGTCGTCAACTCACTTTGATCGGTTCGGCTGATGTGACCATCGTGACGCATCTCGAAGCTCATCAGGTCCATCCAATCGATGGGCACAAAGACAGATTCGATGCAGTGGTAGCCATCGGGTCGACGGCCGGTGATGTGCAAAAACAGGTTCAGCTTGGCTGGCGCTGGCAAGTCATAGAGCCGCTTCATGGGGTAGGGCCTTCATCCACGGTGAGGTTGATTTCGACGCGAGGGGCGTTCGCATGGATGAGTAGCCAGCGGCGAGGGGTGGGTCGTTCCATCGTCCAATCGGGGTGGGGTGAAGGGCGGCCTTGAAGCACATCGAACCAAGCCTGTGCAGGCAAGCCCGTGCCCAGCCAATGCACACTCCAATCTTCAAAGCGGTCAAAGCGTTGCATCCGGTCGGACTGCTTCCAAATGACCCCTTGGTCAGACCAACTCAGCTCGGCCACCGCTTGTCCCATGGGGGAATACAAGTTCAGCCAACCCCGTTGCGGGTTGCCTCCCAGCTCGAATTGCCCGGCTTGCACGCTGGGCCCGGACGCGGTGAAGTGGGTCACAACCAAGCGGCCACGCCACAGGTCAACTGGGGCCGTTGCATCGCGTGGGGGTGCGGGGGGTGCCACAGCGCAGCCCGTCAAGGCAAACAACACCAAGGCCAAAAACAGGGTGGGCAATCGACGAATCATGTTTCGCAATGCAGGTGAATGCTCAGCCGCGCGTGCCAGTGGATGAGCCCATCAAGGGTGTCGCTCAAGGGTGGATTTGAGCACGGGGTGATCGGGGTGACGCTCCAAGGCCTTGAGCCAAGTGTCGCGCGCTGCCTGCGTTTGCCCCAGCGACCACAGCACCTCGCCCAAATGGGCCGCAATTTCCGGATCGGGTTGTTTGGCATAGGCTTTTCGCAACAAATCCAGGGCCAGTTGCGCGTTGCCCAAGCGAAACTCCACCCATGCCAGCGAATCCAGAATGAAGGCGTCATCGGGGCTCAGTTGCAGGGCTTTCACGATGAGTGTTTTGGCTTCGCTGAGCCGAATGTTGCGATCGGCCAGTGAATAGCCCAAAGCGTTGTAGGCGTTGGCCGATTCGGGTTTGAGTTCGATCACCTGACGCATCAAGCGTTCGAACTCCTCCCAGCGCTGCAGTTTTTCACTGGCCATGGCCCATTCGAAGAGCAGTTCGGGATCCTTGGGAAAGGCCTGGGCGGCTTGGCTGAGGAGTTGATGGACACGTCGGTGCGCTTGATCGGCTTTGAGCAAGGCCGCCTGTATCAAGACACTGCGCTTGCGATCGGTGGCCGATTCGGTGGGCAGTTGTTGCAGCCACTCCAAGGTGGCGTCAAGGCCCTGGGTCTTGCGTTTGATGCGCGCACGCTCCAACTGGGCATCCCAATAGACCGAACGGTCGGTGACCTGGGCCAGCCATTGCTCTGCCAATTTCGCGTCCCCATTGGTCATAGCGATTTGCGACAGCATGATCAAGGCTTGCGATCGACTCTTGCTGTTTTCCGCATTGCCTTGGGTCAGCGCGAGGAATTTTTCCAGGCTGGGTTTGGCCAGAGCTGGCGATTGATTCTCAAACTCCAGCCCACCTTTGAGCAGCCAAACGGCTGGCAAGTCGGACGCGGTGATGCTCAGCACATTGAGTTGGCGCAAGGCATCGGCATAACGGTTTTTTTGAACCAGCCATTGGGCATAGGTCAGCTGCACTTGAGGCAGTTGGCGCT
>JAYPFZ010000138.1:0-1831 GCA_038126555.1 Betaproteobacteria bacterium
GCCTTTGCCACCTTGGCGAAAGCGAATGGCCCCTTCATTTCGCGCGGCGACAAGAGCGGCACCCACTCGGCTGAGCTGCGTTTTTGGAAGCTCACTGGCAGCGACAACAAAGGCTCAGGCTACAAGGCGTGTGGTTGCGGCATGGGCCCAGCGTTGAACATGGCTTCAGCCGAAAACGCTTATGTGCTGAGCGACCGTGGCACGTGGCTGAGCTTCAAAAACAAAGGCCAGCTCCAAGTGTTGGTGGAAGGCGATCAGCGCATGTTCAACCAATACGGCGTCATGGTGGTGAACCCCGCCAAGCACCCGCATGTGAAAGTGGCTGCCGCGCAAAAGTTCATCGACTGGGTGGTGTCGGCCGAAGGCCAATCGGCCATTGCGGCTTACCAGGTGAATGGCCAGCAGTTGTTCTTCCCGAACGCGGGCAAAGGCAACTGAGCGTCAGTGTTGGCCGTTGCCACCTCGGCGTGACAAGCGCCGATACAAGGTGGCACGGCTGATGCCCAGGGTTTTGGCGGCGAGCACGACATTGCCCTTGGCCGCCTGCAAGGCTTTGTGAATCATGGAGTCTTGCACGCGTTTGAGGGCACCGGTTTCCTGAAAATCGGGAACTTCGGGGGTGGGCAGACTGCTCACCGCGCCCATGGCATGCGACGGCTGCACCAGGCATTGCACCGTCAGGCCGCTCCACAGCGGCAGCTCCATGGGGGTGTTGCTGCGCTGCATGTCGTGAATTTGCCCCTCGGAGGTGGCAAACACATCGGTCAGGGGCACCAAGCCAGCTGGCAATTGCAAGAGCTGCGTGGCCAAGCTGTTGCGCGCACAAATGAAGCCCTCGTCATCCAACAGCAAGCAAGCGTCGGTGTCGTCGTTGCGCAGCCGGCCCGGCCAGTTCAGGCGCATGACCAACCGGTGGGGGTGAGCGCGCAGCAACGCGGTTTCGATGCTGCGTGCCGACTGCGCCACCAGGTGTTGCAACTCGGGCCGCTCCAGGGCCATGACGCCGGTGAGGTCGAGCATGCCCAGGCATTGCCCATCGGGGCCAGCAATGGGTGCGCCCGCGCAGCTGTAGACGCTGGTGTCGTTGAAAAAATGCTCGCCGCGATGCAGCCACACGGGCCGCTGGTGGGCCAGGGCAGCACCAATGGCGCTGGTGCCAATGCGCGTTTCGGAAAGATCGACCCCCAAGCGCGCAATGGCGTGCACGCGGCGATCGCGCTGGTTGGGGTTGCCGGCCACGTCGACCACCACGCCTTGGGCATCGGTGAGCAGGGCAAAGTATTGCGAGCCTGAGATGGTTCGGCTCAGCCGAGCGAGTTCGTCTTGGGCGGCTTCGCGCAAACGCAGGTGTTGGGCTTTGAGGCGCTTGAGTTGCGCGCTGTCGATGGCTTCGAACTCCACCCGATCGTTGGGGCGCATGCCCAGACCCAGACAATGCTGCCAGCTGTGGACCACCCAGTCGGGCACGCCGCTGTGCGCGGCCAGCTTGCCCTCCATCACCCACTCACGCGCCTGGCTGATGGCTTGCAGCCGTTGGACCGGGGAGGGGGCGGTGGGGTTCATGATGGGCAAGATGTTGACTGGAACTCAACGTGGGGTCAAGAGCCACTCCATGTAGCGGGTGACACCGGTTTGCACATCGAGAAAGCGGTGTTCACAACCCAGCTGGGGCAACCAACTCATGTCGGCTTGGGTGAAGCATTGGTATTTGCCCACCAGGGCCTCGGGGAATTCGAGGAATTCGAGCCGACCGCAGTTCTGAGCGTCTTGGGGCGACTGGATGCTCACGCCATCGGTGCCCATGAGGGTTCGGATCACCGACAAGGCGACG
>JAYPFZ010000139.1:0-1815 GCA_038126555.1 Betaproteobacteria bacterium
GGCCGCATCACCTGCAAAGCGATCAGGCCTTGGAAGCGGCCCAAGCCTTGACCCAATCGGTGCAACAGCGTTGGCAACGCCAAGGGGTGCTGGCGGCTTTGCAACATTGGCTCATGGCCAGCGGCGCGGCAGCGCGCTTGTTGGCCCAACCCCAGGGCGAGCGCCTCTTGAGCCAATGCCTGCATGTGGCCGATTGGCTGCAAATGCAGTCGACCCAAACCGTGGGCCGAACCGCCTTGTTGCGGCGGCTCTCGGAGGCCATGGCCCAACCCAACCCCGACGATGCCTCGGCCCAAGCGCGGCTGCACACCGACACGCCGTGCGTGACCTTGCTGACCGTGCACAAAAGCAAAGGGCTGGAATACGACGTGGTCTTCGTGCCCTTTTTGTCGACCCTGTCCAAATCGAGTCGGGCCGATGAGGCCCTGCCCGTGGCCGACGACACCGATGCCGACCCCGATGCCGCTGGTTCCGATGACGGCGACGACCCCTCCACCTCGCAAGCCGAAGACTTGCGCCTGATTTATGTGGCGCTTACCCGCGCGCGCCAGCACCTGTGGCTGGGTGTGGGCGAGGTGAAAGGCGAGTTCGGCAAAGACCAACCCTCGGCCTGGTGTGCCCTGTTGGGGCGCCAAGGCCCTGGCGACTTGGCGACCACCTTGCGGGCGCAATGGCCAACGCAGGCCGTGATGCATCGCTCGGTCGAAGGCGATGCCCCGCGCCACGTTTGGCAAGCGCCCACGCCCAGCTTGACCCACGCCGCCAGCGCAGCCCCACGCCGAAGCGGCGGGCGCTGGCAAGTGAGCAGCTTTTCGGCCCTCACCCGACAACTCGACGACAGCGAACTGCTGCGCTCGGCCGATGAAGGTGAATGGCAAGCCGACGCCACACCGCCAGTTGCCATCCCAGCCCCCCGTGAAGGGTCTGACCCCTTTGAGGGCCTGGGCGCAGGCCGTGCCTTTGGCGTGGTGATTCACGAATTGCTGGAGTGGCAATTCAACCAAGGCTGGCCACTGGTTGCCCAGCCCGCCAACGCGCCGCCGACGGCGCAGTCACAGGCGTGGTCATCCCGGTTGCAGGCCGCCACCCTGAGCCTGGGCCTGCCCCCTGCTGCCGCGCCGGTGTTGGCGCAGGCCTTGGCCCAGCTGATTCAAGCCCCCACGCCTTGGGGCAGTGATGCAGCGCCCGGTGCCCTGAGCGATTTGCGCGCCCCGCAGGCCTGGGCAGAAATGCCGTTTGCCTTGGGCCTGAATCACCTGAGCGTGCAGGCCTTCGATGACGCGGTGACCCAAGCCATTTGCCCTGGTTTGCCCCGTCCTCGTTTGCAGGCGTCCGATTGGTCGGGCTTGTTGTCTGGCGTCATGGACCTGGTGTTTGCCTGGCCAGACCCCAGCGTTCGGACTGAGCGCTACGCCATCCTCGACTACAAAACCAACCGCATCGATGGCCAACACCCCAACGGCCTCACCACGGCCTTGCTGGCGCATCGCTACGACGTGCAAGCGGTGATTTACGCCTGGGCCCTGCACCGCCTCTTGCGTCATCGCGTGCCCAACTACGACTTCAGCCACCACGTGGCTGGGGCCTGGTTTTGGTTTGTGCGCGGTGGCGCGGCCGGTTGGCAGCAGGTGGTCATTCCCGCGTCACTCATGGCCTGGCTCGATGCCATGGACCCCGCCTCGCCGGAGGGTCACGCATGACGACCACACACCTGCACCCCTCAGCCTGGGGAACCGCTCGGCCACAGGCGTGGGCGCAATTGCCCAAGGCCTTGACCCAGGGCTTGGAGGCGGGTCCCCTCGACTGGGCCTTGGC
>JAYPFZ010000140.1:0-1725 GCA_038126555.1 Betaproteobacteria bacterium
GCAGAAAAAAACTAACTGCAAACGACGAACGTTTCGCACTCGCCGCTTAATCCGGCGAGCCTTGCAACAGTTGGCCGATGGGCTGGGCAAGGGTGACTTGAGTCGCAAGGCTTGAGTTGTCCTCGCTGCAAGGGAACTCACATGGGCTGGCTGGGTGTCGTGTCTCTTGGCATTCAGCGAGATTCAAGGGGGCTGGTTCAAGGTGTGGCGTGTCGCTGCGCAGCACAGTGAACGAGAACTTAAACAGACGACTACACATGTAGAACTGCTCGAAGAAGGCTTGTGGACGCGGGTTCAATTCCCGCCAGCTCCACCATTCACCAACAGGGGTCAAATTCATCGCTGAGTTTGACCCCTTTTTTTTGGCTGGAGGCAACACCAAGCGTTTGACCTGCCTCAATGCATGAGCCTTGGATCGCCAGAACTTGTCGCAGGTCAATTGCGCTGCGATTGGCGCTGGTCAGGGCGAGCACGCCTTCCTAAGATGAATCCATTCACTTGAGGAGCGTTCCATGAAAGCAATGATTGATTTGTTCTCCACCGACTACGGTCTCATGAGCTTGGCGGTGATTGTGTTCACTTTGCTCATGGCGGTTTTTTCCTTCGACTCTTTTTGAACAAGATCAACACCCCGCCCAACGAGCACCCCTGATCTCAGCCTGAGGGCATGTCGTAAAGTGCAGGGTCAATTGGTGACCCGCTCATGCACGTTTCATCCCCTCTGAATTCTGGTTCTTCTGCTGCCTCACACTGGCCTTTGTGGCTGGCCTGTGCAGCCGTGGTGCTGTGGGCTGCCTGGGGCTGCCTGTTCAACCCCTCGCAGCTCAATGACAGTTGGGAGCAACTGGTCTGGGCCCAACAACTCGAGTGGGGTTACTGGAAGCACCCCCCGCTGACCACCTGGCTCATGGCCGCCCTGCAGCGCCCATTGGGGCCTTCGGCGTGGTGGCCTTATGTTTTGGGCGGCGCCTGTTCGGTCGCCACCCTCTGGTTCACCTGGCAATTGGGCTTGCGGCTGTTGCCCGCATCAGCCATGGCTTGGGTCCCCTTGCTCTACACCTTGAACAACGGCTTCACGCGCCGTGCCCAAGTGTTCAATCACAACTCCGTGCTGGTGATGCTCATCGCCGCGGTGGCTTGGCGTTTGGCCGTGGCTTTGGCTTCGGGGCGGCTGCGTGACTGGTTGGTGGTGGGGGTGTTGGCGGGTTTGTCGCTGCTCACCAAATACCAAGCCTTGCTGCCCTTGGGTTTGCTGGCGTTGTTGGCGATGTATGGTTTTTGGCGAGCCGATGGGTTGTTTGAGACCGCGCGCGTTGTGCGCAACTGGCCGGGTTTGATCGCCGCCTCGGTGGTGGCCCTGATCGTCACCATGCCGCATCTGCTGTGGCTGTGGCAAAGCGACTTCATGCCCATGCGCTATGCCAGCCATGCCTTGGGTGCACATGAATCCAGCCCCTGGAAAGACGCCGTGGCCTTGTTTGTGCTGCAACTGCGCAATTGGATCCCCGGCCTGTTGGTGCTGGCCGGTGTGGTGGCATGGCACCGTTGGCGGGTGGGGCCAACAACGGGCGGCCTTCGCCTGGCCAACCCGTGGTGGGCCGCTTTGATTGGTGGCCCCGTGCTGGCTTTGCTGGCTTTGACGGCCATGGGTGTGAATTTGCAAAGCCACTGGGGCATGCAAAGCCTTCAGTTTGTGGTGCTGCTCTTGGCCGCATGGGCCGCCAC
>JAYPFZ010000141.1:0-1634 GCA_038126555.1 Betaproteobacteria bacterium
TCACCAACATCGCCGACTACGGCGCGTTTGTGGAACTCGAGCCCGGCATCGAAGGCTTGGTGCACGTCTCCGAAATGGACTGGACCAACAAGAACGTGGCCCCGTCCAAGATCGTGTCCCTGGGCGACGAAGTCGAAGTCATGGTTCTCGAGATCGACGAAGACAAGCGCCGCATCTCCCTGGGCATGAAGCAGTGCCGTGCCAACCCCTGGCAAGAATTCGCCCAAAACACCAAGCGTGGCGATCGCGTCAAGGGCCCCATCAAGTCCATCACCGACTTCGGCGTGTTTGTGGGCTTGGCCGCTGGCATCGATGGCCTGGTTCACCTCTCCGACCTGTCCTGGAATGAGCCCGGCGAGCAAGCCGTGCGCGAATACAAAAAGGGCCAGGACGTGGAAGCCATCGTGTTGGCCGTCGACGTCGAGCGCGAGCGCATCTCCTTGGGCATCAAGCAACTCGACGCTGACCCCTTCACCACCTTCGTGTCGATCAACGACAAAGGCGCCATCGTGACCGGCAAGGTCAAGACCGTGGATGCCAAAGGCGCTGAAATCGACCTGGGCGAAGACATCCTGGGCTACTTGCGCGCCAGCGAAATCTCGGTGGACCGCGTGGACGATGCCCGCAACGTCCTCAAAGAAGGCGACGAAGTCTCTGCCGTGGTGGTCAACGTGGATCGCAAGACCCGCAACATCCAGTTGTCCATCAAGGCCAAGGATGCCGCCGACCAGCAAGAAGCCATGGCCAGCCTGAACCAGACCACTGGCAACGCTGGCACCACCAGCCTGGGCGCACTGCTGCGCGCCAAGCTGGACAACAACGACACCAAGTGATGTTGTCGTCATGACACGCAGCGATTTGGTTGATCAACTGGCCGAGCGGTTCAAACAGCTCACGCATCGCGATGCGGAGCTGGCCGTGAAGGCCATCTTGGACGCCATGAGCGATGCCCTCGTCAAAGGGCATCGCATCGAGCTGCGTGGCTTTGGCAGTTTTGCCATCAGCCGTCGCCCGCCTCGCCTGGGGCGCAATCCGCGCTCTGGCGAGCAGGTGGCCATTCCTGAAAAACGCGTTCCCCATTTCAAACCTGGCAAAGCCTTGCGCGAAGCTGTTGCCCAATCCAAAGCCGTCAAGCCGTCCGACGACTGAGTCGACGTGCATACAATCAGTCCACACTCGGAGGGCCTGGTTTGAGACGATTGTTGAGCCTGTTGGGCTGGTTGCTCAAGGCTGTTTTCTTTTTCACCCTGTTCGCATTCGCGCTGAATAACCAGCACGACGTCACGGTGCATTTCTTTTTCGGTCATCAGTGGGTTGCTCCGCTGGTCGTGGTGGTGCTCATCACCCTCATCGCCGGCGTGATCTTGGGCGTCTTGGCCATGGTCCCGCGCTGGTGGCGTCAAAACAAAACCCCCGCTGGCCAGCCGGTGGTGCCCAGCCTCTCCAGCCCCAACAAATCTGCAGCAGCCAAAGACGACGGCCAACAGCCGCCCATGGCCATTCCCCCGCCCGACTCGCCCTATGGACCTTGACCTCAGCACCTGGCTCTTGGCATTGCCCGTGGCCTTTGTGCTGGGGTGGATCGCCTCTCGCCTCGATATGCGGCAGTTGCGCATCGAAAGCCGCACCCACCC
>JAYPFZ010000142.1:0-1622 GCA_038126555.1 Betaproteobacteria bacterium
CATGCACGACACCACCAGCACCCCCGCTTTGGTGGATTTGGCCGCCCTGCGCGACGCCTTGCGCGAGGCCGGTTGTGACCCCAAGGTCTTGAACCCCACCTTGCCCGTGGATGTGTCGGTGGACCATTCCCTTTCGGTGCACGTGCATGCCCAAGCGGGTGCGGCCGATGCCAACCTCAAGCGCGAAATGCAGATCAACGCGGAGCGCTACCGGTTTTTGCGCTGGGCGTCTCAAGCCTTCGAGGGGGTGCAGATTCACCCGCCCGGCACGGGCATCATGCACACCCTGAATCTGGAGCAACTCGCCACCGTGGTGCGTGAAGTGCCCACCGAGGGCGCCCCCCTGCTGATTCCCGACACCCTCATTGGCACCGATAGCCACACCCCCATGATCAACGCCTTGGGCGTGCTGGGCTGGGGGGTGGGCGGTTTGGAAGCCCAAACCGTGATGTTGGGCATGCCCACGCTGTTGCGCATCCCCGAGGTCCTGGGGATTCGCCTCACGGGTCAGTTGCCCGCCGGGGTAACGGCCACCGACTTGGGTTTGCGCGTCACGCAAGCGATTCGCCAGCTGGCGCCGGGCGATTGTTTTGTCGAATTTTTTGGTCCCGGTGTGTCCACACTGACGGTGGGCCAGCGCGGGGTGCTGGCCAACCTTGCGCCCGAGTATGGGGTGACCACCGCGTGCTTTGCCGTGGATGACCAGACCCTGGCGCATTTGCGAGCCATGGGCCGCAGCGAGGCGGAGGTGGCGCGCGTGGCCGCCTACGCGCAGGCCCAAGGCCTGTGGTTCGACCCCGGCGCATCGCCCCGTTACACCCAGGAGCTGACGCTGGACCTGAGCCAGGTGCAAGCCACCATCAGTGGCCCCACCCGACCCCAAGATGCCCGACCGCTGTCGGACCTGCGCCAAGCCTTGTTAAACCATCGCGGCCTGAGTGCCTTGCCCGCCGCCACCCCTTCGGGCCTGCCGCCGTTTGCCCTGGCATTGGCGGCCATCACCAGTTGCACCAACACCAGCGACCCCGCCTTGCTCATGGCCGCAGGATTGGTGGCCCGCAAAGCGCGAGTGCGCGGTGTGCGCCCGCCGGCCTGGGTCAAAACCTCCTTGTCCCCGGGCTCACCCGCTGCGGCGCACTACCTGCGGCGAGCTGGTGTGCTGGACGATTTGGAGGCCCTGGGCTTTCATGTGGTGGGCCATGGCTGCGCCACCTGCATTGGCAATTCAGGGCCACTGTTGCCCGCGATCACGCAGGCCCAAGCCAACGAGGGCTTATCGGCGGTGGCCGTCATCTCGGGCAACCGCAATTTCCCCGGGCGCATACACCCCGACCTGGATTTGGCATTTTTGATGTCGCCCCCGCTGGTGGTGGCATTGGCGCTGGCCGGTCATGCCGGCTTGGACCCGCTGCACGAGCCGCTGACCACCGACGGCCAAGGGCAACCCGTGCATTTGCACGAACTGTGGCCCACCGACGCCGAGGTGCACGCCGCCTTGCACCAAGGCGTTCGTGCCCAAGACTTTGCTGAGGCCTTCCAGCAGGCCGCTCGCAACCCCGAATGGCAGGCCTTGCCCGTGCCCCGTGGCGATTGCTTCGCCTGGGACCCGCGTTCGACCAATT
>JAYPFZ010000143.1:0-1599 GCA_038126555.1 Betaproteobacteria bacterium
CCACGTGGGCCTCGTGCACCGCTTTGTGCGCCAGCATGGGCTGGCCCACGATGTCGCCAATGGCGAAGATGTGCGGCACGTTGGTGCGCATTTGAATGTCCACGTTGATGAAGCCTCGTTCCGTCACGGCCACGCCAGCTTGGTCGGCACCAATCTTCTTGCCGTTGGGCGTGCGGCCCACGGCCTGCAGCACCAGGTCGTAGGTGCCCTCGCTCTGGGTGCCGTCTAGCCCTTCGAATTGAACTTTGATGCCCTCAGGCGTAGCTTGCGCGCCCACGGTTTTGGTCTTGAGCAAGATGCGGTCGAAGCGACCTTTGTTCATCTTCTCCCACACCTTCACCAGGTCGCGATCAGCGCCCTGCATCAGGCCGTCCATCATTTCCACCACATCGAGTCGTGCGCCCAGGGTGCTGTAAACGGTGCCCATTTCCAGGCCAATGATGCCGCCGCCCACGATGAGCATTTTCTTGGGCACGCTTTGCAGGGCCAAGGCACCTGTGGAGTCGACAACGCGGGGGTCGTCGGGCAAGAACGGCAGGTGCACCGCTTGCGAGCCCGCCGCAATGATGGCGCGCTTGAACTGAACCACCGAGGTTTTGCCGGTTTTGTCTTGGGCGCTGCCTGTGGTTTCTTCCACTTCCAACTGATGGCTACCCACAAAATGGCCATAGCCCCGCAACACGGTGACTTTGCGCATTTTGGCCATGGCACCCAGGCCGCCGGTGAGCTTGCCAATGACTTTTTCCTTGTGGGTGCGCAGCTTGTCGATGCTGACCACGGGCTTGCCAAACTCAATGCCCAAATCGCCCAGGTGAGACACCTCATCCATCACGGCGGCCACGTGCAACAAGGCCTTGGAGGGAATGCAGCCCACGTTCAGGCAAACCCCACCCAGGGTGCTGTAGCGCTCCACCACGACCACGCTCAAGCCCAAATCGGCCGCGCGGAACGCTGCCGAGTAGCCACCCGGGCCACCGCCCAACACCAAGACGTCGCAGTCCACATCGGCCTGGCCCTTGAACTGGGCAGCCTCAGGGGCAGGCACGGCTGCGGGTGCGGCAGGGGCTGCCGACGGTGCCGCAGGGGCTGGGGCCGATGCTGCGGGCGCAGCTGCTGCCCCGGCGGTATCGCTGGTTTCAAGTTCCAGCACCACCGAACCTTGGTTGACCGTATCGCCCAACTTCACCTTGAGGGCCTTCACCACCCCAGCATGGCTGGAGGGAATTTCCATGGAGGCTTTGTCGGATTCGACGGTGATGAGGCTTTGGTCCACGGCGACGGTGTCACCGGGTTTGACCAGCACTTCGATCACGGCCACGTCTTTGAAGTCCCCAATGTCGGGGACCTGAATGTCGAGGGTTGCCATGTTGAGCGGGCTCCTTCGGTTTACAGAAGCACTCGGCGGAAGTCGCCAAGGATTTGGCCCAAATGGGCATTGAAGCGGGCTGCGGCGGCACCATCAATCACGCGATGGTCCCAAGTCAGGCTCAGGGGCAGCATGAGTCGGGGCACAAACTCTTTGCCATTCCACACGGGCTCCATTTGGCTCTTGCAAACGCCCAAAATGGCCACTTCGGGCGCATTGATGATGGGCGTGAA
>JAYPFZ010000144.1:0-1580 GCA_038126555.1 Betaproteobacteria bacterium
CCATGACGCAAGCAGCAGACGCTCGATATCAACCGGGTAGCGAAATCACCAGTCAGACCGATGACCAACGCATCAAGGACATTACCGTGCTGCCGCCGCCAGAACACCTCATCCGCTTTTTCCCGATTCACCATTCGCCGGTGGAGCAACTCATCACCCAAACGCGACGCTCGATTCACCGCATCATGAAGGGCGCGGATGATCGCTTGTTGCTCATCATGGGCCCTTGCTCCATTCACGACCCGGCGGCTGCCATCGATTACGCGCGCCGCCTCAAGGTTTTGCGCGAGCAATACGCCGATGATTTGGAAATCGTGATGCGGGTTTACTTTGAAAAGCCCCGCACCACGGTGGGTTGGAAGGGCCTGATCAACGACCCGTATTTGGATGAGAGCTACCGCATCGACGAAGGGTTGCGCATTGCGCGGCAATTGCTGATTGAAATCAACCGCATGGGCTTGCCCGCGGGTTCGGAGTTCCTCGACGTGATTTCACCGCAATACATTGGCGACCTGATCAGCTGGGGAGCGATTGGCGCGCGCACCACCGAGAGTCAAGTGCATCGGGAGCTGGCCTCTGGTTTGTCGGCCCCCATTGGCTTTAAAAACGGCACCGATGGCAACATCAAAATCGCCATCGACGCGATTCAATCTGCCGAGCGCGGTCACCACTTCTTGTCGGTTCATAAAAACGGTCAAGTGGCCATTGTGCAAACCAAGGGCAACGCCGACTGCCATGTGATCTTGCGCGGCGGCAAGTCCCCCAACTACGACGCGCAAAGCGTGGAGGCGGCCAGCAAGGTGTTGCGCGAGGCCAAACTCAACGACCGCTTGATGGTGGATTGCAGCCATGCCAACAGCAGCAAGCAGCACGAAAAGCAAATCGAGGTGGCCCAGAACATCGCCGAACAAATTCGTGGCGGCTCGAATCAGGTGTTTGGCCTCATGGTCGAGAGTCACATCGAGGCCGGCGCGCAGAAATTCACACCGGGCAAGGACAACATCCACCAATTGCGCTATGGTCAAAGCATCACCGATGCCTGCCTGGGCTGGGACCATTCGGTCCAAGTGGCCGAATTGTTGGCGCAAGCGGTTCGGGCACGCCGCAAGGCCTGATGTCGTCATGAGCTGCACACTGGATCATGTGGTCATCACGACCTCGGCTTTGTCCGAGGGTGATGCCTGGGTGAATGCGACCCTGGGCGTTGGCCCGGGCCCTGGTGGTGCTCACGAGGGCATGGCCACGCACAATCATTTGATGCGTTTGGGGGAGTCGGTGTATTTGGAAGTCATCGCGCCTGATCCCCTGGCCCCTGCACCGATTCGACCCCGTTGGTTTGGAATGGATGACCCGGCCTTGTTGGCGCAGCCTCGCCTGGCCACTTGGGTGGTGCGGTGTTCAGACATTCACGCGGCTCAGGCCCGACTGAGCGAGGCGGTGGGTGGCGTGCACCCCATGCAACGGGGCCCCTGGTCTTGGCAGATCACCATCCCGCCAGACGGTCAGATGGGCTTGCAAGGTTTGGTGCCCACCTTGATTCAGTGGTCTGACGAACGCCACCCCACCCAGACCATGCCGGC